>JAEOTC010000085.1 GCA_016840035.1 Candidatus Hodarchaeota archaeon | reverse complement strand
TATTGAATAATCTCCGATAAAGAAAAAAGATCTAGTTATTTCAATACTAGAATAAGATGAAAATCATCATCACAAATGGATTCTATTCTGGTGAGGAGTATCGTGAATCATCACGATTTTCTATTGAAATAGATGATCCTTCAACTACTAGAATACAAGAAGTATTGAAAAGTGCTAAGAAAGAGCCACAACCTTCGTATATGGAACGATTGAAAGAACATTTTTACTTAATGCATCCAGATACCAAAGAAAAATTGGATGAGTCTAAAAATTTGGCTGAATGCGGCATTCAAGATGATTATTTGCTTCGTTTAATGTGTACAATTCGCTAATTTTATCGTTCACAGCTTTGTTATATTAGGTTAGAATAATGCGTCTAAGAATACCTGATAACACCTTACATGACTGGAGCTTCCCTCACCGAATGCTTTACCAATTTATTAAATTGATGCTTCCTCGGTTTTTTCGGTTATATTTTCGGTTTGAGGTTCGGAATCTTAAGTATATAAAAAGATTACCAGAGGGTGTCCCCGTAATCTATTGTTTCAACCATCGTTCACATTTAGATACCTTTCTTTTTGCAAGTGCTTTAGTATATCCTTATGGAAACAGGACTGCTTGTGGATTAATGACAAATGGCAATGCGATGGAGGAAAATAAGTTCTTTTATCTGCTTAAATATTTAGGTGCATATCCTGTCTATCCACAGAATTCAACTCCTGCTCTTGAATATACAGTTCATCTATTAAATAATAACCTGGCAGTTTTAATTGCTCCACAAGGAAAACGTATACCAAGTACTCCCGTAGATGATCTTCGGGAATTAGTTGAGCAGGCTAAAACAGGGATAGGACGACTTGTTTTAAAGACGAATGGAAGAGTACCTGTTGTACCAGTCTATATTCATGGATCACATGAAGCTTTGGCCTTTGGAAAGTCCATTCCCAGAATTAAATCCTTTATTTCAGTCTCTATTTGTAAACCTCTTGTGTTTACTGAGGACTCTAGAGAGGAAGAGTGGGATGAATCAGATCCAAGTTTTTATCCAACAGCTAAAAAGGTAAGCCAATCTGTAATGACCTCAATAAAAGATCAGATGCTAGAAGAGGAGCGATTTTTTTTCCTCATACTCGCAAAAAAAATCCACACTCCTTGGACTGAACTAAATCTATCTTACAAATCTCATCCTAAAGTATATCGGTTTTTCCGGAATTTATTGCGATATTCGCCCAGTGAATTAAAAAAGTGGTTTGAACATGAAGAGAAATCATCGTTATGATTCTTTTTGTTCATAATATGTAAATTTGTAACAATTTTCAGTTACTTTCTTTACTGATTATTCTTCTGCCTCTTCTTGATACCTAGTGCCTCACGGACATACTCTTCCACTCGGTATTGTTGTTCTTCTGTAGTGAGTTCAGTTTCCAATTTAAGTATAGAGGTTATGTTATTACGAAGTTGTTCAAATTTATTATTTTCTTTTGTGGCTAAATCAAAGTAAAGCTTTATATCCTCTTGTTGTGCAATTCTTAAGCATTTGTTAATCCAATATTCTACATCTTCAAACTGGAATGAAGCTATGCCAATTTTCGTCCTCAATAAGAACACTTGACAAAGATGTGCGTAGTATTGGTTATTCTCACAGTCGTCCTGCAAGTTATTTAACATTGTCAAGAGTCTCTTCTTTGATAAGGGAGAAGGATCACTTAACCATGTCTTATATTCTGATTCAACTAATGCACTTTGACAAATCACGTGAAACTCAGTTTCCAGCTCGGGATAATTTAGTGCAATATTCCATTCTTTTTCTGCTGAACCCCAGTTTTTCTCAGATTCTGCCACCAAGGCTTGAATCATGTGATAAAAAGCCGAAATCACTTGATCAGTATAGGGAGGGTTTGGAAAGCGGTTTAAGATATGACTATCAGACGTTAATATTTGTGTTTCTTTTTGAAGAAGAATCATTCGAAAAGTTGTTTCAGCAATCATTCTATCATTTTCTAGGAGCTCAAATATTTCTAATGCAGACTCGTATTGCTGAATAGACTTTAAGAATTCACATTGAAGATAAAGAGTGCTTGCTTTGTCAAGGAGATTTTTAGCTTCAGTTTCCTTATGGACGAGTGCAATATAATTATCAAAACCAAGTTTTTGAGTTTTTAAAGCAGTAGCATAATCTGGCGCCTTCAATCGGGCAATGAGATCACGTTTCTCTGTTTCTTCTCTAAATTTAGCTATTAGGGACGCTAAAGCTATATTAGCAAGAATAAAAATGAAAAGAACATGGAAAATACTAATGCTAATAATGGGGAAACTCCAAAAATTACGCGGATTCGATCCTCCTCGGAACTCATCAACATTATTAACCCAATCGCCGTCTAAATCGATTTTTGCATCACTTGGGTCATAAACATTAAGTCCCATATCGAATTCCCAAATATCTGGCATTCCATCTAAATCACGGTCATAAAAAGCATAAATTTTATCGATGTGTTGAAAATTGGGGCTACAACTCATTGGATTTAAGGAACCACTTTCTTCATAATTCTGTATCCAATCTCGAAAGACATAGATCTCCAAATTTTGGTTAAGGTAAATATATATACAGTCATTTGCTGCTTGTTCCTCAATATTCTGATACATTTGTTGACGAGTCTCGAAATCTTGTTCTACAGCTGCTGATTCTATAAGAGAGTTCAAAGAAGGATTGTTATAAGAAAGACGAGATGCAAACACACCAAATTCTCCATGTAGATATGGCGTAATGAAATTATCAGGATCTGCATAATCCGCAGCCCACCCACAATAGGTTAAAGGAATTTCTCGAAACCAAGCCGCCTCATCGTACTGAGCTGGTTCTAAGGGTTGGAGGATAACTCTTATTCCTACATTGCATAAGACTATAGAATTTGCTAATGATGAGTATAAGAGGGAAAGTACTTCACTAGTCACGGGATAGACAAATTTAATCGTACCTTGCCAACCAACCTGCTCAAATAATGCTCGAGCTGTGTTTAAATCATAGGAAGGTAACAATCCCTGCTCTCTTAAATTATCATGATGTCCAAGCATTCCTTCTGGAATTATTCCCTCCATTTGCTTGCCTATTCCATTCAATGTATCATTTATATGATGTGAGTAATCAAAAGCACTTGCCATCGCTCTTCGAAACGTAAGTGAGGTAAATGGATTATCTTGACTTGCCTTTTCAACACCAGTTGCGAACCGTTGTAAAGAACTGGCATCGTAAGTAGATGTTTCAGATTCATTGAGATATGAGGAGGGTAGACTTTCCTTCATATTCATGCCAAGAAAATATGTAGTTGATGTTGGGGCAGTCAATACGGTTATATCCTCGTACAGGGATTCACCTCCTGGAGATCTGAATTTAGGGACGTCTGTTTTCTCTACATACACCATATCCGAAGTTCCCTCAATTAGATTCTGAAACCGGACTGTATCATCTAATTCTGACCGAATTTCGATTTCCTCAACAGAATGTGCACTAAATGTACCCCACCAATTTTGGTTTTTTTCCAATAGGATTGTACCTTCTGTGATTTGTTTTAATTTATAGGCACCAGATCCAACTGCATGTTCTTTCATCCATACGTGACGGGCCACACTAAAACGATGAGAACCCGGAACTACACCAGAATCCTGTGAATTTTGATTATTTTTCAATCCTAATTTAGAATAATCTGTGAGGAATGGGAACCAAAGATTTAGAGGAACCATACCCAGATCATCATCTTCAGTGTTCTCTGTGTACGATGCAGGATGATTTTCAATGACTGCTTTTGGGGATACAGCACTAGCAACATCAAATGCTAAAGAGGTAAGAAAAGGTGAATAAGCTGAGGCAAGGTTTATTTCAATAGTAAAGTCATCAATGACAACAACTCCACCAGAATCAAGATATGCCTGTGCTTCGGTATAATTAGGATTGAAGTGCTCCATATAGGTTGATCCTCCTCTAATAACTCGAGCAAGTATCCAAGAAGGACCCCAGGGATCATTCATAAGAATCACTCTGTCAAGTGAATATTTCATAACATACGCGTTGAAGATAACACCATCGTGAAATAGAACGTCATTCCGTAGGTTAAAGGTATATTTAAGTCCATCAGGGGAAATTGTCCAATCTGTTGCGAGTCTCCCCTCGACCTCCTCAACAGAATTGCTCTTATATCCAACTAAAGTTTCATAAACCATCTCAACAACTGTACATCCAGGAGTTTCATAGTTAATACCTGGATCTAAGGAATCAATTTGGTACGGGAGGCCTTGAGTCTCCCAAATGAATTTATCTGGGTTTTTTAGTTCTCCATTTTCTTTAGAAGCTTGGATTTCATGTATAAGTGGATTACTATTGACTAAAATACTCAAAATTAGCATTGAGAATAAGATTGCCATGGATAAGCCATTATATTCTATCTTTAGTTTCACTTAAGCCCATTCCAAGTCTATTCTGCTTTTACTCCTAACTCTCATCGAGTTATATAGTTGGTTTTTGAGGCAAATGAAGGAGCAAGAATTGAATAGAATGAAGGATTATCAAAATTACCTATCACATTTTTGATAGACAGTAAATAGTAAACAGTACAAGGCCTACTAGAAGATAAAATAGCGAGAATTCTCTTAACGTATTCATAATAGACTGATATCATACAATATACATTAATCATCATTATCTCTTGTAATATTGTAGAAACTGGTGTTTTTCGGGATCAATCTCTTTGATGAGTTCAGCCGCACGTTTAACATCGAGTTGAACAAGTGATTTTAATTTCTTACCCATTTCTTCAGGATCACTAATTTTTTGAGTAATGGAATAGAGTGCCACCCACAAATGATCATCAAAGAACTTCACCGCTCTTTTTGTGTCTATTTTGAATAAAGGCTTGTAAAGTTCCTTAAAAGTCCGTTCATCACAAGTTTTAGTCACAGAGAGGTGCATAATATTCCAGATCTGCTCTGTGACTTCTCCTACATTGAATTTCGTTAAGGAGATAAATTGTGACCGAAGTTCTTTCGGATCTCGAATCTCTTTTGTGAGGGAATAAAGTTTCGACCATAGGGGAGCTTCAACTAATTTGACTGCTTCCTTATGCTTTATCTTAAATATAGGCTTGAAAACACGTCGATATGCCTCCTTATTCCCAATATCAATTTTTGAGGAGCAAAGCATAGTCCACAGTTGTTTTTCGACCTTTTCCTGATATTCTCCCATAGTATCACTGATTGAAATGTTAGGTAATCTTTCTTTTAAGAGATTATTTATTTCATCTCAAAAACTATACCCAAAATTCTAATCCAGAATAGATTTATAACAAAAGATCTTGGAAGTGTGGTTTATGAGTACTAATCTTGAAGAATCTCATTATTTCGAAAGTACTTATGGAAAAATCCATTATAGATCAATTCCTATAGAGCGAATACGAGATCAAAGGATTAAGGAGAATCAACCAGTCATCTTTTTTCTACATGGGGCAAGTAAGAAAACACAAACTGTAAATCATTGGAACCCTCTACAAAACCAAATAAATAAACATTGTATTGCTATCAAGGTGGATACATTAGGTAATGGTTTATCACATTTTTATGGTAGGGAAATTGAAGAGACATTTGAAATTAAAAAAGCTAGTTTGGTTGAATTGATAAATCATTTAACTGGACGATTCTCTAATCGAAAAATTGGCATTTGTGGAAGAAGCTTAGGTGGAGCATTAGCTATTGAAATTGCTGTAGAATTAATCCAGAAAATTGAGCTTTTGGGACTAATTGCTCCAGGGGGACTGAAAAGACTCGCAGATCACCTAAGAAAGTGGGAAAAACATGTCAATATTCTTTGGGATGTTGAGGATCCAGTTGTTCCATTTCAGTCATTTGAGTACTTAAGGGAGCTAGACCTGGCCTTTCTAAAATTATATACCGTTGGTCAAACATCTGAAACAACAGTGCATTCATTACCCCGAACAGAAGCTCAAACGACTACACCAACACATGTACCGGAATTAGTTGCCCCACAGCTATTTAAACAGTTTCTAAGGGATTTGTGTATTTCGGATTAATGTCAAACTTACGATTTCTCTCTATATAGTCTCTGATAAACCTTGGAAATCTTTCCCTTTCTCTGAAGATGTTCAATGTATTCTCTTTCTTTCTGAAGATGTATTTTTGCTAATTCTGCTTTTTTTGCTATCCAATGTTTGCCATCTAGTTTGTACCATTTAAATAAAGTAATTGCACTGATTAAGAAGAAGATTGCAGGAACTAAGGAGTAAGCTAACTGAATTCCCAAGACTGCTGATTCTGTTTGGATAGATTCTGTGTTATCAAACCCGAACCTACTGATAATTATCAGAAATAGAGCATTCGCAATTGAAATAGCCGGTTTAGTGAGTAAGGCGTTCATACCCGCATAAGTTGTTTCCCGTCTTTTACCAGTTAACATTTCATCGTAGTCCATTATATCAGCCATCAGTGGATTAAATATTAAATTCACTGGACCGAACCCTATTCCAACTATCGAAAAACTCAGCAGCACTGGAACAAGCCAATCTCCCGAGAAAAACAAAGTTACAAGGCCACAACTAGCTAGCAATAATCCGGCAATGTAAACTCGTTTTAAGCCATAAATCTTCACCATCCTATCAGCAATGAAGCTAGATACCAGCAGGAGAATAAAGACAGAAAATAATAACAAGGAAGCTAAAAAACCGTGTAATTTCAGTACATATTGCGAGAAATAGGTCATGGATCCCATTATTATGGTAAAAGCTGCTTCTCGCATAAAATTACTAGATTCAAAGGCGAGGAATTCCCTGTTTTTCAAAGTCTCAATCATTGATTCAATGAAACCTAGGGGTTCCTCAGTTCGTGCATACTCGTTTTCGACCAATGAATGACTTGCAATAAACAAGATTGTTCCAGCAACTATTCCTACCAAGATCATAATGGGTTTGAAAAGAGGATTGAGCTCGGTTGAAGTTTCATCGGTGAGTAAAACTAAGGGGAGTATCACCGCCAATACACCACCAGTAGCTCCTAGAACAGCATTGTACAAACCAAGGTTAGATCTTGCTTCTTGCGTTAGACACATCTCAGCAGGTAATGCTGTCAGTACTAAACCAATCATCGTGAACATAGAGTCGATCAAAAAGAGAACGAGTAAAAGATTCCAGAAGAGAGCTATTTGCGTATTTCCCATAAATGGAAACCAGCAAATAATAAAAGTAAGAGCATAAAGTGGTGCGCCAAAGCGAAGAACAGGAATTCGTCTTCCCATATCTGTATCAATACGTTCTTGGAGTATACCAAATAAAGGATCGTTAATAGCATTCCAAAACGCGAACAAAAGCCATGCTAGAGAGGCCCATTCCTCATTTAAACCTAATTTTACATTGTAGAAAAAGGTGATTGCAGTACCAATCGCAATACCGCTAAGGATGGCACTAGAGCCTTGAGATAACCCATAAGCTACTTTTGATCTGAAAGGTAAACGCTCATCAAAAAGTTCAGTGAGATTATCTGTTCTTACCTTTTCCATACCTTTCACCTAGATACTGCAGTATTCTGAAATAGGATGATGTCAAAAAATATAGATTTAAGATTTTCGTGAGGAGAGTTGAGAACTGTATTTGATGTAAGAAACACGCACTTACAATTCTTTATCCAATCAAGATAGATTTTACTCACGTAAAAACCTTTTTTTCCCAGTTCTTTCTTCTCTCCAGTACGTCATTTCACTGGTGATACTCCTTGACTAAACCAAACGTGTCAGAAGAGGGCGTAAAAACTGTTTTTGTTACACCGCATACGCATTGGGATCGTGAATGGTATTTATCCTTCCAATCATTTCGTTTTAAGCTTGTTAAACTCGTGGATGAACTGTTAACAATGTTGAAAACGGATGATCAATTCTTTTTTACCTTCGATGGACAAACTATAGTGTTAGAAGACTATTTTGAGATTCGGCCAGAACGAAAAGAGGAAGTTCTAGATTATATCCGTGCAGGCCGTATAATAGTTGGCCCCTGGTACCTTCTTCCTGATATTTGGCTAGTGGGAGAGGAAAGTTTGATACGAAATCTTGAATACTCCTATGACCTTAGTACCAGCTTTGATATTCCCTTAATGAATGTGGGGTATCTACCTGATATGTTTGGTCACTCAAATGTGATCCCACAACTACTAGGAGATCTTACTTATCTAACAACTGCAGTAGTATGGCGTGGTGTTCCTTTACAAATCACCGAAATTCCCTTTAAATGGAAGGGGAGTACTGAATCTAAAAGATCCCTGATAGGTATTTATTTACCATTTGGATATGGGAATGCATCAGGATTACCAGATGAAGAGGAAAAACTCCAAGAGATAATTCCAGAATTAATCGCGAATTTAGACGAATTTACACCTTCTACTCTCCCTGTTTATCTGTTACACTATGGAACAGATCATCAAGTTCCCAGTACCAGGATTTTTGATTCTCTGAAGAAACTTCAAATCCCTAATATGGAGATATCAATAGGAAACCTTTCTGATTATGTCAAGAAATTAACTTCAACCATTGAGTCAACAGGGTATCAAGCTATGGAATATATAGGTGAGTTTAGATCCCCTGCACGAGCACATCTACTCCAAGATACTTATTCAGCAAGAATGTGGATAAAACAATGGAATCAGAAGCTTGAAGATCTCTTAGTAAAGTATGCGGAACCATTAAGCGCATATTGTTGGTGGATTTACAAGAAAAGTTATCCAAGCTCTTTTCTCTTAGAAGCTTGGCGATTTCATCTCCATAATCAACCACATGATTCGATATGTGGTTGTTCAATAGACCAAACACATCTAGAGATGAAAACACGATATACTCAAGCAGTATCAATAGTGGAAGCAATCTTAGACGAAAATAAGGATCATTTAGCAGTGCAAAATCAAATATCCAAGAACTCTTTCTGTCTAAGTTTTAACCCGACAAATACCTCCGACCTTCCTGCTCTAGTTAGTTTTTCCTCCTCAGAGAAAACCTCTCCTCGTTACCTTAGCTTCGAGAAGAATTACTATGAGATTCAAGAAGTTGGCAGTTCTGCTACAAAACTCTGGGAAATGACCACAGGGCCCTTCAAGCTAAAAAATTTGTTAAAATTACTTCCAAGACGTCAAATCATGGGTATTTACCTCAATGAGGCAACAATTACGGACAAAGATAATGGCAATCTCTGTCAAGTACGCATTATTGTAGGTGATCAGCCTGTTGGAGACTTCGATGTTAATAAGATGAAGAATGAATTCTTAAAATTGATTGAAGAAAAGAATTACAAAAAATTTCACATTCTTGTGACAAAGGAAGCACATCTAGCGTACACGGCTTTAGTTCCACTCAATGCCTGGGCTTTTACGAAGCTAAGAGTACATCATGATGTCCCTCCAAATACTTCCATGCCAGAAAAGCTGTTTGAGATAAGTAAAGATCGAGTTGAAAATGAATTCTATACCGTTAAGTTTACCAAGAATGGAACATTTGACCTTTACGAGAAGCAAACTAAGATTCAATACAAAAATTTGCATTTCTTTGAAGATTGGGGAGATCGAGGAGACGAATATACTTTTGGACGGCTTGGGCCAGAATTTGTAAAAGTAAAAATCCTTAAAAGAAAGCTAAGCACTACTGGGCCTGTTTATGCGGAAATAGAACAGACTATAGATCTTGAATTATATGAAATGATTAATGAATCGAGACAGAATCGAATTGGGAAAGTTACAATTCCTGTTTCGATGGTATTTCGATTTTATCGGGATATTCCTCGAATTGATATAAAAACAGAACTAATCAACTTAGCACAAGACCATAGATTAAGAGTTTGTTTTCCCCTACCATTTGAGGCATCTCAGACAAAGACTTCAACACATTTTGGTACTATCAAAAGACTAGGAGTACCAGAACAGAACCCAAATTTTCTGGAAGAAGCGAGTGGAATTCAGCCCCAAAAGGCATTCATTCGGATTGATGATCCAAAGGGAAAAACCGCTGTTACACTGATCAATAAAGGATTACCAGAAGTCGAACTTGTCAATAAATCACAACTTAGTTTAACATTACTTCGTGCTATTGGATGGTTATCGAGATCTGATATTCCAGAACGGCCTGAACACGCTGGCCCGTATTTAGCTACACCTGGTGCCCAAGAAATCAATGAGACATATATTTTTGAATATAGTATTTGGCTACACAAGAAATCGGATCCTTTGCATTCAAGCTATGATCAAGCTGAACTCTTCACCCTACCTCCTACAACAGTATATTATCCTCAAAAAGAACCTTTAGATGAAATATTGATACCCATGCTTCAAGTATTTGATCCAGCTATACGAATCTCCTCTCTTCGATTGCGAGAAAAAGAGATTTGGGCTACCGTGTATAATATCTCTGCTAAATCAGTTAACACATTTATAAATGTTCCAAAACGTGTTTCAATGACTAAATCCATACGTATTGATGGAACTATCAAAGAAACAATCCAAATAACTGATGGTACTGGAGAAATCACCTTTGATCCACATGAAATCAAGATTCTTTCATTTAATCAAAGGGAGTAGATAGCTTTGCTATACAGTTCACAACTTTGTTTTAAGATTGATTCTATGTCGTTTAATTATAGCAATTATTAGGAAAGTGAGAAATGTCCATTCAAAACCTGATACTCGTGCTTTTGTAGGATTTGAGGATATAGACTTAGTAAGAACACTAGTTTGATTCTCATCAAGAGTAACAAAAACATCGTCTCTAAGTAGCTCATCTCTTGTTAAGTTCATCCAAACACCAAATGCTTCGTTTAATCCGAGTTTTTGGGCATTGCTCGGATCAAGAGAC
>JAEOTC010000084.1 GCA_016840035.1 Candidatus Hodarchaeota archaeon | reverse complement strand
GTTTATGGTGATCCAGAGGTCAATTTTGATGGTTTATTAGGAAGTAACTGGCGTAATTGGTGGAACACCTCTCGTAATCAGATTACAATCACAGAATCATGGAGTGATGCATTTGTCATCTTCTTTGAAGACGAAAGCAAACCACTCATGGTTTCTTATGGAACCTCGCCAGCTTACAGTTATTGTCAATGGGGTGACGACAGTACTTCTGCCGTCGTGACTCATGAAGGAAGTCAGCAGAACGCTTGGCTTCAAATCGAAGGAATGGGTCTAGTTAAGGATGCACCCAATAAGGAAAATGCTAAACAATTTATTGACTGGTTTTTGAGTCCCTCTTTACAGAGTGAAATTCCTGAACACCAATGGATGTATCCTGCTAATACCGAGGTTACTCTCTCTCCATGCTTTGAAGAATCGGTTATCCATCCAAATGATGTTTACAGGCTGAATGATCTTCTCTCACCAGACTTATTAGCCCAAAATCTCAACGATTGGAAGGATCAGTGGGAACAAGTAATTGTTCTTGGGCATTATGAAACCCCACGAGGAATTTCAGGCTTCGATCTCTATTCTGCGGTTTTTGGCTTAATGATACTGGTAATTCCTGTGTTATTCTTTAAGAAGAAAAAACGTCAGTGATTTCAAAAGTCCAACTAGCTTAATGTAACTGGATTGACTTTTATGCTCATAAAACGGAATTCTCTCAAAGCGTTTGTGATCCTAGTCATTCCTGGTTCGTTTTTAACCATTTTTTTTATTATCCCTTTAATTAACATTCTTTTGATGGCGTTTGGCGTTTTTGATGAAGGAAATCTCGTTACTTTTTCCCATTTCGTAGAGGTTCTGAACCATCCACTTAATCGTAAATTTCTTTTCTGGGATATCCAGCAGGCGCTTCTCACCACTTTTCTTTGTTTGTTGATCGGAATTCCTGGATCGTATATTCTAGCCCATTATGACTTTCCTTTAAGGAATTTAATTAGGAGTTTCTTAACAATTCCATTTATTCTTCCACCAATCGTGGTTTTATTAGGTTTCTATTCAGTTTTTGATGAGGGGAGTCTAATTAATAATTTTTGGAAGGATTTGACTGGATACCAATTAATAAATATTACAAATACATATGAGGGAATTTTACTTGCGCATATATTCTATAACATACCAGTGATAATTCGATTAACTGAGATAGGCTGGAAAAATATCAATCCCGATCTCATTACGGTTGCTAAAAGTTTAAAGGCCAGTAAATGGAGGATATTCCGAAATATACAATTTCCTCAGATTTTCCCAGTTCTAGCTGCTGCTTCCTTGCTTGTTTTCATTTATTCATTCAATAGTTTTGCAATTGTCCTCAAACTCGGGGGAGTACAATTTCAAACCTTAGAAGTTAGGATTTTCAACTATATTTGGGTTTATTTCAATTATAATTCCGCTGCAGCCCTTACAATGATTCAGCTACTCATCAATGTTCTTATTATTCTCCTATACCTCTATTTTTCCAATAAATATGAGATTCCTACAGAACGATTCTCTTGGAAAATTGAGAAATCGCTGATTGATCATCCATATACACGAAAATTTTTCGTAAGAAACACGCTAGTCGGGTTATATTTTGTACTTATTGGCGTTATTTGTGTCCTTCCAGTTGTCGGAGTTTTTTACGCTTCATTGACAACTTCTGAAAATGTGTTTACATTACTCAATTATTCTAAGCTATTTGATCAAGATATCAGCTCTTTTATCGGTTTACATCCGCTCAATATGATAGCTAATAGTCTGTTATTTGGGATAGGAATTATTCTCATCGCCCCTCTTCTTGCCCTGTTGTTAAATTATGGTTTAAATTATGAAACAACATATAAGGGAAGACCTAAGATAACTCTCTTTCGCTCATTTACAGGAATCATAGTAATCCTACCATTAACAGTCTCTTCTATTACCCTTGCCTTCTCTCTATTTAGTCTTTATCGTGAAACGCCAATCTATGAAAATATTTCACTAGTAATTATAATAGCTCAAACTTTGATTGCTTTCCCATTTGCAAATCGTATTATTGCAGCCACACGATCGAATATTGATCAGACTACTGTTAATGTTGCTCGAAGTTTGGGTGTATCACGGTTAGGTGCATTCTTCAAGATAGAATTACCTCTATTACTACCTGGAATTGTCATGGCAGGATTATTCAGTTTTGCCATCTCAATTGGGGAATTTGGAGCGACTTACTTCCTCTCAAAATCAAATTTTGCTACTATTCCTGTGGGTATTTACAGATTAATTGCGATGAGAGATGTTGCTGCTGCGGCTGGGTTTGCATCCATACTTGTTATTATTACTGTTGGGAGTTTTATGATTATAGATCGCTTAGGGAAGGTAGATTTTAGAATATGAGTTGTTACAAAATTGAAGGTGGTCAGAAATGCCTTATTTAGAGATTGACAAGCTGTCTTACAAATATGAGGAACAATGGGTTCTTGAGAACATTTCATTTACAGGTGAAGAGGGGGAATTAATAGCAATTGTAGGTCCATCTGGATGTGGAAAGACAACGATCCTTAAAACTATTGTAGGCATTTTATCTCCTCAGCAAGGATCGATTCGGATTAATTCAGATGATATTACGTCCTCATCGATTGAATCTAGAAATATTGGTTATGTCCCTCAAAATCAGGCTCTTTTTCCTCACCTATCAGTCTTTGAGAACATTGCTTTCGGTCTCAGAGCGCAAAAATTAGGAAGAAAGAGTGTTAAAGATAAAGTTCATGAATTAGCGAAACTTAGCGAACTTAGTGATGTCTTAAATCGAAAACCTCATGAAATTAGTGGTGGTCAACAACAAAGAGTTGCCTTGTTACGAGCATTAGCTCCATCTCCTAAATTACTTCTACTAGATGAGCCATTAAGTAATATTGACTCCCAATTACGAGAACAATTGGCAATTTATATTCGGAGAATCCAAAAGGAGTCTAACATTACTACTCTCTTTGTTACCCATGACTTAGAAGAGGCAAAAATGCTTGCTGACAAAATTGTGGTTTTAAATCTTGGGATGATTTTACAAGACGGATCACCGGTAGAAATTAATAATAATCCAAAATCTATCGAAGTAGCTATTGCATTAGGCCTTAAAAATTTATACAAAATCACTTCTATGAGAAAAAATGAAGAAGCTAAGTCACTAATATTAATGAGTGAGATTGGGGATATTGAGATTAATATCCCAGATGATTTTGATTTCTCTACGAAAATTAAAGGGATTTATATAAATCCCACACAAATATCTATAGCCAAAACACCTTATTATTCCAATAATTCATTTGAAGGGAAAGTTATTTCAGTTATTCCAGAACCAATGTTCAATCAAGTCACGTTATTGGTATTAATTTCATCAAAGTTTGAAAAAGTCGATAAAAACGACATAAAAGTTCTAAGAATTCATATACCAGGTTCTGAATGTGACTTTCATATCTCCGAACCAGTTTACTGCTATATTCAGGAAGCAGCTCTCAAAATCTTTGAGTAAGTTATATACGTAAGATCTCAGCCATTATCTTCCAAAGATTCACTGATAATTAATGTTATTGATTTCGTCACGCCAGAAACTCTACGTATTTCTTTCGTAACAAAAGTTCCGAGAGACTTTACATTTTTAGCTTTAACATCTAAGTATAAGTCATACTCACCAAAAGTAATTTTACACTTCTTAACTCCATCCAACTTAAGAACTGCCTCTTTGACAGATTGCTCTGATCCAGGCATAACACATAATAATATGACAGCATCGACCATTCGTCTTGACTCCTTTTGTGTATCATTCAAGCTAATTTATTCTGAAACAAGATAGAGTTACTTATTTGGGATTCAAAAGAAAGAAAATCTCAACTCGTTATAATTTTTTGGTACAGATTCGTTCCTAATAATTCTCTTCTCCATAATCAAGAAAGATTTGAATACTTACTAGAATATTTTTTCAATGGAGAAGATCCTTGCCTTCGGCCATTTCAGACCTAATTATTCATCCTTCAGTAAGACCTCAACAATTGAGGACTTACAATCAAATTCAAGAGGAATGGTCACGATATTCTTCCTTCTTTTGTTCTTTACCTACAGGTTCAGGAAAAACAGATATTGCAGCCTGTTTGTTATCTAATTATCTTCTCACCAATTCAAATGGTAAAATTGATATTATTGTTCCTTATAAAATGCATCAAGATTTCTGGTATTCTGTATTGCAGCAATATGGACGTAAACATGGCTTTACTGTGGCTCTCTTGAAAGGAAGGGGTGCATATTATTGTCCCATCATAAAATCAGGAGCAAATATCTCACCCTGTGCTTTTGATGCACCTTACGCTAGAACTTGCCGTTCACGACATCGGTGTCCTCTTCTTAAAGCACGAAGGCAAATTAGAAAGAGTCAGGTAAGAATTCTTAATTGGTGGGTCTTTAAATATGTAGATTTAGGGGAGGATAAAGCAACATTTCGTGTTTTCG
>JAEOTC010000083.1 GCA_016840035.1 Candidatus Hodarchaeota archaeon | reverse complement strand
GTAATATGTCACAAACCACTTATTGTGCAAACTGCGGTAAAGAAATCAGTGTTACAGCACGATTTTGTCGTTTCTGTGGAAGCCCTATTAGAAGAGGGCAAAATGAATTAAGAACTCCTCCTACTGCACGACAAACTCAGAGAACTCATGCATCCTCACCCGAACCCATTCGCCCCGTTCAAGAAGATGTTATTGAGAAAATTCCTTCCTCTATTATAGATTCGCTGTACGCACGAAAAAGGAAGAAGCAAATAAACACTGAAATGAAAACTTTACTTAAGGATATTGATGAACTGGGGAAGAAACTTGAAATCGGGTTAATAACTGATACAGAATCAGCTAGCCAAACAGAAAAACTCCAAGAGAAGATCAATTCCCTTCAAAAGGAAAAGGATTCCCTGAACCCTGAACCTCTGGAAATTGAAAAGCTAATTGAATCAGAAAATAAATGGTCAGAGCGGTTAGAAAAGATTGAGGAGAAAAACCGGGCTGGTGAAGTGTCACAAGCGGTATATGACTCATTGAAAGATGAGTATTCATCTGGATTAGCAACCACTCAACGTAAAAAAGCCACTGAAGAAAGAAAAGTACGTCGATGGTTAGTTGACCTTCAAAAAGAAGTTAGGGTATTAGAAACCAAGGTCGAAAGTTTAAAGGTGCGATTAGATATTGAAGGCCACAATCAGGAGGAAGCAAAACAAAAAATCGCAAGTTTAAGTGACCAAAGAGTAAGAAAAGCAACCGCAGCGGAAGTTTTACTTGAAGTTCTCGAGGCAATTTAACTGAGAGATTGAAGATAATTTTGCCTTTCTTCAGCAATTGAGTCAGTTAAATCAAGAATTTCCGTTTTTAACTCATTTACCCTTTCTTGAGATTCTGTAAGTGAATTTTTCATAGTTTCAAGGTTATTAATAAGACTCATCGCTTCGCGGAAAGACGGAATTTCGTGTAACTGCTTATCAATTTCATCCAGTTCCTTCTCAAGAACTCTCAATTCTGCAAATTTACTCAGCACGTTTTTATCGGTAATATAGGCTCTTAATTCATCTGGAAACTGAAAATTAAACCAATTTTTCCCTTGTAGTAATTCAATTCCATGTGATTCTATAATGAAGACAATCTGCTTCCACAAACCCTCATCTAAACCCTCAAATTTTGTAGGTTCAAGAATTAGTCTTAGAAACTGTTCTCTTTGTTCTAATCGTTGCTTTTCTCGTCTTTCTATCATCTTAATATACCGTTCTAGAGATGTAGTCAATATTTTGAGAAAGAGAGAAATTTCTGAATCAGTAAGAAGGGCTTCTTTTCTATCAGTTCTCTCATACACTCCCATTCCGTTTTTCTGAGCACGGATAATTCCTTCATACTTGGGTATCAAAGGAGTTAATTCAGTGATTTGTGTTTCAAGAGATTCTTGGGAACTAAGAAGTCTTTCTTTTTCAGCTTTTAATTGGTTTAATTGAGTTAACTTTCGAGTTATTGAAGTAATATTTCGAGTTTGAGTATCAAAAAACTTGTATCCAACAGAGTCCTCCAGAATGAATAAGGTACTCTTGTGAGAAATATCAGACTTCAACTTCTCAAATTCATCTTCTTGGAGTAGCTGGAGATACTGTTTTTTTATATCTCGTACAAGTTTTTCATCTTTTTGAATTTTCACAGAAGGATTGGAACTTTTTTTTAATTCTAATTCGATCTTCTTTAAATCAAATCCAAGAAACTCCATTTCCTTGCGATACCCTCTTCTTGAACGTGATTTTATCGAAGTCATTGTTTGATATTTTCCTAAATCATCAAATATTTGCTGAAATACGACACCATACTTGTAAATTCTCGCTGTTGATTGTGGTATTATTTCACGGTTGTTTTCTGCTTGAGAAACAACATCTTTAGCTTTTTCAATCAGATTGTTTGTACCATCACTCAAACGAAACCCTTTCTTTCCACTATTCACGCGCATATACTCATGTGGGAAATATTTACTAGCAAGAGCATTGAATTGGTTTAGTACATAACTTTTCGAGTCAAAGCGGGATGCCATTTGCTACTTGTCCTAGGTGAATCAGTGAAAACGAAAAATACTAATTAATAGGATAAAAACAACATTAATTAAAGAACAATCTTCTGTGCATATTAATCATTATTATAATCCGCTAAGAGTATGATTCCCGTATGGCTTTCGTTTCTGATGATGGTGAGAATCTAAGTTTATTATTACATCCTGTACGCCGGAAAATTTACTCAATTTTGGCAGAAAATCCTGGGTCATACTTTTTTGATTTAGCGAAATTTCTTGAATTACCTCAGGGCACGCTTAACTGGCATTTAAAACGACTTGAAGAAGACTCGCTAATTAAATCTATAAAATATGCAGGAAAACGAGTTTATTACCCAGCGGGCCTCCGATCAGCAGAAGCTGAAAGAATTTTTACAGTTTTACGTCCTCCTACTGCTAGTAAAATCTTCACATACGTCCTAAATCATCCTGGATCCTTCCAGAGTCAAATAGCTCAGGGAATCAAACCATCGGTCCATCACGATACAGTTCGATATCATCTCACCCGTCTAGAAGATGTGGGGTTAATCGAAACTAAAAGAAGTGGACGAACAGTACAAATCTTCCCAGGTCAGGTGGCAGAGAATTTACAGAATGGGTCGTTAACTGCTATTTCAGATTCTTATGTACGTTTTTTGTTAGAGAAGTTACGAGAAGGATGCCTTCATCCTGAAGTTGTATTGAAGAGCAAAAAACAACTAGTCTTACGTGTAGAATGTCCAAATGGAGAAGATATGATCCTCAATTTCAAGATGAGTGACTGGCAGTTATTTACTCCTGTGGAAGATGAATAAGGATATCCAGGAATAAGAATCCTTTCTCTTACAATTTTTTATTAATTGGATGAGTCTTGTGCTATTCCTTTCATCCCGACAAACTTAAATTCTAAGGAAATTTAATTTACGTTATGAGTGATGTCCGTAAAAATCGTCACCGTATAGCAATTTTAGTTCATGGGTTTGCTGGAAAAACTGGTTTCATGAAAGAAATCGAACAATATTTATCAGATTCTTCTTTTGCGGAAATTTATAATGAAGTCCTCAACGTATCCTACTATGATTCAAAATACGGGTTGGATTTCAGCCGTACGTATGATTTAAAGACACCAATCTATGATCCAGATACTGAACAGACATTATCATCGAATTTTCTTAACTTAATTAATTCAGTTATCCAGAACCAAAAAGAAACTGTTTGTGTTGATATTTTTGCGCATTCTATGGGAGGATTGGTTACGCGTGCCCTGGTTAAATTCTTACTCCCCAAAAGAAAGATGAATTTCCAAGTATCACGAGTCTTCTTATTGGGTACACCGAATCGCGGAACAAGACTCGCTCAACGTGTAATAAATATTCCAACAGACATTATACTCACTGGATTGAATCTGGCCTTAGAATTACCACGTGGCGGTATCAGTATGAATGACTGGCAGATTCTAAAATCCCAGTTTATTCAAATGGTACCAAACTCCAAGTTCCTCAAAAATCTTAGCAAACGTTTAACAGAGGAAGAAAAAAGGATAAAATGGTACACTGTAAGGGGATTAAACTCTTCTGGTCTTTTAGAAGCTGTTTGGCAACCTTTTCTTTTTAGAAAAATTTCTATCACACGAAAATTTCCATTTATACATATTGGGTTAATTCCAAATGATGGGGTGGTAGATGCAGCGAGTGTTCCATTAAAGCATGCTAAAAATCTTACAGTTCCAGGTGCTACTCATATGGATCTTCTGAAATGGAATTCAAAAAAATCAGGAAGACAGGTGCGAGATCTATTAGCTCCCCATATTCTTTCTGAAAGTTAATGGAATTGTGCAACAATATCATTCCTAAAGTTCAAGATATTACTCATCAATAATTCAGTGCTATGAGTGGTAATTATCATTTTGAACTGCATTCGATAATCTAGCGAATAAAGAAAGAATTCAGGTTTATAACCAAAAACTCCGGAATAAATATCGCATATTTCTTGGATTTTGTCTTTTGTCGATTTTAAGTCTCCATATGGAGCACCCCAGATAAATGTATATCTTACCACTTCTTCTTCGATTAATTGAAGGGCAAAGGTCCTTATCCGTCGTATTCTAGATTTTCTCGCCTGTAAAGCCAGAGCTTCTGTATCACTTATCCTTCGTTTAATTTTCTGCTTGTATATAGTAATATTCGACGTCATGAAAATTTTATTCGGAATATAGTGGTAAATATTATACACTGTTCTAATCTTTGTATAGTTTAATGAAATTTCTACAACCTGGCCCCGTACCTCATTCCCAATAGCAATAAAGTCATCAACTCTAAAGGGTCTTACAAAAACAATATAGACTCCTACAAAAAGATTACTAAGCATTTGAGTTGAACCAAAAGATACAATAGCCCCTAAAAATGCCGAGACACCAATAATTCCTTCCACTGAAAGACCATAAAGGATCATTATAGAATAAAGGATAAGCAATGCTGTGATAAGCTTCCACAGAACCTTGATCAAATTCACAATATCAAGCGGAATTCCACGATTTCTAAGGATCTGTGATGATAAAATCATTTGAGTAATCCAATTAACTACAAGAAGAATCGTAATAATGGAAATTAAAAGCAATAGTTTGATTTCTGAGGGGATAGAGTCAATGAAAGTTTCGCTAATCATTCTTCAGATCCCTCCTGGAGTTCAGCAAATACCGTTTCCATAATCGATTCCATCAAATAAGGCCAAGTATTGAAAATGGTATATGCATCCGGTGCTGTAATTAAAAGGTATGTATTTTGGCGATAATCACTCTTTCCAAAATAATAGCTTGGTTCTTGTCCAAAAATGGGCGTAAATTTTTCACATACTTTTGTTAGACGTTTATTGACTTTAGTAACAGATATTGGAGGAGTTACTGCAGTAAGTTGTAGTTGTAATATTCGTCTAAACTGAATATAGCGAGAATCAATATATAATTCAGTAGAAAGAACTTTAATTGCATCTAGAGCGTTTAATCCTCCTTCCACTTTTTCTTGATCGGGGGGTAATTGTATACTATAATTTAATAATGAAACATTCAACAAATTACTATTGGGTATTATTACAATCGTCTTGTCCAATTTTATAATTTTAGTAAAAGTTAAACCAATCTCCTCGACTATTCCGATCGCTTCTTGTGCTTGAATTAAATCTCCCACACGAAATGGTCGTGTAATAATTAAATAGAGTCCTCCATATAAATTTGTTGCGATAGAAGTTGATGCAAATCCAATTACGGTTGCTAGAATCGCAGAAAATCCCAAGATGACTTCTTGACTGGCTCCTAGGATAATGAATGTTAGATATGTGAACAAAAACAATTGGGATATACTTGTTACAAGGTTTAGGGCATTTTTTCCCTCAAGTGGAATTCTTGGAAGTTTACTAATTAGAGTTTTGAGGAAAATCCCCCCAAACCAAATAAGTACTGATATACAAAATATTACCAATATAGGGGTAATTAAATCGACCAAGTTTTGGAGTAAATCTATCAAATCCTCCAATTGTAATCACCATTGCTAGTAAGATGTAATACGAAACCAGCTTTTGCGTTTGTGCTTGCTATACTAGGGTGACCTTGGTAAAAGTTGGATAATTAAAACAATTTGTTACTACAAAGAGGTTCAGAAGTATAGGTTACACTGAGAACCCGAGAAATATTGATAGATAAATGAAAGTGTAAAAAGAGGAAGGACGAACAGGGAATTAAGCTGCGGTCAAAGTCGTGATATCGACCTTGCTTACACCCTTGATTTCCTTTAATTCGTCCTGGAGTTGGTCTCGTGAAATAGTCAAGTCGCTAGAATCGAGGTAACCCTCGTAAGTACACGAATCCTGTGTGAAACACAAACCTGTACTATATAACGTCTTGATCTTACTACGCATGAACACTACGCCCAGTTCTTGTAGAAAATCAGGTGATAGTTCACCGATCTCAATGGCAACTTTTACCACTTCCGGACTTTTTGTTGGAATTATCCGGATAATCTTAGTTGAAGGGGCTAGGATCATTACTGCTGAGCTTTCCTCCACATCTTTCGGTCGCAATGTTTCCAGGAAATCTGCGGGTAGTGATATGGGTTTGGATTCTTGTAGTTGGATCATTTTTGCTATTGTGACTGCAGACATTCTAA
Organism: Candidatus Hodarchaeota archaeon; assembly: GCA_016840035.1. Classification (GTDB taxonomy): domain Archaea; phylum Asgardarchaeota; class Heimdallarchaeia; order Hodarchaeales; family Hodarchaeaceae; genus Hodarchaeum. The sequence goes on along the minus strand of JAEOTC010000083.1, from coordinate 17,304 downwards.
ATTTATGCCTCCGCATACATTATTTTTATTTGGGAGTATTTTGATGTTCGAAAGTAATATTGGCATTTATAGTGCCAATCGTTTCTTACGAAGAGATTGGCTAGCTTCATGTTTAAAAGGCTTTTTATTTTTGACTTGTTTCCGCCTGATTCCATGATTGTGCCCTTACCTCACATTATCGAAATTCGTCCGCAAATCCACTATTTGTACTCGTTTATGACGAGGTTAGGGGTAAGTTCCCTTAGCTCCATTGTTTGTTTAAAACCTTCTCTTCGTACTTATTTTTTCCTAATTATATTTTTCGTCATTTATACTTCGATAAAAACTTTAGATTCTGCTTGATTTCTGTACTACACGAATTTTTTTCAATTAAAAATAATTATGACATCGAATTCATCTTCTTGGTAATTGGATTCCCTAAAAAAACATTCCATTTTTGCTTAAGAACAACAATTTTTGCATATCTTTGATTTTATATAGGTAACGCCTTCTTTTCATGATTTGATCTTAGTGATATGATTAGGAAAAAAAAGATCCTTCGTTCTTCTTAAGCGTTTCTTTCTTTATTAAAAGGGAAATAGGGGGTTTTAAATTAACTAGATTACGAATTATTACCAATAATCCATTGTTTTAGTATTAATAAATATGAGCGTTGAGATCTGATATTAATTCCATATGGTTAGTCTTATTAGGAGCTTTCATTCAGATAAAGTGTGAGGAAGTATAAATCTAATCTCTTCCTCGGCCCTTTATTTTGGGGTGACTACTCGTGGTACTAGACAGAGATATTAGAATGACTATTTTAGGGCACACAGGTGTTGGGAAGACCAGTCTTATAAAAAGGTTGAAGGGTGAAGACCCTGCAGCCACAGAAAAAACGATGGACATTACTATTGAAAGAAAAAAGATGGTTCTTCTGTCTGCGGCACAACAATCAAAGATATCTTTAGAACGCTACCGTAAATACAATATTATAGCTGTCGACAATCCTGGTGACTTTAAATTAAGACGAAAATGGCGTGAAGCCATGCGTAGATATAAAACTGATGGAATTCTATTTATGCTTGATCCTTCTCAACCTGTAGAAGCTCAACGGGTAGCAATGGAAGATTCGTTTAATTATTTTCTTGACAGCATCAATTTAGACCCAGAAAAGGCAGATAAAAAAGCTCGAAAGAAGAAAACACTATTCGTTTTTGTAGTTAATAAAATGGATACAATTAATTACGATGAAACGAAAGCTGATGAATTTCTGGATAATTTTGACGCTGTTGTTAAAGATTTTAGGATGACTTTTCCCTTTGCTGTATTTGAACGAGTTTTCATTAGTGTACAGGACTCCCCATACGAAAAAATAGATGAGATTTTTGAAAAGTGTAAACAAGCATTGTACTAAAGCGTTAAACATACATAGGAATAACAATGACTGATATTCATCAAGTAATTGTGAGAAATATCCCCCCGAAGGGATTAGATGTTGTTAAAGCTACGGTCTCTAAAAGTCAGATCCAAGACTTATCTCAGTATGTACCAAAAAAACGTCCCAAAAAGTTTGATGAAGTATATTTAACTAAATTTCTGCATAGTTCAGGAAAAATTGGTCTAAGATTTACCTTCGATGATGGTACTGATCAATTTGGAAGAAAGGCAATTAAAACACATACGTTGATTATAGATAATTCGATCTATAATGAGAAATCAGCACTCTATTTCATCTCTCCACTATTTAATGGCAGTTTATCCGTAGAAGGAAATCGTCTTCTTCGCTCTGATGACTTTGAAAACCTTGAGCCGTTACCATTGTCATCCAAACTCGTTGAGTATCTCCTATGCAGAAAACATATAATATTGGAAAGCCATGTAGAACGCAGTCCCTCATCTCTCATTCATCTATTTGGCACATTAGATAAAATTATTCCCCCATTATTAACATCCCGCTTTTCTTTTCAAACCTTTATTGACCAATCACAAGTTACTGACACAAAAAACATCAATCTCGTTTATTCAAATACAGATATTTCAAATTCACTTAATTTAGATAAGATCGAGAATTTAGTTTCTGAATATCCTACGATTCGGGCAATTACAGATGCTGTACAAGATCTATCAGCATTACAGGCCTTACAAAAGCAACTCTTCTTAGGAGTTCCAGAAAAACGACTAAATTTCCGTATTCACTGGCGATTTGGAATAAAAACATTTGCTCATATTAAAAAGACTCTTGAACTGGGTCTAAAAACGAATGACCTAATAAAAATCATAGATGGTCCTTATAGAGGAAAAAAAGCAACTATTGATGCTATTGACACTGATAATAATCACTTATCTGTTGTACTGGTTGGTAAGGGGTCGAAAAGGCCTATAAATATTCCAATAAGCTCGGTATACTTGGTACAATCATCTGAACAGAAATAGCAAGTAGTAATCAGTATTATTTATTGAAATGGTCTTTAGAACGATTCTTCTTTACATTCAAACAATCGAGTGATGCAGACGACTACTTCTGGATCCTTATCTTTTAGAGCATCCTTCAATATAGATTTACTCTCTTGATAACTGTATTTAAATAAATACTGGGCTGCAAACATCCTTTCGAATTTATCAGGATCATTAAGCAGCTTTTGGATCATTTCCTCTTTAATAATAGATTCCTCAGTCGTCAAACCAATCAAGGAAACTTCATCCGTCTTATTTTATAATATTCCCCTTATCCACTTTAGAGAAAAACAAACATATATTCGAGATTAGGGTGTGTATTATATCCCAATTTCGTCCAAACTAGAATTTCCTGTTCACTCTATTTTCTATACACCAAAAGCGAGGAGTAATTCTTGCAGATCACACGAATATTTGAAGAAGATTATCCAAAAAATAAGAAAGTAAAGATAGAATATACATCTGATTATTTTTACAGGGTAAAGGTACAAGTTAAACCAGACAATAAAGGATGGGTCTTTGAATGGGAGAAAGCATCGTTTAAAGAATCTTTCAGTAAAAGATGGGACTATCAACTGTTTGAACCGTACAAAGGAGAGGCAGAATATTACGTATTGCAGAACGCAGAAGATAGAGAGATTGGAATTGCGGTATTTGAACATCAAAGCCATTCAAATCGAACACGCGTTTGGGATATTATAATTCAACCAGAATACCAGAGAAAGGGATTCGGTACTCTTCTCATTGATTTTATTTACAAAAAAGCGAAAAAATTTGGTTCTAGGGCGTTAGTTTTGGAATGCCAAAATACTAATATCAAAGCGATTAATTTTTACTTAAAAAATGGGTTTAATCTCATTGGATTTGATTTAGAAGCTTATACACAGGAACAAGGAGGAGGAATTGAAGCTAGATTTGAAATGAGCAAAAATTTAAGCAAATAGGAGAATAGGGGATTATGTCCCAAATATCTTTTTTTCTAATTAAATGCTGGTTAGAGGTTTATGGTAATTCATAGTTCATCTCAAATAGATGCAAATACGTTTGATAGTATTTTAACAACATTAAAGGAATTCACATCAACTCTTCAAGATCCTTTAGTTACTAACATATCTAAAAAAAAGCGAAATCCATTTCAGATTCTCATTGCGACCATACTAAGCTTACGGACAAAAGATGAAACAACTTACAAGGCCAGTAAAGCACTTTTTGATAAAGCAGCAACTCCAGAGGAAATTCTGAAGCTACCGATGGAAGAACTCGAGAAAATAATTTATCCAGTAGGGTTTTACCATCGTAAGGCTGAAACTATTCGAGATATTTGTCAACGACTTCTAGATGAATATGAGGGTAAAGTTCCTTCATCTCTCAATGAACTGTTGAGTTTTAAGGGAGTGGGACGAAAAACAGCAAATCTTGTTATCACCATGGGTTTCGGAAAACCTGGAATTTGTGTAGATGTGCACGTTGGAAGGATAACTCAAAGAATTGGTTTCATCCCTATTAAAGGGGAAAAGCAAGGTAAGGTTATTTTTCATGATGCAGACACTGTAGAAATGATGTTGCGAAAAACTCTTCCTAAAAAATGGTGGATTCCGATTAATGACATCCTAGTAAGATGGGGACAGAACATATGCACCCCAACAAGTCCCAAATGTAGTCAATGTCCCATATTTAACCAATGTATGCGCATTGGTGTAATAAAAAGCCGTTAAGCTATACAATGCTAGTCAGTACTGTAATCGTGACTGTCTTATTGTAGCAAAGGAACCTGTGACATATTTCTCAGTTTCTACTCCTCCACGAAAGGTATTAGTATTAAATCCCAACTCTTTAGCCAAGGAATAGGATATAAATTCGACTGGAATAGTCAATACTAAGGGAGACAAAATTGGATCTTCAGGTAGCGTAAGTGGAATTACTTTGGGGGTTATAGAGGGTGAAAATTCCTTTTTGGTGATTATCACCGTTTGGGCCTTAATGGTATCTCTTAGGACTGGTTCAATCTCCATAATCCGATTGTAACACTGAATATCTGGAGCTAAGAAAATCACACTTGACTTTTCGTCTGTAATAAAATAGCGTGTATGACAGTATTCTTCAATATCACTGGAAAATCCATGTAAGGTAAATTCAAACATTTTGTAGGCCCCGAAAAGACTTGTTGGAGAATTTGGCCCTGAACCAACGAATGAGATATTTCTTGAGGTATTTGCCAATAACTTACCCATTTTTATGTACTCACTTTTTAATTCTAAGGCATCACTCACCCGAGAAAACGAATTTCGCACTTCTTGAAGATGATTTTCTGGTTTGGGAGCTAAATAAGTCATAAATAGAATTAAGACTCCTAAATTGGCTAGATAGGTTTTTGTTTGTGCAACATCATTCTGGTATCCAATATATTGCTGGGCGACTTCTGACTTATATGAAGTTGAGAGTAATGATTCAGGTGGAGAAGCATGGATTAAAAGCTGCATATCAGTTTCTTTCACAATCTTACCTTTGGGATTATCCGTGATTACGAGAGTAGTAGCTTTATTTACACGAGAAAAACGTAATGCTTCTAAAACTCGTAAAGTTCCTCCCGACACGGAAATACCAATAACTAAAGTGTTTTCCAAATTTTTGGGATTATAATAATTAACAAAATCAAAAGGTTCAAAATGTTGAACCTCGAATTGAGGACACCATTTTTTTGCTAAGAGGGCTCCGAACCATGAGGCGCAAAAACTGTCACCACACCCAGTTAGTATAATTTTCTCAATATTTTCCTCTTTAACCTTGTTTGCAACCTTTTCGATATCATCAGAGTTTTTTAATATCGATTCAAGTATTTTTGGTTGCTCTAGCATTTCTTCTAACATTAAATCGGTTTTATTCATTCTTTCAGACCTCAGGTAAATTCTAACGTAAATTTCAGCTTTTAACAGTTCATAGGTGTAGATTTTCTAATATTCTATGAATCGTTAAGGAGATTACTCTTCAAATATTATTCTGGAGATTTTCCAATTATTTTTAAGACGATTCTAATAATGTGATTAATTTTGAGTTTCCTTAGGATTACTACAGGAAGTCTAGCTCGGAAATAAATCTTATAAGGTACAGGATTACTATATCCTAATTTTTCTGCTAGTTTAGCTGACGTTTCGTTATCCGCATCCCATCTAGGATCATATCGATTTTCAAGGCTATATTCAATCAGATAAGCAGCAGCTATAGTGGCTAAACCCTGACATCGATATTCTTTTCGGGTAACGATCTGTATTTCAAAGGCATTTTCTACAGGTGGATGCGATGTGGCAGCTGCGCAAATGATTTTTTGATCATGCATTATACAATATCCAAAACCTGTTCGTAAAAACTCTTCAGATGTGCTGAATAAACTAAATATATAATCTTTCATCATCTTATCGAAATAAAGCATATTTTCATGGGATATTGGAGCAATACGATATTCCTCGGGTAGTGATCCTTTGAGCGTTCTTATATAACTGAGATCTAATGAGTTTGAAGAAAATTTTTTTCTTGGAGCTTTCACTTCAATGAATCTATTCCCCCATTCATTTCGGAGTAATTGAACCCAACTATCATCAGAAGTAATGATAATTTTGTGGAATGGAATGAAAGGGAGAAGCTCCTTTGCCTCTATCTTATTACTGTCACCTGCTACAAAATTCAAGACATCATAACAAACCAAGGCTACAGTTGGATTTTCCACATCGTTACTGTAAATTATTCCGATTTTCTCTGTAAGAATAGATTGTAATATTGTAGCGAGATTTATTTCATCTCCAAAAAGAGGTATGAGATCTTTACCATGATCAATTGGGTACTCAATTATTGAAGAGCTCATTTTCCGCACCTAGTGAAAGTTCTGTAACTATTTTTTTTGAATAACGTTCTTTATAATGTGTATTTACTCTATGTAAAAATGTATGGTTTTTTGTATGGAAATTGAGATGTTAAAGTAAGAAGTTCCTATTAGAATGGATTTAAATCCTAATTTATCGTCAGGAAATTGTCGTAAAATCGACGTTTGGCGACTAAAATAAGTGATAATTGATTTTTTGTAGCTCTATTTAGTGAAGAATATCAGAACTTCCTATATCTTGCATTCTCTGATCTTGCTCAGATGCTTCCATTTTAGCAATTTCGTTCATTATTGTTTTTGTGAGCTCTTTTCCAAATCCAGGGATACTTGAAATTTGAGATTGTTCAATTTTCGCAAGTTGGGTGGTGTTTCGGATTCCATGATCCAGTAAAATGCGCGCTCTTTTGCGACCTATACCTTTAATAGTAGTTAAACTTACTGCATCGCTCTTAATTCCATATTTCACTCTTTCGGACAATGTTTCAGCTTTCTTGGTGAGGAAAAGAAAACGAGGATTGGCTTTAGCAAAAATAGAGGTTATTTCACTAATAGCGGCGGTAAGCCATGTGGCAGTGTCAGTAATTCGATGTACATCTCCTGCTCCGATTTTATAACGAATAAGTAACTTTTCAATAGGTAATTCATTCACCCAATCCCATAAAAATAATGCAGTATAGAAATCCCGCAATCGAAAATCATATTCAATGTCATCCTTATCTGGAACAGATTTTAATAGGCGACTAGCAAATTTATCAAACCTTTTTTCAGCAGCAGCTTGATTTGCTTTTCCGAACATCAAGTTAACCATATCTGGAGTACCTACCAACAAATCAAACAACGCAATTGGATGAATTTTGGAAATCCCTTTTTCTACTACATCCTTCAATCCTTCTACAACATAAGCCGCCGTTTCGGGATCAAGATAGAGCTGACTTACTCTGGTTCCATATGGAGTAGCTCTAAGTGTTTCACGTGCATCTAAAGGATTAATCATTTCCCAGACGATTAACATATCGATTACCTCCCGAATTTTGTTCTCCAACAACGCTGCCTCATACTGGAAACCATAAAATGTTTTTTCAAAGAATTTTAGTAATTCCTCAATATCAGGTATAACTCTCGAGGCAATTAACCCTAAAATACTTCGACGGAGGGCTGGCATAGCTGCTAATTTCGAATATACCGCTTCTGAATCCTTTAAAATATATCGATCCATAAGCCATTGCACTATATGAGGTTGTTTTGCGATTAAAATCGCTTCACCTTCTTTATCGTATTGAGGGCGCCCAGCACGGCCGCTCATCTGTTTATATTCAAGTGTCATAATTGGATATGAGCCTTGTTCAACTGAATACCGATAAACACTCGAAATGATCACTCTTTTTGCGGGAACATTTATTCCAGCGGCTAAAGTAGGCGTAGCGCATAGTATTTTAATTAAACCTTCTTTAAACGATTCCTCTATTATCGAACGCTGATTAGAATTTAATCCTGCATGATGAAAGGCAGTTCCTTTCTTAACACAGGTAACCAATTGTTTTGATAATGGATCCGATAGGTTTGTAGTAATTGTACTAGCCCTATCAGAGAGTTTCTTTTTTTCAAGATGGCTAAGGAGGGGTTCTAGTTGATTACCTATCTTATTAGCAGTTGCTACAGCGGATCTACGGGAAGGATTAAATATTAAAAGCTGTTCTTTTGAATGATAGGAGTCAAGAGCTAGATTGAGCAAAGGATCCTTCCTTTTATATGGAATATCGCGAGTAGAGTAATCAGAATATGTTACATAATCATCATAATAAACTCCTTCTTTTAAGGGAACAGGCCGCCAATCACTTTGTACAAGTTCGGCATCCAACCATTCTGCAAGTTCCTCACTGTTTCCTACAGTTGCACTTAATGCTATGATTTGTAAGCCAGAATTCCTCTGTAAAAGGCGCGCCAATAAGATTTCTAATGTTGGTCCACGATGCTGATCATTTAATAAGTGACATTCATCAACTATGACTAGACTTACTTCATCCTCGATCCAAGTAACTTGATGGCGCATAAGGGCATCAAATTTCTCATTTGTCGAAATAATTATATCATATCGAGGAAGATAATGGTCCTTAGAATCATAATCTCCAGAAGTAATTGCTACTTTTACACCCAGAGATTGAAACCGTTTAAAATTCTGGTACTTTTCACTTGCTAATGCTCGTAATGGACATAAATAGACGACTTTACTACGATTTTCAAGAACATGTTGTAGTGCAGCAATTTCTGCAAGTAAAGTTTTCCCTGCCGCGGTAGGAATAGAGATTACAAGGTTTTTGTCACTTAACAGTCCTTGTTTAAAAGCAGACTCTTGAGGTGGGTATAAATCTTTAATACCGTCAGATTCTATTATTATTTCTTTTATTCCCGCTTGAATCGGTAATGCTTCAATCTTCATTGGGACCCCAAATAACCAAATGATTAAATTTTTTGTACTCGTCCCGATTGAGGTTCAAATAGTTTACCTATCCGAATCATATTTGCCAGAGCTTGTTCGACTTGGTTTTTATCTAAACCATCTTCAACTGCTTGCTCGATAATTGAATCAATGGGAATAGGGGCATTATCAGACTCTTTCAGCATATGATCAATTAATGCATCAATCCGATCCAATCTTCTCCGACTTTGATCGCTTATTCCAGAGGAATATTTATCGATATCAAGTTTGCCGGTTTCTGCATCCTTAGCTAACTTTTCTAAGGTAGCATTCATGAGATTCACTGCACCAGAAGCATCTTCATAAGTAACTTCCTCACTTAATCTCATTTTAGCCCGAGCTTCAGATAGTCTTACTAATGCTTCAAGTTGACGCGGAGTAATCGCAATGGGATCAGGCCGTCCTTCCTCGATCTTCCCACTTGAACTTCGAAGATCAGTATAGTATTCGAGTAACCGAGCTTCAGCTTCATCTGTGAGTCTCGGTTGCATCGTTCTACGAGCATGGGCAATATATTTTCGTAACAATGTTTGCTCGATCGGTGGATCAACAGGTAGCGTTTGTAATTTATGAATTCGTAGTATATGGGAGGCTTTATCATGGTCCTCTTTCAGGTCAGGTTTATCTTCAAGAACGAAAATTAAATCAAAACGTGATAAAATCGTTGGAGGAAGATTGAGGTTTTCTGCAGTGGCTTTGTATGGATTCCATCTACCTCTTCTAGGGTTTGCTGCTGCTAATATTGATGTTCGAGCATTTAAAGTAGCAACAATACCAGCCTTAGCTATACTTATCGTGTGTTGTTCCATCGCTTCATGGATAGCCGTACGATCATCAGGACGCATTTTATCGAATTCATCAACCATAGCTATACCTTGATCGGCTAAAACGAGAGCTCCTGCTTCTAGAGTAATTTCACCGGTGTCTTGGTCACGAATGACAGCAGCAGTCAAACCAGCAGCTGTACTCCCCTTACCTGTTGTATATAATGCTCTAGGAGCAAGTTTTGATACAAATTTTAGTAATTGGCTATTATGAACAATAAATCCGTCAGCAATGAAATTGTGGATCTTGGGGACTTGTAAATCATAAACCCATTGTGTATCTGAAGGAATTCGAATTATTTCCACGACACGATCCCAGTACACATCAGAATGGCTTAATTTTTCCAGACGATCTAATTCCTTACTTTTAATCCCCCTGTTTCTAAGATCATTAACGATAGTCTGAAGATGATTTCGTGAAGGATGACAATCTTTTTGTTCATAATGTAAAATTGCGGAGCGTGAGAGTGAGAACTCCCGCTGATACAGTCCTGCATCTAAGCGAATCTTTTTTATTAATTCTCCCACATTTGGTACAATATCTGTATTTGTATTGGCTTTCTTCGGCGTTGTAGAGGCATTTCTTAACCTCTCCGCCTTATAATCTATCGAAAATCCAATATTTTCATAGAATCGTATTATTTCAGGTATTCCGGAAATATTCATTCGATAGTATATTTCCCCATTAACAATTTTCTCTTTGATATGGGAGATAATTTCAAATCGCAGTAGTAAATATTGAATATCCTTAAGCAAATTATACGAGGCTGAAGCTACTTCGATTTTAGGTCTATTATGGGAAATATGGGCTTCCCCATCAAAGAAAGCTCTTATAAAAATCGCCACAATATTAGTCGGAGCTCTTAGAATTGGATTTGGAACCCTTTTCAACCTAGACTTTTTCACCAATCCTGGTTCGAGAGCCTCAAGAAAATTATATAATTCACAAGACGCTGAATAAATATCCCATGCAGTCTTCTTACTAGATTTTCTTCGGGTATAATTAACTCCTAGATTACTTAAATGAGATTCGAATCTTGATAATAAACTTTGATCAGAGTTGGTAAACCAAATAGTTTTCGATTTTCCACTATCTTGAGCGAAACCCTCCGCAAGATATAAACCTAAAAAGTCAGCAAACCAAGAAGTGAGTGTTTGTGGAGGATTTAATCGAACCGCGTTATTTGCCCGACTCTTCTCATAATGAACTTTTAGATGGTTATACCCTTTGATGTGAACTTTTCGTGGTACAGCCAGAAATGTTTCAGTTGTTAATTTTTTAGCAGTGATTCCCTGAATATTTCCGTCTTTACAAACGAAAAATGGATGTGTGGGAGTAACCCTAATCCTTCTCCCGCTTTGAGTTTTTATTAAATATAAAAACTTGGGTGATTTCCTTTTCCAGAATAAATTACTATTAGTATCGACAATATGTCCGTCTTCATTTAAGGATTTTAAATTTAAATCCGAAGGTTGATAATAACCATCATCAGTTATAAATTCACCCGATATTTCCCTTTCAACAAGTTTTCCTATGGCACATCTTTCTCCTGAAGCAAGAACCACCTCTGTTTCAGGAACAACACATTTTCCAACACCTGGATCCCCGATCAGTAAGATATTGGATTCACCACGTATTTTCAAACCATCTGGTGTTTTTTTTTCACTTCCACCAAATAATAGGGTTGCAATGGCTTCTTTTACTAAATCATGGCCATATATGGAAGGAGCAAGGGAGTCTCGTATCTTTTTAATGATATACGGGGATTTTGACAACTCTTCAATCTGTTCTAAATCCTCCTCTGTAATCTCAATATCAATATACTCTGCGGTCTCTTTTGCGATATTCACTCCTTGGAAAAATTTATTATACGTCGCTAGTTGCCCTCTTTTAAGCATCCGTGTTGCGCGTGCCTTTAAAATACCCACAATTTTTACACGGTCTCCTGGGCGAGCTTGATCTACTAAATCATCTAGCACATGAATCATAATACTTTGTGGTAATTGTCCAGGAGGAAGCTCTTCAGGTTTTTCTTGAATAGTTATCTTTTGCCAATCTATAAATTGACTATCCTCAATTAAGAGAGTGAGAGATCCCTTTCTCTGACAATGCTCATCTCCACATTGGTACGGAGGGCTATATATACCTTCAGGAAAATTTTCTACTTGATGATGACCGCAGGATGCACATTTAAAATGTCCTTCTATTAAAAGGGGTTTTGTTTCGGTTACACCAATCACAATTCCTTCAAAGCTTGTAAGTAATCCTAGATGCTCAGTTTTCAATGTTCGTAATAGAACTTTTTCAGTATAATTATCGATTCGAATATGGAATAGTTGATACTTATCATAATAGTCAGGATCAACCTGCATTAAGATATCATGTAATACTTTTTCCCCTTCACTCAAACACTCTTCTGGATTAATTACGATTTCTCTTGCTAATCGAGGATCGTGATGTAACAAATCATTATAAGATATTGACAAGCTTCTTAATTCTTGACGAGGCAAACTACGTATTTTTTCACGATAACGTAGGGTTCCTGTTTCATCTGCAAATTCATTGATGAAGGATTCGAATCGTCCTCTTATATCGAAAGCTAAACCCATTATTACCCTCTCGTCTCATCTTGATTAATTAACGATTTCCAATTTAACACCCATGAGTGCATTTTTTTCATTAGAATTTCTTCAGATGCAGTTAAATTTAATTTTTTAGGATTAAATTCGTTACTGTTGGATAATTTGATGATTTTTGATAATCGTTCAGTTATTAATTGTTTCATTCGATCTTTTTGACGTTTTAATTCAATTTCATCAAAATCAGAATCGTTTTCATCCGATTTAAGGATCTGTTCGTTGAATAGAGAGTAAAAAAATGGGTGGAGTGGTTGTACTTCACCGTGGCGGACTTCTCTTCGGACAGAGGCGGTTAATTCTTGTAAGGACAATGGAAAATCGTTTTTAAAACCCTCAATCAAGTTTTCTTTCAATAAAATTTCTGCAATAAAATAGGGAATATCCATCCTACTGTTTTCAGTGACTGGTGGTAGTTTAATTCCTCCAAATTCAAAACCAGCAAAAGATTTGTTGAATTTTACAGAAATAGGTGTATCAGAAAACTCAAATAGGATTCTCTTCAACTCTAGCTCCAGTTCAACAAGCTCTGAGGAATAATTTTTCGATTTACTTGTAATGATGGTCGCCACCTAAATTCATTTTACACGGGCAAATTCCCTAAACAATCTGGGAGTTGAAGATTTGAATCGATGGAAATTTCCTTTGTGAGAAGTGCTCGTCCTTCATAGTTCAGAAAGATGATTCATTTCTATTGGAATTCCACCTTTTATTACAAACCCTTTCACAAACGAATTATCTGAGCGTTTAGTTAAAAGACCTTCCTTCCCGTATTACAAAGAAATTACTTCTCTAATCTGGATTTAATCACATACTAAAATTATATATTGAATTCTTGGTGCTTAGATCATTCGAGATTCGATTCGAGTGAAAATCTGTAAGAATATCATGCTACAGAGGAAAATTTATTTGTTATTTTGAAATTCAGGGTACTAATAAAACTCTAGATCGGTCAATAACTAATGCTGACTCATCTCTCGCTTTTTAATCGTTTAGCAAGAAACACCTCTATTCGTTCAATGAGAATTGCAGCTGGAACATCATGGATTGTTAATCTAGCTCGAACACCTTTTCGTCCTTTCACTCCTTTAGTAACTTTTCCCAAAATACCTATTGCTTCTAAGGTTGATAAGTAATTTCTAAAGGCAGCTTCACCATTTGGGGTCGAGTTCCATTCTTCACATATGATTCGATAATTTTTGAAGGAATGTTCAATTGTAGTGGCTGTTATTCCTTTATGGTGTAATCTTCTAGCAACACTTAGAGCGGCAAATAATTCGTGTGGGTTAAGTTCCTCCAAAATATCAGCCCGCATCTCAGGGTATACATCATTCTTAGCTCTACGAATAAGTTCAGGTGAAATTTCATCTATTCGTTTTTGATCAGCCGCCCTTCCAGCACGATAAAGAGTTTCGATACCATGACGTAAATTCTTTGTTTGATCAGAGATTTCAGATACCATATCAATAATATCCTCTGATAAGGCATAAGATTTGAATGCTAGCTCAGCACGATAAGCTAGAATCTTTCGTGTTTCTTCATAGGAGTAAGGTTGGAAGTGAATCACATCAGAAATTCTTTGGGAAACCATGGAGGAAAGTGCCACCTTCCACTCAGTTGGACGACTAATCATGATTAATGAAATTCGATGCTCCATTCCAAACTCTTCTGATAAATGTACAAAACCACGAATATCTTTCTGATTTAGAACACTCACTTCATCAAGAATTAATAGAAGATATGCTTGTTCAGAGTTGAGCCGTCTAATGAGAATGTCAGTTGATTCTTCATCGCTAAAACCACGACTTGCCACCCCAAATTGATCACGAAGTATTGATCGAAGAATAGAAGTCTTTGTGCGAGTTGTCCAACAATTCTTATAATCTGTATATAGTTTAAGATGATATTTTTCTGCTGCTGATTGAATTCGATCTACTGTATAACGGCTTGTTACGGTCTTACCAATTCCAGCAGATCCAGTAATAGCCATGTTAATAGAAAAACCGGAATATCCTCCTCTCTCAGAGGAAAAAAGTTCACGAAAATTCTGTGATATCCTTCGAATATGGTCCTCCCGAAAATTCAATACCTCAGGAATAAAAGACTGATTAAGTGTTCTTTCTCCACCTTCTTTAAATACAGATGATGAGAATAATGCCTCTTGTATAATATCTACCGATTTTTTATCATTCATCTAATTTATTTCCTCTACTTATTAAGAATTAATTCAATATAGGCAATTCAAAAAGAATTTCTAGTATCTACTGACAATTACATATTTAGGCACATGAGTATTCAAATTTTTTCCGCACAAATATTCCACTTCCCTGCCTCTACCAGTTCTTCCTTTAACACTTGTAAATACTGAGAATTAGCCTCATTAATTAAGGCATGTCGTTCAATCTTAAGGGGGTCAAGTTTAATATCATTTAATTTTGGACTCACATCTACCTCATATGTTTTCTTACAATAATCAATCCATTCTTTAGGAGAATATTCTGGGAGAGTTATCCCACTAATACCAGCTAGTGTTGCCATCCATACACGAGCGACGGAATCGGGATTATATCCTCCACCTCCTAACAATAATAGACGCCCATCTGCAGAACCATTATTGCTTAATTCCGAAATTCTATTCCCGAGATAATTGTAAAGATTTGTAGTCAAGTTCAAATGACCTAGAATATCACCGAAATGACCATCAGCCCCACACTGCCAAATTATAAACTCTGGATCATATTCTTTCCAAATACATGGAATTGTTCTCTCGAAAAGATCAATGTAGAGCTCGTCCCATGTTCCTGGAAATAGAGGAATGTTAATAGTATAACCCAAACCATCCTCATTCCCAATTTCATCGGATAATCCTGTTCCAGGAAACAGAAATTGAGGTGATTCATGAATAGAAACTCCTAGAACATTCTTGTTGGAGTAAAACGCATCCAATACTCCGTCTCCATGGTGAACATCAGTATCGATGTAAAGAACTCGTTTCATTTCATATTCTTCTTGAAGATAGTTAATTGCAACAACTGCATCATTATAGTAGCAAAATCCAGCTGCTCGTTCTTCAAAGGCATGATGTAACCCAGCCATAAGCGAAAAAGCTTGATGGACATCCTTATTCATGATACGTTTAATCCCTTCTAGTGTTCCTCCAACTATTAAACTTGAAGATTCATGCATTTCAGGAAAAACGGGACAATCTCCTGTTCCTAACCCATATCGTCCATAATACCCATCTCCAGCCTTAGAAAGAGACTTAACCATTTTGATATAGTTTTTTGAATGGTACCTTAGGATATCATCCTCTGAAGCTTCTACGGGCGTATATTCTACAAAGGATGGATTATTCAGAAAATCAAGACTTTTATATAATTGATAAGGAATATCTAGTCGTCTTGCATTCATGGGATGCCCCTCCCCTAGATTGTACTTTGTGAATTGGTCAGACCAAATGATTCCGGTTTTTGTCATCTTTACAGATCCTGTTTATGAGTATCACAAATCATTTCGTATTTTAACTGTTAAAATCTCTTCAATAAGTACCCTTCTAAATGATTATTCAATCTAGAATATTCTTTTCTAACAAAATGAAGCGTTAGTTATATAAGAGGTCAATCTGAAATTTATATTATTAGACACACCAAATCGCAAAATATAAGGAGAATTGTTTTACTTGATGAAAAAAAATGCGAAGATTAGTGTATTAGGGTTAGATCGTGCTGGAAAAACAACAATGCTTCAGAGACTGAAAACTGGTAGGTGGATTCCCGATACTACACCAACTATTGGAATGAACGCCGAAACAATTCAAATTGGAGATGTAACTTTTTCAGCTTGGGATCTAGGTGGTCAATTACAGTTCAGAAGAGCTTTATGGGAAATGTATACCAAAAACTCTAAAGGATTAATCTATGTGATCGATTTAAGTGATCCGGCCCGTTTTCCAGAGAGTCGAAATTATCTCTGGCGAATGCTAAAAATGAATCATTTGAAGAATATCCCTTTGGCTATCTTTGCCAATAAAGTGGATTTAGTGGATTGCACTGAAGAAGATCTGGCCAATTTTATGGGAATAAATAAGAAGATGAGCAGGATATTGTCGATTTTTAAAACAAGTGCTGTAACCGGAGAAGGTATTCATAAAGGTATTTACTGGCTTGCTGATGCAATTCAGGAAGGTAAACATGCCCCAATGGAGCTTTATCAGATAAAATCACTTTATGGAAGAGAAGCGTCCATTTTAGAGACGTAACTACGCATCAAACGCATGCATTTCAATGGCTAGTTTTGATTCACGAACCGCTCTCTCTACTAGCTCTCTATCTTCTTTGTACATATGATTTCGATCATGAAACAGCCAACGTTCTGCCTGCTTCATGTACGTTTCGTTTTTTAGAAGCGTGGCTTTTAATAGTAACTTGACTCCTTGGAATACATGACTATTCACTACATTGGAGGGAAGTCTCTCACTGAGGTTTTTCATAAGGTGAGCTGCCTGAAAAGCATCTTCACCCAATAAAACGCATAAAACTGCACAAGAAAATAAGCAACGTGCATTTTCATAAAATCTTAATTCTAAATGCTTCTCTCCAGCACTAATGTATGCATCTTTTGCCGCTTTAAATTGTTTGATAGCTAATTCCTCAACATGCAAGACTTTGGGTTTTTGAGGAGGTACACTTTTCAATATAGAATCAAACCCACCATCTCTAATTTCTTTAAGAATGTCCGATGTAAGATCATCTTCAACTGGTATAGTAGATGAATATTCAAAATCGCTAGGTATTGATTCTTCGTGCAGGGGAGGACGACTTAATATTTCATCAGATGATGTGGGTGGGGGAGAAAGGATAGGATAGTATACAGATTGAGAATAGATTTTTTCTTCCAAAGTGGGAGGAGAAGGTAAATTGGTGATCGGAGATTTTTCAACCTTTTTTTTAATTCGACGAAGGATGGGTGTCATAACCTAGCTCCTAATTTGAGTAGATTGGTTTTACCATGTAAGTACAGGCAATCAAGTATAAAAAATCTACCAACCTGATACATTG
>JAEOTC010000024.1 GCA_016840035.1 Candidatus Hodarchaeota archaeon | reverse complement strand
CTTCAAGTGCAATTCTGATAAGGATTTATATTTAAGAAAATATTGTAGTTTATTCCCATCAATTGCATTAATGTTTATTCTAGTATGACAGGATTAGTTTTAAATGGTGAAACCACATTGAAAGCTGTAGTACTTGACAAAATAGGACGGTCGGATGTTCTTCAGATTAAAAAAGTACCCAAGCCAGATGTTACAACATCAGACGAAATCTTAATTAATTTAAAATATTCAGGTATAAACTTTGCTGAAATTCTTGCGCGTCGAGGTCTTTACAAATGGGTTCCATCGAGAACGGGTTTTATCTTGGGAATGGAAGGAGCAGGGATAGTTGAAAAAGTAGGGAGTGGTGTTACTGATTTCAATAAAGGGGATCCTGTGATTGTAGCAAGAGGATTTGGTTGTCATGCAGAGTATATCTCATTAGATAAAAAATACGTTTTTCCAGCAATTCCACAATATACATTACAACAGAACGCAGCCTTTTCTGGATCATTCTTAACTGCGTACATCGCTTTAGTACAGATGGCAAGAGTGAGAGTAGGGGAAACTATCTTAGTTCAAGCAGCAGCAGGAGCACTAGGAACGGCAACAGTTCTTCTCGCTAAAGCACTTGGATTGAAGGTCGCTGGCACTGCGTCCTCGCCAGAAAAAATCGATTTTTTACGTAAGTGCGGTGTCGATGTAGCAATCAATTACTCTAACGTGAAATTTAAAGATATGATATTAGAATGGACAAATTTTAAAGGTGTTGACGTGATATTGGAGAGTGTAGGAGGAGAAGTATATCGAAATTCACTCCAATGTCTTTCACCAATGGGGCGCTTAGTTTTGGTGGGTCTGAGTAGTGTTCGATTTAATAAATTCAATCCGTTAACGTGGTGGCCGACATACAAGCTCATCCCACGAATTAACCTGCTGAATATGTTAGGCAGGTCACAGGGAATACTTGCATTTCATGTGGGGAGATTACTTGATACTAGTTATACAGAAGTAAGAGGAATATTTGAGGAGCTCGTCGATTTTGTTTCTCAGTACCAGATAACTCCTCATATCGAAAGAATTTTTCCCTTAGAACAAATAGCTGGAGCTCATCACTTCATAGAATCACGACAAAGTATGGGGAAAGTTATACTGGAGATATAAATCCACAATCTGCGTATATCTAAATACTGGGGAATACATGGGGATTCAAGGATTTCCCATTTTCGAAATTTAGTTTCCCTTTTACAACTAGGGTGCTTATATTATACTAGATTCTAATTCCTTAATCCTTATTCCCCTATTCGAGTGTTTTGATTTGAATATACTTGATAGAGTAATTGAGAGGATTAACTTCCGTGTTATTCCACTTTTTTCGAATGTTTCTGTGTTGTCCTAGAATTCATATTATCCCAAAGTACAACTAATTATTCTGTAAAAATTTATTATTGGCGATGATGGTAGGTTTCTGTTAGTGAAATCCCCCATTTAAAGTGATCAGTTGCACTTGCTATTTTATAATAGAATTTAATATCATGATCTTTACGTATGAGATCGATTTTCCGTGCAAATGGTTTAATCCATGTGTTCGGTAGTTTCAAATAACCGAAATAGATGTGAGGATTTTCTTCTCTCTGATAAAACACATCAACTTTAGGAAAAGTAAGTAAATGCGAAATCCATGGAATTCGATCTTCAACGTCCGAAATAAAGAAGAAAATTGAAAGATCCAATCCTATATTGAAGAATTGATGAGCTTTAAAGATTAAATTTTCACTTGAATATTCCTTAAGACGTGTAGAGATCTCTATTCTGTTAACATCAATAGCATTACTAAGATTGTTTAAGTTTTTGAAACCACCTTCTCTCGCAAGAAAATCCAAAATGTTAAAATCTGCACGAGTTAATTTTCTAAATGAGTCAAAAGTCGGTAACAGATCAAGACTCACATCTGCAGATGGGGTTGCTAAATTAAGTTCTGGTTTGGAAAAGAAGAATGCGGGTGGATTCTTCCAAAGAATTTCTCCGCTTGACATACCAGAAAAATTCCAAGATGTAGATCGTTTTACTAATGGTTGCATCATCATCAATTCAAGCTTTTCTTGAAGCTTAGTCTGATCAGCAACGTTTGATGCAGGTATTTGTACTATACTAAAGTTTCCAACAGTTAAATTCGTTGAAAATAGTAAATATTTTTGGAATTTCTTTGGGAAAGGATTTTGATGAACTAAAAGTGATGATTCATAACCCAGTTTTCCCATATCAATAAATTGGTTTGTACGTACGATTTGAAGTAATTTAAGGATTTTTAAACGACGGATTATTGTCCTTGTTGATACATCTAGAATTTCAGCAAATGACTTATTTTCTGGATTTTTAAAAAGGAGAGATTTTAAGGGCTGTAAAGTCTGGTATGCTTTCATTATTCCTAAATCAAGTTCATCTAGAGGTACCGTAAAGTTGGTTAAAACAGGAAAAAGGACTTCATAGAGTTCAACCTTCGTACCTCTATTAAATCCTATTCTTAGTTGGGTTAATAAATCGAAAAGAAGGCCTCTATCGTGATATGTAATTTCATATATTACTAATGTTAAAGGAAAATAAAATCCTCCACGTTCTCCCCATTTCAGAAAAATAGAAGCAAAAGAGTCAACCCAACCCTTATGTTTGTGTAAATTCCCCTCATCTTTGTACTTCTCAAAGAATGGAAGAATATGAGAAGGAAAGATGGATTGACAAATCTTGAGTGCATTTTCAAGATTTTGATTTTCGGTTAAAACATGAATCTCATACCAAATATCCAGAAAATCAAGAACAAAGGTGTCAACCTTCTGTTCAGTATTTTGTCGGAGTCTTTCGATTATTTCTGGACTTTGGTTTTGAGATTTCATGAAAATTCGTCCCAAGTGATATATTTTGGTCATCGTAGATTTTATAAGGGTTCCTAGTAAATATATCCGCATCTTACATCTGAGAGATTTAGAGACTTTCTCTAGTCTTGAAGAGTAAATAACGACTTTAATCAAAATGGTGAAAATAAATGGAAAAACAATTAAGAAAACGAGATATAAAACACAATGCTGAACTTTATTTACTAAAGATACTTCCGCTCTTATTCATGATCCTGTTATTCCTAATATCTGCCTCTGTAGGATCCGCTATGCATGACGGTGGATTGGGATCAGGAATAGATTGATCTAATAATTATAAAGCATTGTTAAAATAATATTGACTTGCTTAGAGTCAATTTATGTCACTAAATACCGGGCAAGAAATATTATCAAGCATTGGGACAAAAAAAGCTAAAATCAAGCTAAAATCAAGCAAATGACGATTCCGACAAAAGTAGATGTATACGACAAAAGCCATTGATTTTTGAGCAAGATAATGGAATTTTGTTCAAAAAATGAAATTTTCCATTTATAGATGAGATGATTCAGAATATTAAAAATTTCCAATGAGTAAGAATCCGACAAATTAGTTCACCAGTGTATTAGAGATTAATTTGACTAGAGGTCTTAAGAAAGTCAACTTCTGGTGGGAAAAAACTAGTAAATCGACATACACGAATTGTCTACCATAACCTATTTCGGGATGAAATGGTAGATGCGTTGTTGGAAAATCCTGATCTAACAGCACTGGAAATTGGGAAAATCATCCGAACGGACTTAGAAGCACGAGTAAAAGCACTAAGGAACATTTCTTACGAGTGGGAGTTTTTTGCGTTTCTTCTCGATGTTGTTATAAGCAATATCGATTATACAACTCTCTGTCAAGAGTTTCTTGCAGACAAAGGTAAATTTCTGAAGGACGAGGAAGCTTATTAACGGATAAATATGACATTAAATTTTACCACAAAATCTTTACTTCCATTGATCAATTTAAATGGGGCATTTCGTTAGCTGACACTTATCACCAACCCAAATGAGGCCAACTGAATTTTGGTAACACAAAAGACGGTAAATTTAGAGTAATATTGTCATCAATGTACTTACCGAACATACCAAACAGTTGGATATTCTGTTTCTGTCACGATTTTTCTCTTTACTCGAAAATGAATGGCTTTGAAGGATCCTTAGGATTTTTTTCTCGAAAAGTTAGAAAGTTTATTATAACAGGTTGGTTGAACTATAGTATTTACTCACCTAGCATGTTTTTAATCTGCTAAACAATCTCATCAAAGAAGTAGTTCTGAAAAACGGAAATGGAATTCGAGGAGATGAATGTTTATCGAAAGAGAGGGTATGTAATTCTCCTTTTTCTCTTATTCTTCTCTAGAGGAGTTCTCTTGTGTTGGCCCACGGAGTATCCTTCTCGGGAAGAGCGCTATTCCGATCTCATAGATACTGAACGCCTTTCTTCTCCCGTGGAGCAATTAAAGAGTACACCTCAAATTCAACCGAACATCCTCCATCGCGTATCCCACCAAGCACAAGAAGATGCCCCGATCTTGATCAATGGCAATGCCGAATTCCTTGCTATTGCGGCGTTAGAAGGGTGGCAGGGAAATGGAACAGCTTCAAATCCATATCGACTTGAGGGGTTAAATATTACTGGGCACACACCGAGTCCCTTAATCGAAATTTACTCCACTGAGCTTTATTTCGTAATCAGTGACTGCTATTTAAGGGGAGGTTCATATGGAATCATACTTGAGAATATTTCTTCTGGGAGAGCCAAGATCGAAAAAAATACGATCATAAACCAAACTGAGACGGGGATTTCGATAACTCAAGTCGAGAATTGCACTATCTCAAGAAATTACATATCAACCGATGTTTTTTGGCATTCTTATGGAGTTAAAGTGACTAATTCCCAGAAAATTGCCTTTTCCAACAATACTCTCAGAAATAATAGTGTTCCTATGGCAATATTTGATTCAAGTAATTGTACATTTGTTGAGAATTTTGTTTCATACAATAACTATTCTGTAGGTTTTTACGATTCTGAAAGAACCGTGGTTGTGAATAATACCTTCACCAATCATACCGACATGGGCCCCCCATATGGTGCAACTGCATTGTCATTTTGGAATTCACCCTATAGTGTAATTTCGGGGAATACAATTACTGATAATCTCATCGGTATTTGTGCTTGGGGGGACTCTATTAATACGAGAGTTTCAAAGAATTTCATTGTCAACAACAGTGTTGGAATATGGATTTTAGATGCGCAAAATCTCACTATTGTAGAAAATCATTTTGAAAATAATAATAGGGGGTTATATCTTAAGACCCATGATGATTTTATAGCTACTCGGAGTGTTGTACTTAACAAGAATGTCTTCCTCAATGATGGATTATCACTAGATACTCATCATGCGTGGATTTTTCTTCCCACGGTAATCAATCACAACAACACTATTAATGGAAAGCCCCTAGTGATTTGGCAGAATGTCCATGGCGGCATTATTCCTAGTGGAGTAGGCCAGATAATCTTGAGCAATTGCACGGGAGTTACAGTTACAAATCAAAATTTAACCTATACCACGATTGGGATTATGGTTTTTACCTGTAAAAGCATTGATATCCATGGGAATGTTATCTCAGCAAATAGCATTTCTGGTATTAGCATATTTTATTCAGAAAATTGCACGCTTACTACGAATTTCATCTCAGACAGTTATACTGGTATTACCATAAACGGTGATAGTAATTTCCTAACCAATAATACTGTCTCAAATAATACGGTAGGAATTTTCCTCGTGGCAGATGTGATTCAGAATCAAGTTGATAATAATTATCTCGTGAATAATTTTCTATATTGCCCGTTCTATCATAATGAAATTGCTAATAATTATGTCAATGGGAAGCCCTTGGTTTTTTGGAGAGGAATTTCCAATAGAGCTGTTCCAAGTGATGCTGGGCAAATTTTTCTTGTCAATTGTAGTACTATTGAAGTCACTGATCAAACTATAGGGATGAAGGGAATGGATTGCCAAAATTTAAACATTGATCACAACAATATCAACAGTGGCTGTGATGAGATTTTTCTTTGGTCATCCGTTAATTGCTCAGTGACCAGCAATACGCTTCTGAGTATGAGATATGGAATCTACATTTTGGACTCAAACTTTTGCACCGTGTCTGGGAATACTGTCACTGCAACCTTTGGGTGTGGAATTATGCTAGGAAACTCTGACTTCGCGTATATTTCCAATAATAATGTGACTAAAAATACTGGGGCTGGTATCTATCTTGATGATTCTAAGAATAATCGCATTTCAGGAAATTTAATATCTGAAAACAAGCAAGAGGGAATTTCCATGCGCGGAGACTCCAGAAGAAATGTCTTGGTAGCGAATATCATTAAGAACAATACTGGGGGTGGATTTTTCTTAGATTATCGGACTGAATCCAATCTTATCCGCTACAATGATTTTCTTCAGAATAATATTAATGCGTCTCAGGCTGACGATGATGGGTCAGAAAATCTGTTTATTCATAACTACTGGGATGATTGGCTTGGGCCAGACTCTGATGATGACGGTGTGATCGATAGTCCCTATTTGATAGGTGGGAGCGCAAATAATTCTGATTCCCAGCCTTTAGCTTTTCCAGCACCATCCCATCAACTTTCAATGCCGATCTTACTCTTCCCGAATGGAGGGGAAACTCTGAGGGGCAATGTTACTGTCTACTGGTTTGCATCAGCTGATTCATGGGACGACCAAATCAATTACAGTGTCTATTTTTCTTTTAATGGAGGGACTACTTGGAATGCACTAAAAATCGCGTTTTCGAGTACGAATTATTCTTGGGATACTACTCACGTGGATGATGGGGAGGCGTATTTAATAAAAGTCATTGCCTCTTGTTCTGATGGATTAACAACCGAATATATCTCTGATAGTCAGTTTACAATTCATAATGTCCTATTACCCCCAATTCTCTTGTCTCCTAGTGGTGGAAGGAAGTATATTGGGCTTATCGATCTCAGATGGTCAGCTTCAGTCGATCCTCTCCGCCATAATATCACTTATTCGCTCTATTATTCTGTTGATAATAAGACTTGGGAACCGATCGTGACAGGATTATCCTCTACCAGGTACACATGGATTGTTTTTCCACGAAAAGACGGTTCCTCCTACTTGATTAAAGTCATTGCCAGGTGTTCCGGAGGATTGACTGCTGAGGACATTTCAGATCAGGTGTTTTCCATACGAAATTCCGAGCTATATTTTTTCATTGGTAGAGTCATTTTATTTGGGATTTCAATTCTTAGTACTTTATATTTTGGTAATCGGTTGAGACAAAAGAGAATTGCCGGGGAATAGTGTCCTGTTGACCAGTTACTGAATCGCTGGATCCTGATCAATTTAAATGGGGCATTTCTTTAGCAGACACTTATCACCATTCTAAATGAATTGAAATATTCTCCCTTAGTTTAGAAGTATTATTACTAACTATCTGTTGTTTATTGCACCTTAATGATCACCATTTGAAGATAGAGAAGAGAGAAAGAAAACTTCCTTCATCTATTCGACAGAGTAAATTGTCACTGAAGCTGCACCATATTCTAGTTCCCAACCAGTGTATTCGTATACCTTCAGGAAATGACTGGATTCTACTGTCAGATTAACTGGAAGATCTCTTAGAAAGCTAAAGGTCTCATATCCTTTGCTGTAGGATACATTATGGAGAACAATCAGACGAAGGTTAGGATCAATGTTTTTATTTAAGAATCTTGCATATTTTTCTGAACTAACCATTTGATCTGATTCTAGATTTCCATAATAAGATATAACCGGAGAATCGACAAAAATATTTACCTTTTCGTCGATTGGGACGTTTTCACTTACCCATGATTTTATAAATAAGCCAGCTTGCCGTTCTGGTTCAACAATATAGGATTGAGTAGAAAAGAGTGAAACTTGATTTAAGAAAGCACCTGTGATTATTATTCCAATAAGGATACTGACAGGATTAATTACGAATATACGATTCAGATCCAACTTTGTATTCAATGTGCTTTTTTCTTTAAGAAATTGTATTAGTATACGAAAAAGAAGGTGCCAAGACGGTATAAGGAGAACTATCAAATATAGATCGATTAAAACAAATCTAGGATTGTAAGAAGGGATGACTCCTGATATATATGTAGATATTAACTTACAGAGAGAAACACCGAGAAAAACTAACAGAAAATACACTTCTTCACAATTTTCATCAAGTAGATTCAGAGCTGGAGGTAAATTATAATTTAGGAAGGTCTCGTTGTACCGTCTAACACCGAATAAGGTTAATAACAGTATTCCTCCCACGAATCCTAGTCCATAGCCAATCCAAGAGGAATAAAGAGTAAAAACGTTGATTCCTGAGTTATAAAAGGTACTATCCCACTTTAATGCTTCCAGTTGTGTATTAATCCAATAAGTCCCATAACCAACACCTAATCTACTCCATAAACTCCATAATAACAACCACCCTCCCAAGATCAGACAGAGATAAATGATAACTTTGAGTTTTCCTTCTCGATTCCTTTTAAACATATAAAAGCCTATAAGGAGTAACACTCCAAAAAACCAATTTTCGTAGCGAGAAACTAAACCTAATCCCCAACCGCTTAATAGCTGAATATCAGACCTCGTAATTAATCCTCGTATTAATAATAATAGACACAGGCCAGCCCATGGTTCGGGCATAAACATTTTGCTATACATGATGTGCCAGGGCGATAAAGCAATCGCTAATCCTGTAATAAAAGCACTTAATCGACTTTTTGAGAGAATCTTTGCAACATCTGTTACTAAAACAATGCTCATCACACTTATAAGGATATTAAAGAGATGAAGGACATCAAGAGAGGTAGATCCTAACAGTACGCTTGGAATCAGCCCTAAATAATGAAACCCCGGCAACCAGAGGTATTGATTAGACTTGTAATCAGAGTAGATAAAGTTATTTTCATAAGTTATTTCCGTGATATAATAATGGTGGTATGAATCACCCCAAAAGTCAGGATAGTTCATCCAGAGATATAATAATCGAATAATCAGTGATATAAAAGTGATTAAAATAAGATCCATTCTTTGCGCGAGGGATTCGCGAGATAAGAGATTCTTGATTTTGTTTGCAAAATTCTGGCTCTCCAAATGAGCTCTCCACCGATTGATGAGGATTTTGGGAACAAAACTGTCATTGATTTAGCAGTGAAGGTATATATAAAAAATACTCTAATATGTCTCAACAGTGATAATTTTAAATACTTGAAATTTTACAAGGAGTGTATTTTACGAATAGGGGACTAAAATTGAAAAATCTTCAATCTATTTTTGTAATAATTGTGTTGATTGGGCCTTCTCTCTATTTATTGGATAAAAAAAGTTTTATTTCTAATTTTAATGAGAATGAAAAGGATGTAGTCCCAGTTAACAGGCTAATGTCGCTTAATGAAAGATCAGAACATAGTGTTAACTCTAAAGAAATTAATTCTAATCTATATCATGAAAATGGGATTTCCAATTACCCAAACTATGACAAAATAATCCCAGAGAAGATACGATTTTTGGAGAAATTTACAAAACATAAGGGAGAATTCACTGATGAAGATATACAGTTTGTTATAAGTACCCCAAGATTACTATTAGGATTTTCGACAAGTAAAATCGTTTATAAAAATGAAATATTTGGAGACAGTGAAAATATCAATTTTTTAAGTTTTAAAGATTCTTTAAAAGTTGACCCTGTCCTTATAGAAGAAAAAAATGAAGTTTGGTATTACAATCTTTACCAGGGGATTGATCTGAAGTATTATATGTCTGCCAGAGGATTAAAATATGATTTTATTGTGCATCCTGGAGGTGATCCTTCAGAGATCGCTATAAAAGTTGATGAAGCAAGTATATTACTGGTAAGACCTTCTTCTGTCCTAATCAGAGATAACGAAGGTAATTTATCCTTTAGCGACTTATTATTAGATGTAAAACAAGAGGATGGTAAACAAATCCCTGCACAATTTGTTACCAAAGGCGAATCAACTCATAGTTACGGATTTGAAGTGGAATCCTATAATCCGACACAAATTCTCATTATTGACCCATTGATAGATGACAATCAGGTCGACCATACTCCTATAATGATTGTTGGGGATGAAGAATTTATAACAAAGGCAGGTGCAGAAGGCTGGAGAGGTTCAGGATCAGAAAGTGATCCATATATTATTGAAAATTTGAGAATTGTTGGTTCTACTCAACCATTAATTTCAATTCGAGACACTCGACTCTATTTTGTTATTTATAACTCATTTATGGATGGATACACAAAACAACACGCAGCAATTGATCTCTACAATGTTACCAATAGTCTTGTTCAGAATAACTTTATCCAAAACAGTATGCATGGAATTTTAACCCAATACTGTGAAAATAACTCGATTATATTTAATACCGCCACTAGTAATACTAATGGGTTTTATTTAACTGGTTCTAGCACTAATACCCTGATCAACAATATCGCCACCAGCAATACTTATGACGGGTTTGTTTTAGATAGTGCCAATTCTAATACCCTGACCAACAATACGGCCACCAGTAATGCTCAAAATGGGTTTGTTTTGGTTAGTTCCGCTTCTAATACCCTGACCAACAATATCGCCACCAGTAATACTCAAGATGGAATTGTTTTGGTTAGTTCCAGCACTAATACCCTGATCAACAATACGGCCATCAGTAATAATGAGCATGGGTTTGTTTTGGTTAGTTCCAGTACTAATACATTGACCAACAATAATGCTACTGGTAATAGTAATAACGGGTTTTATTTATCTTCTTCCAATTCTAATACCCTGACCAACAATACAGCCACCAGTAATACTGTCGGTTTTGATTTGGATAGTTCCGATACTAATACCTTGACCAACAATACAGCCATCAGAAATACTCAAAATGGGTTTGTTTTGTGGAGTTCCAGTACTAATACCCTGATCAACAATACCGCATTCAGTAATTATTATCATGGGTTTTATTTGGATTATTTCAGTAATACTAATACCCTGACTAACAATACTGCCACCAGTAATAATGAGTTTGGGTTTTCTTTGTGGAGTTCCAGTGCTAATACCCTGAATAACAATACCGCCACCAGTAATGGAGATGGGTTTTATTTAGGTGCTTCTAGTACTAATACCCTGACCAACAATACCGCCACCAGTAATAATGAGTATGGGTTTTATTTGGATTATTATAGTAATTTTAATACCCTGACCAACAATACGGCCGCCAGTAATACTTATACTGGGTTTCTTTTGGTTAGTTCTAGTAATTCTAATACCCTGACCAACAATACGGCCGCCAGTAATTTTCATCATGGGTTTCTTTTGGTTAGTTCCAGTGCTAATACCCTGACCAACAATACGGCCGCCAGTAATACTTATACTGGGTTTCTTTTGGTTAGTTCCAGTAATTCTAATACCCTGACCAACAATACGGCCACCCGTAATACTAATGG
>JAEOTC010000082.1 GCA_016840035.1 Candidatus Hodarchaeota archaeon | reverse complement strand
TCAAATCTGAGACTCTCAACCACCTCTTCGAAGTTGAAAACCAACTCATAATTGTTGATAGTACTCTGTTTTTGAGAATCGAATGCATTGACGTCTATTGTTATAGGTAGCAACTTGAGTTAATTAATGAACTAGCCAATGAAAATAATCTTAACAGCAATAGGAACACAAGGAGATATTGAACCCTTTTTAGCAATTGGGAAAATTCTCAAAGAAGAAGGACACCAGGTCATTTGTGCATTTTCAGAGCAATTTAGAGAATTCACAGGAAGTTGCGATTTGGATTTTGCCTCTTTAGGCCGAAAATTATATGACCTAAACGACAGTGAGTTTGGAAGAGTACTTATGGGGGGAGGAACAGGAATTAAGAAATACCTTGCTTTCTTCAAACTCGCAGTAAATTCAACACCTGCTAATAAAGAAAAGGAGACTTTATTGTACGAACTTATTCAATTAGAGAAACCAGATATAATCCTCTATAACTCAAAAACGACTTGTCCAATAATATGGGAAAAGAAAAATAAGGGGAAAACGATTTTCTTAAGCCCTTTCCCATATTTGCATTATGTCGAGGAGCATCCATTACTAGTTTTTAGAAGAAACTATGGCGCATTTTTTAATAAGCTCACATTTAAACTATATAATATTGGGGTAGCTTCAGCAACTAAAACAGTTCAAAAGTGGCTGCATGTCAGTGAGAAAGTTACACGAAAAGAGGTAATCAATATTATAAAAACCAGAAAATTCATTTATACGATTTCGCCAGTTCTTTTTCCAAAACCAAATTATTGGGATCGCAACATTAAAGTTTTAGGACATCATGAATTAAAGCGAAAAACAGATTGGAAACCTGAGAACAAATTATTGAAATTCATAGAAAGAAACGAAAAAATCGTGTTTATCACTTTTGGCTCCATGCCAAATACTAAACCGGAATTCAGAACAAAAATTATTCTTGATATCCTGGAGCGAAATAGAATACCTGCCATCATAAATACAGCAGCTGGAGGGCTGACAAAACCCGAAGAATTTAATTCTGAATTGATATATTTTGTTTCACAGGTTCCCTATGATTGGTTTTTTCCGAAAATGTATGCGATAATTCATCACGGAGGTTCGGGCACAACACATTTAGCAATAAAATATGGTTGTGCAACAATGGCAATTCCACATTTTATCGATCAGTTTGTTTGGGATACAATTATTTCTGAGCTGGGAGTTGGTCCTAAAGGAATTAAAGTAAGTAGAATGACTATCAAGAAACTTGAACCAAAAGTATTAGAATTACTTAGCAATAAAAGTTTCAAAGAGAAAAGTGAAAAAATTGGTAATCAATTGAATAAAGAAGTTTTAAAGGATGAACTATATAAAACAATAATTGAATAACTGGCTACAACATTTTGTATAAGTAATGGCAGGGAAAGTGCAAAATATTAAGATTTAGCTTCGCTGAGCTCCTTTTAGTCGGTTGTAACCCGCAAGAACTTGGTAGCGGATTAATAGGAAAGTACCACGCAATCTGCCACTACTCCTACAATTTACCGTTATGCTGCATAATAGATTGACTTTGTATAATTAATTACTTACCTTTGGCGTTAGTATCGTAACGCGTTACTATGCTAAAATCATTTGGATCAAAAGAAACAGAGAAAATCTGGACTGGGGTTAGATCCTCAAAAATCCCTCCTGAAATACAAAAGATTGACAGGAGAAAGTTAAGAATGATCAATAACTCCATTGATCTGAATGATTTAAGAATTCCACCCTCTAATAGGCTTGAAAAGCTAAGTGGAAACTTGAAAGAGTATTATAGTATTCGGATAAATGATCAATGGCGAATAATGTTCAAATGGCAAGACGGTCATGCATTCGAAGTAGAAATTATTGATTATCACGAATAGTGTCTATATGACCAAACTAGAGAACATACATCCAGGTGAAGTGTTGATGGAGGAATTTTTAAAGCCCCATGGAATCACAGCGTATCGACTTTCGAAGGATCTGGGAATTCCCCAAACCAGGATTAGTGAGATAGTAAAAGGTAGGAGGCGAATTTCCGCTGATACAGCCCTAAGACTCAGTAAGTACTTTGGAAATTCCGCAAAGTTTTGGTTAGGATTGCAAGATGATTTTGATCTTGAGGAAGAACTATTGACCAGAAAGCAGGAATTCCAAAAGATTAAAAGAAGGAAAAATTACGCAGCATAACATTGTGTCATATGCCAACCTATCTCTTTGGAAAAAGATTGCTTGCCCAAATAGACTTCCTTAACTTGTAGTTGAAAAGTAAGCAAGTAAGCCTATTTTGGTAAGCAAAGAGCCAGACCAGCATATACATTGAACCGTTAGCTGTCATAATATCAAATACTTCCATTTGATTCATATTTGCTAAGGATGTAACTTGCAGCAACCAACCTTTCCAAAACATGGCAAATGAACCCAACAATCTATCCCGTTTTTGGCAAGAATTAAGAAGGCGGAGAGTTATTCATGTGATTGTTGTTTATGCTACTGCTGCATATGTTATCATTGAGCTTATCAATAATGTAACAGAACCTCTTAGCCTGCCGAATTGGACTCCTACACTGATAATTGTTATTCTTCTTGTAGGATTCCCGTTTGCTATAATCTTCTCTTGGATATTTGATGTAAGCCCTAAGGGAATTGCAAAAACCTTACCCTCAAAAGAGTTTCCGAAAGGTGAAAAGGTATTAGTCCCGAATTCATGGAGAATTGCAACTTATGCGAGTGTGGCGATTATTATCGGGCTGATAGCATTCAACATTTTCAAGGGCAAGAGTGGGAACAGGATTGACGAATCCCTTGAGAAATCAATAGCTGTACTTCCTTTTTATTATTACAATTTTGATCCGGATGAGGAGGATATCGGAGATGCTTTTGCCAACGAAATAATCACACAGCTCTATAAAATCAAAGGATTCGACCGAATCATTTCTCATACATCCACAGTTCAATACAAGGGGCAGAACAAACCATCTATTCCCGCCATTGGGGAAAAGTTGGATGTCAACTACATTATCGAAGGATCCCTAGAACGACAGAACGAATACGTATCTATTCAGATCCAGATCATTAATGCTAGAAATGACTCACACATTTGGGCAGAGGAGTTCAAAGGGAGATGGGAGGATATTTTTGCTATCAGGGCCAATATTGCCAAGAATGTGGCAGCTGAATTAAAGACCATCCTTACTCCGGATGAAATTGTACAAGTTGAAGAAAAGCCCACAGTCAATCTGAAAGCTTATGATTTCTATTTGTTGGGAAATCAATATAGAAGCAAACGCACAGAAGTGGACTATTTAAAAGCCATTGATTTGTATGAATCGGCCATAGATCTTGATCCGGATTTTGCTTTGGCCTATGTGGGCATTGGAACTTCCTACAGAAGCCTGTTCTGGAGTGCAAATTGGTTACCTGAAGAGGTATATGAACAGGCCAGGTATGCAGTGATAAAGGCCTTAGAAATCAACAATCAGCTTGCTGAAGCTCATGAATTGCTTGCTCGAATATTGTATGAATATGATTGGAACCTTAAGGAGGGTGAGCGGGAACTAAGAATTGCAATTGACCTGAATCCGAATCTAGCTTCAGCTTATGCCTGGATAGGTGATATTCAACTTATTACTGGACAATATGATGAGAGTCACGAGAGTTTCAAAACAGCAATAAGATTAGATCCTAACTCAAGCACTCACTACAATTATTTTGGCTTCTCTTATTATCTTATTGATCAGGTTGATTCGGCGATAAATCTTCTTCAGTATAGAGTCAACATTGACCCAAATAACACAGGTTCACAATATTGGTTAGGCATTGTATATTTAGAAATAGGGGAATATTTGAAAGCCATTAGGAAATTTGAGAAACTGGTCAATGTTAACAGAATAAATGGAAGATATCACATGTACCTTGGGATTTCATATGCAAAGGCCGGGATGCTGGATGAAGCCAGGCAACAATTGGAAGTGTTTGACACTCTGGAAAAAGAATCAAGATCGGTTTCGTTTGGAAGGGCGGTCCTGCTTGCTGAACTGGGAGAATCTGATGCTTCCTTGTATTGGCTTCAAAGGTCGATCGACGAGAGAAGTCAGGGAGTGTTCTATATCAAATCGGTCAAGGTGTTATTCTCAACCATGAGATCTGATCCAAGATTGATTGAAATGCTTGATAAGGTCTATTCAAACAACAAATAGATAGATGACCCGACACTCTAATAAAGATTTCCCAAACTGGAATGAGCTCGAGCTCACGATGGTAATGCGGGTAATTAACTCATGGATCTTGGATGTAAATGTTATTTACGACAGCTAATATTAGGTATACTTCATTTGCTATGTCATGCTTTTCGTTTTAAAAAGCCCGTCATTGGCAAACATTAGTATACCCGGACCGTTAGGCACAACTTAAACATTACGTGAAAGATGTATTTCATTGAAGCTGGAACATATGATCACAATATAATAATCGACACTCTAAAATTGTAATTCCTTCATTCATTAACCAAAATCACCATGAAATACTTAATTCAACCATTTATTATCCTGCT
Organism: Candidatus Hodarchaeota archaeon; assembly: GCA_016840035.1. GTDB lineage: Archaea > Asgardarchaeota > Heimdallarchaeia > Hodarchaeales > Hodarchaeaceae > Hodarchaeum. The sequence continues at coordinate 1,794 of JAEOTC010000082.1, read as the reverse complement.
TCTAGTTGCTTCATGTACTTCTCAGAAAGAATCAAGAAGCAACATCAATGAGTTAGCCATCGATTATGTGAAGCTGACTCTGGAAATAGCAGCTCACGATCCTTGGTATTGGGATGACTATTATGGGCCTGATTCCCTGAAGTTCACAGGTGTTATTTTGGATACTTTCCCAAAAGAAGATTTTTTAGATCGGGTGAGCTCGTTAAAGTTGGAACTAGACGAAGTTTCCATGTCTCCTGAATCTTCAGAGGAAGAAAAACTACGAGCCAATTGGATGTCGTCTCAGCTGACAGCAGTTGATCGGGGAATAAGACTTTATAGTGGCGAATTTGGCACGTTTGATGAAGAAGCAGAGGATTTGATAGGAGTCAAGGTGCCGCGCTATGATTCCACCTATTTCATTGAAGCGATTGCTGAGCTGGACACTGTACTTCCAGGAGAAGGAACGTTCAAAGAGCGGTTCGATGCGCTTATTTCGAGATTTGAGGTTCCTGAAGAAAAGCTGGACACTTGTTTAAAAGTAGCGATTGAAGCAACTAGAAAAATCACCCTGGAGAGGTTGGATTTACCTGAAGATGAATCCATCACAATCGAATACGTGCGTGATAAATGGTATAAAGCATTCGTCTCTCTCTTGGGTCCCTACCAGACTTTGTTTGCGATTAATTTGGATTATAAATTGGATATTGCTGAGCTTATTAATTATGCATGTCATGAATGCTATCCAGGGCATCATACATACGTTGCGATGCAAGCGAAGAATATATATGTCGATAAAGGTTGGGTTGAAATTTTGGACCCTGAAAATCCTTGGGGCGGCCCCCAGATAGTTATTGAGGAGGGCCTTGCTATTTATGCAAACGAGATGGCCTTTCCGGGGGAATCATATTACAAATTCGCCAAGGAAGTATTGATGCCTTTGGCGGGATTGGATACTACAGGGGCCTATGCGTACCTCTTGGTTAAAAGGTTTGCTAGACGGAAATTGACTTACGCATTTAATGAAGCGGCCAGAGGAATTGTGAATGGCACAATGACAGAGGATGAGGTCACTCATTGGGTGAATGACTTTGCATTGAGAGGCAGTGCGATTAGGATGGTTAAGGACTCACGAACCTTTGTTGCACACTACTCCTGTGGCAGGGATCTCGTAAAAAATTACATCGAAGCACAATCCTCTTCTGATGATGAGCGCTGGGAGGCTTATGGCAAGTTGCTGAGCACTCTGGTAGTGCCGAAGGATTTGGTAAAGGAAGAATGATATGCATACTCCATTCGTAATTGTCACAGCTTTTGCAAACCATGAATCCGCATAATCGAGAACTAAGAACAAGGCAAAAACTGCACTAATAAACAGCGCATACACTGAACCGTTATGGGCAATAAAAACACTTTCATATTGCGTCCCTTTTTATTCTCTGTTTTGATTCTTTTAGTTTCCGTTTTTGGATACAGCCAAGAATATCATTCGTTGTTATCAAATTCAGGCTGGTGTTGTGAAAAGTACTTTGGTACAGGTGCCGTATATGGTGAATATGCAGTTTCTGGTACTGAGCTACTTAATGATAAGATATATGTCAATGTTAGCAATTATTTTTTACAAGAAGATTCATTGTCTAGAAAGGTGTGGTATCTCAATGATAATGAGGATGAAGTGATTTACGATTTTACTCTTGACCTCAATGACACCTTTCAAATTGAATTGTATGACACAATTATCGGATCATATGTAGTTACAAAGATAGATACCATAGAGATTCTAGCAGGTCAACGAAAAAGATGGTTTTTCAATCT
>JAEOTC010000081.1 GCA_016840035.1 Candidatus Hodarchaeota archaeon | reverse complement strand
ATCGAACCATCTGGATTCATCATTCCCGAATTTTAGTCCCAAATCAAGGTGAAGATGATTTCACGGATCATCATGTTCTTCATGAGGACATTCATGAACTCTCGATGATTAGTTTACGTGAACTCCGATACTATGCTAAATTAGCAGGGCTAGAATTTGTAGAAAATTATCAGTCTTATGAGGATCGTCCTGATAATAGAAAGGAGGGAACGAGATTGATTGGGATTTTTCAGAAACCTGAGGAGTAAAAATTCGATAAAATTATAATTCCCACTATCTAACAAAATTTGAGGACTTCTTAATGACCCCACACTTCTTTGCCACCACCCATCCTTACCGTAAGGATTTTGTTTCAAAACCCATTGATTCAGAGAACACTATCATGAGTGAACATTTTAAATATCTTCAAGATCTCTTGAACCACGGGAAGCTCTATTTAGCAGGCCCTACACTACAAGAAGACGATCCTTTTGGAGTTTATATATTCAAGGCTGAAACTTTGAAAGATGCTCGGAAACTACTAGAAGAAGATCCAAGCGTAAAAGCAAAGATTCAGACAATTACCACTTTACGACCTTTACGTGTATCACTTCATGATTGTGGACTTGAAGGTTAGTTTTTGTGTAGAAAAGTAAAGATAAGTTCCAAAAAATGTCAGAATAGGCAATATTAAATTCAAATTATACTGTATACTACCACGAAGGAAGGATTTAATCCAATATTCAAGAATAAAATATATCCGCTCAGGATCGCTTAATCCATTATCAAGAATCGTAATTCCAACAAAAAACAAGAAAAATCCGACGTTACTGAATAAAACGACCTTGAAAATAGAAACGATATCTACCTTCTTGATTGTCAATGAATGATTAGAATCTGATAATTTCTGTCCAAGAAAGAAGAACAGAATGGTTGCTGTGAGAAAGAGAATAAAAGCTGAACTCTGTGTTAAAAATGATCGTAGTGTGTAAAGAAGGTCACGAAAATTAAGGGGACTATCCCTGAAAATATAGTCGGGAAGAAATAACAATAGACTATAAGAAAATGCCCATATTAAAAAATAAAATAAATAGGTGTTGGGGATGTTAAGTTTATTCACTTGAGAAACTTCATTTGACTTACGATGCTGTTTATAGGAATTAAAACTCATTATAAATACCAGAAGGGATGTTGTAAACAAACCAGCTCTCAACGTTGGGTAAATTGCAGGTAGTGTGAGGTTTAAGGGATCTAAATAGGTCGTTAAATTTGGAGTTATTGCAATTATTATCAAATTGATTGTTAACGAGATATAATGACCTGCAATTCCACCAAGAGAACCAGAAACAAATAGTTGAACAATTCTATTGTATTTAGAATTGTTTAAAACAGCTAAATCAGAAAAAGTAAAATTCTGAAAATACTGTATTCCAACATACACTGTGAGGATTACTAATCCTATCGATACGAGTGAAACAAAGCTTGAAAAATCCCATATTTCATTGAAAGTTCTTAATCCTAGAAAATACCCAATTGTGCTCCAATTACGAGTAAGAATGGTATAAATCATTCCAAAAATACCTATAATTATGTACAAATCATTATTTCTTAAATTATTAATAGACATCTATTTGATCCTCCTTTGTTTCATGTAGAATCCTTTAAATCGAATATAACTTTTATTATTTCTTCTTTATCTTTTTTTCCAAATAAGTCAAAGGCTGCTTTATACTCCAAAAGGTGAAAATGATGAGCTTTAAGGATTTATAAACTCAGGTGAGCAAAGCTAATAAAATCAAGGAAAAAAGAAGTGAAATTATGGATAAACGTTATTCACCTAAAGATTATCTGACAGAACAGTACAGTCCAAAACCCCTACGTATGTTCGTGATAGGGGCGTTATTTGCTATTATCTCAGGTATTCCTCTTTTTTTTCTTAAAGATTGGGCTCTAGAAAGGGATTTAACAGAATTAGTGGAAATTGGTCCAAAATATCAGTTTTTATGGCTCTTTATGTTTCTTGTAAGTATTGGTCTTATGATGTTTGGATTGATTTCGTCTCTCCAGGAGAATCAGAAGACAAAAAATACCTAGAAAATTTTCTCTCCATTCATAAATCGACATCTCGAACTGGACATCTGAAACCAACGATTCATATCTTTTACGTGATTATAAACCTTTTACGCTTTGTCTAATCTTTTTCAGGAGATATCTCGCTTGACGAACTGATTCATTCTATCCAAGATTAACATAATCTTACACTACCACATGAAAGAAATAGGCAATGAAAAAAAGAAATTCGTAGTAATCTTCTCCATAAATGAACCCCTAACTGTTGTCCATCTAGGAGGAGTTTAAAGGTCCGTTCATATCAAATACGACTTTAATAGATTTATATTTTTCTTTTTGACCAAAAATATCGAACCCCCTTTTATAATCATCGATTGCGAACATGTGTGTCACCAATGACTTTAAATGGGAGATTTGTTTTTCCATCAATTCCAAAGCTATAGAAAATGTATTTTTATTTCCAAAACTTGACTCTAATCCGTAACATAGATCACCAATAACATGAATTTCTTTATAATTCAATAGTGACCAATCTACCTTCTTGGTTGTACTGAAACTCATTCCCACTATAATAATTGAACCATTATTCCGTACCAATCGCAAAGCGTCATCAAGAGTTCGATCAGTCCCAACACAATCATAAATTATATCAGGCCCTTTCCCTCCAAAAATAAATTCGTTACCAATGATGGGTTTAACTAGCTTTCCTTCTGTAAGATTTGCGATTGATTTAATTAGAAGTCTTTTGTTTTTCTCTATTATTATACTGTTTGCGCCTAGTTCTTTTGCCTTTTGACCTTGAAAGGTGTATTTCGTAGTAATAATAATTGTACAGTTAATTTTTAATGCCTTAATTGCAGCAACGACGAGTAATCCAATAATTCCTCCTCCAATAACCAGAACGGTATCGGTTTCTTGTGGCTTTTTCTGAAGTACAGCATGTAAAGCAGTGGCATATGGTTCAGCTAATACAGCAATATTGTCAGGAATTGAGGAAGGTACTTTGAAAAATTGGTTTTCATATCCCAGCATAAATTCATCAAATCCACCCATTCTATACCCCCCAAAGTCTTGACTTTTTTTGAATTCGGTCTGGTTTGCAATTCCTGCTATACATTGACAAGTTTCAAAATATCCTTTTTGACAACTACCACAGGGTTTGAGTCCATATGACTCACAGTTTGCTAAGGGTGAATATACTACTCTATCCCCCTTCTTGAAACTAGTAACTTCTTCTCCTATCTCAACTACCTGGGCTAAAACTTCATGTCCCATCGGTGACGGATTTTCTTTTACAGCCATAATACTGGCTGAGTAGGCGAGATGAACATGAATTTGGCTATAATCTGTTCCACATATCCCTGTATATAGATTTTTCACCAATATCTGTTTTTTATGTGTTATATGAGGTTTTTCCCAATCCTCCCTATACTTCACCATGATGTACTTTCCCCCAATATGTAATTT
>JAEOTC010000080.1 GCA_016840035.1 Candidatus Hodarchaeota archaeon | reverse complement strand
ACCCGGTTAATAATTTCTTCCACAGTGGTTTTACTGTATCCAATACTTTGGAACAGTTCCAAGGCATTATCAAGAATTTCTTTTTTCCTAACATCATGGGATTTTACTTTTCGAACCATTTGAATCTGATTACCGACCGACGGTCGGTCTATATAAATATATTGGTACATAGATTCGAACTGGTGTTTTATTGATTGTGACAACTAAATTTCAATTAATGCTGGTATGGAATAGGAAGGAGAAAAATAAAAGTGGTAATTATTATAGATGATCCAGAATTTGGAATAGGGCACTACACAGCATGACATTGCATTTGTATCCAGTACCCCTCACTGTCCGTACTAAACGCAGTACAAAAAATTTCGGATTAGCAATTTTTTCATAGGTTAAGAAGTTTTTACTAGATTCTCACTGTTTTTTACGCCACGGAAGTTTAGTTTGGGTATCAACTATCTCTAAGATCTCCCTCACCCGAAGATTAGTGATCACCTTTTTATCTGTCTTAAAAATAACAAGAAAAACAAAATTAGCAATACAAAACTCAATGCATTATAAAACAAAAAGTTGAAGGCTTATGGTTAGAAAAGAGGGTAATAATTGGATAGAAGTATGGACATTAGCTTCCATTTATGGTGCTGAGGAGATTAAAGCTGAATATGTGTCAGAGGCTTATAAAAAAATGGGTTTTTCGGAACGCTTAACCAAGTACAAGAATCTTTACCAAATCATTGATATGGGGGATTATTTAAATCGTGCGATTTTCACTGAGGAAGAACTTTTAGAAGGTATTACTCGTTTGTTGAAAGCTGGTTTTATTGAAGAAAAAGATCGAATTCTTGTAGCTACCAACAAAGTGAAGAAGATATACGAAGAAGCAACATCCAAAAAGGAAGATGTTACCGTGAAAGAAGCTTTACACGTTTTCAGAATGATGTTACAGACATAATTTCCTCTCGATATTTCCATTCCATGACTCAGCAGTCAACCCTCTAATCTATTCCACTTTAGTTCTCAAATGCCTAGTTTTCCGTTATTCCTTATTTTCTTAATTTCTCACTCTTGTGTCTATAAATGAAATCTTTGGTTAATAACTTTCCTTGGAGTCTTTGTGGGGGCACTATCAGTTGTTTCATCATCAACATAGCATTTAAAAAACAAGTTTGCTACAAACTTCTATCCAACAGATGTGAGATGGGAAAGAGTGATTCAACAAACAAGAAGTGATTCGGAAAAAGATGATCGGAAAATGACAGAAGGAGTCCACGCTCGTGAAATCAAAGTTTCTCTAAGTAATAAATTGTTTTCAATAATTATACTGATTCTGACCGTACTTTTGGGTATCTTCCTAATGAATAGTATACGTTTAATGGTTGTGGACACCTTAAGCTCCGATCTAGTTATTCTACTGACTTATTTACTAATGATCTGCCTAATCCTCTTTGGGATGATCCAAACTCTCTTTTGGGCAAGAAGATATTACACTCAAAAGGTAAGATTTTCTCATGAAGGGATTTATATACATAACCGTACTTTCATTCAGAATTTTACCTTCCAATATCAATCTATTATAAAATGGGAGGAATTAACTTCACTAGGATTCGTTTTATTGGGTAACAAAGTAATTCGGATAGATTTTTTCTACTCAACGAATTTAACAGACTATTTTTCTATTCTTACTGAAAATTTTTCAAATAATGATGAGCTAGTTAATTATTTATCTGATTTTACGAATGTACACTCAATTACTCATAAAATGTATTATACAAACGACAGAGCGTTTAATTATAAGGATTTTTCTCTAACAATCAAAGAACGGATAACAAATGCGATAGTATTAACAATTTTAGGGCTCCCAAGCTTAATGATCATATCTCCATCGTCCACATTTTACACTGATTTATTTACTGGAATCTTCTTCTTTATGATAATTTCAGGGATCATGGAAGTGTATTCATTTGAAATCTATCTGACAAAGGGTAGTCGTTTGAGTCGTTTGATAAATCGTTTGAAAGGGCCACCGAAACCAAAGAGAGAAGGGCCGAATTATGAGAATACTACAACAGTGAAAATTCCCCCGAAAGCAAGAATTCCTATCTTTCGAAAACCTGGAGCTGTGATCCCACAAGAGTTTGAAAGTGTCGAGGAATTTGCGAATTATTTGGAAGAAACCTATCACTTGTTAAATTACCATAATAGTGACATTAAAGCGTGGTTTGGGTGGCTTCAACAATGGAAAGATGAGTATAAGTCTGGCTCAGTGTCCTCAGAAGAATATATTAAAGCCATGAACCAATTTCACTTTCGCTTACTTGATTATCGAAGGTAGTGTCAATTATACCATGGACTCAGTGACAATTTAGGAGCCAGTGGAGATTACAGCTGTCCTTCTGTCTCCGATTATCGAAGTAACAATCAGAAACTATCTACTTTTACCATTCTACATTGAAATAGTGGTGGTACCACGAAACAGTTCACGCGTTTCTGCTTGATCCGCATAGCACACATACTCGAGTCTAATCGAAACTTGGAGTGGAATCGAGAATTCAAACGGATCTTTCCCAAAAGGAGCCAGTTTAAGCGGAAAAGCTTTCTTCAGAGCATCTTTCTCTACTAAGGTTAACTGATCATGCATTAGATCAAGTATCGAGATATAACAATCTGAATTGTTAATAAAATAACCATAACCACCTTTTACTGGTGCAGTTTGAAATCCCAGGACTTGTGAGTAATGTCGGGTAAATGTTTCAGTTACCAGTTTATGCATAGGAGGGGGAAGATCAAGGGTGGTGAATAGGGACTCTGCCTCTACCAGTCTGTTGGAAAAGAGTGTGTAGATGAATATATCAATTGGATTAGTCGAAGGAGAACGAAGGGGATCTAAATAATGCATCGGCACTGACTTCTCATATTTGGATGCCAATAAGCACCACAGATGAAGGAGATGACGATTGTTCGGATCTTCTAGATACAGAAGTTCAAATAAATCAGGTAAATTCTGGGGGGTAAGTGGATTAGGATCCAAGCGGAACCACTCAACAAAACCCTCAATACATTTCTCCTGCCATCCCTGTGTGAGATACTCTGCCACAAGATGGAATGCGGGGAAGATTTCTATCTCTATAGGTACATGAAGGTTGTTTTTCAGAGTTTTCAGATTTATAAGCCACTTTGGGTCGGGATCCGTGGTCAGTCTGGAATCCTCGATGAGGGTCTGACAGAGTTGTTCGGCTAAGGGTTCGTTGTCATCACGCAGCGCTTTGGGTAACAAGAAGAGAATAGCATAATACGCATAGAGGAATAACTTATTTGGGATGCTCTCATGAATAAAGATAAACTCGTCGGTATGACTGGTTAGGTCATAAAGATTATGGCGTTTACCTGGAAACTTCATATCCTTGGAATCGCGTACAATCCGAATCAACGGCCGGTTTTTCACATATTTTTTCGGGATTTGAAAGTACCGTCGGAAATTTTTCCAGATTTGCTTAAATATTTGATCCTGTGCGTGTTCTCTCTCTGCTAGGGTGGGTACTTTCACCTTGGGTGGATAGCGAGAGATATATTTGGACTGTTTGGTTACTTCTTCGATTACTTGTTGAATATTGGTCTCTGGCCCCGAGAGATCACAATACAGATAGTTTCCTTTTTTATCGAAATAATGCAGACGCAATTCCCGCCCCCACTGGATCATTGCCACATAGGTAATCCCCGCATCTGAACGGATAGTTAAACTGGGGAGATTCGGCAACCCTTTCTTTACAATCGCTTTTTTCTTGAACCGTCGAAGCTCCCCGAAGTTTGCCTGTTTTTCCTTGACCTCCTTGACCATCAGCTTATGAATGCGTTGGGGGGCCTTACGATCAGACATCTTGAGTCCTCTAAGATGTTGTAGTATATTCCTCTAGGTTGTTATAACAGGTTGAATATAAACTGCAAATAGAGGTTATTTAAATTTTAGTTCAAGAGAGCATTCATGTCAAACAAAATTTCAAGTAGAGTTCCCCAATTCTTACTCAGTCTGTCCCACTCTGACTATATGGGAAATTTCTATTGCAAATCTGTTCATGCACCAAGTAATGTGGAAATCTACTTTTAGTTCGAATATTATGATTTAGAACTCTTATAGTCAAATAGAGTCGGAGATAAAGAGAAGTTACAAGCTTCACATTGAAAAATCTCTTCTTAATTCTATTGGAGAAAGAAATAGAGAAGATAGATTTCTTTATATCCATAAGTTGATCTAAGAGGTGGTGTCAATCCCAAAAAAATACGACTAGAAAGAAAATTCCTATCAAGTAAAAGCTTATATTATAAAAAATAATTACAGCAAGAATGAATTAAAATTCTACTAACTCGACAGCAATTAATAGTCAGCTAGACTAGAGTAACAACGGTAATAACTGGCGAATACGAATGACACAATTTTTTCTCAATTATGGTGGGCCTGTTCTTTATCTTGTGTATCCACTCAAAGGATTTGTTGGGATTTTAGCCATTGGAATTTTTATAAGTATTACTGAATCAATAGCTGTCTATCTATATCTTAAAAATAAAACGACAACTATAACATTCAAAGAGAGCGTTAGAAGAATTGGGATAATAAATATCCTGACGACTCTTCTAGGGACCCCACTGATCTGGTTGTCACCAGTAATTCCTTTGGTGCCTGTAATAATGGGGGGATGTTTTATTGTCTCAGTAGGAGTGGAACAAGCAGCTTTTGTTTGGTTACACCAAAGAAGCGACCAAAAATTCCAAGAAATTGATGATCATCTTTCTCCGCACTTTTTTGATGCGATTTTCCTGGCAAATATTGTTTCGTACACCGTATTATTTGTGAGCGTTCTATTTTCGACTAGTGGTGTTAGAAATCGTCTTATGAGTGAATATCTCGGAGAAGTATATCTAGGAATTGGTTTTGGCATTATGGGAGCGCTGTCACTAGTATACCTTAGACCATCTAGCTCACAATGGTTAAGAAAACGCATCTATTTACCAATAACGGTTTCTATTGTCATAATAGGGTTTTATTCATATTATTGGGCAGGAAATGTAAGATCCGCTCCAACCTTTTACCTCCTATATTTAGCTGGGTTTCTTGCTCTAGTCACATTGATCGAGGGAATATATGTATTCTACATTGTTTTCCGACTTCATTTAGAAACAAAACTACAACAACGATTAACGTTGACACGGACTCTCGATTTTATCAAACGCGTCGTTTTTTTACAAAGGGAGCGGCTATATCGGATTGTTATGACTACCTATGGGATAATAGGAGTGTTCTTATTCGTTCTCATATTGAGTGTAAGTCTTCCAGCAGTAACCTATGACTGGGATTATTCAACCTATCGTAGCACCTTAATAGTGAGATTAGAAGAGGCCCCCAGAGATAGTTTAGATTTACGGCAGTTCACTAATATAACACAACATAGATTTCATCAACAAATCATTACCCAACAAATCTATGGGTATCTCGGGTTCCAAGCACCAGGCCAGACCCAGGTAATTCTTCCAGGAATAGCAGAGGAATGGATACAGGAAACACCTGATAGTTTTACATTCACCTTACGAAAGGATGTGGCATTTCATAATGGTCAGCCCATACGGGCACGAGATGTCGAATATAGCTGGAAGGTTGGCATGGTGTTGAGCAACCAACTGGAAAACCTCAGTGACCCAGCTTGGGCAAATAACTGGCAATTTGAATACCCAGCTCCTGATCCATCGGGTTTTGGAAGGATATTCACCATACATAATGTGGTCTCATCCTTTAACCATTCACAGTTTGTAAATGACTTCTCGGGCGGAAATCCCTGTTATTTACTCCAACCAGAAAATTCCTCCTATCTACCGTTAAGCACCGAGGGGATGTTTTGTCCTATCTCTTGTGGGCCTTACAAGTTCGTGGAATATCAAGAAAATGAGTATGTACGGCTAGAACGCTTTGATGAGTGGTATGGATGGGGAAAAACACTTGTAGGAAGCAATGGATCCACTTATACATTTCCTAGGTTCTACGAGGGATTAAAGCATATAAAGTATCGGATAATTGAAGATTACCCACTGGCACTAGTTGAACTCCGAACAGGTAGTGTAGATCTCATCTATGTCACAAATTCCAGTTTGGTGAATAGCTCCCTTCAAGAAATGATGAACACAACCGGTTTTACAGGATATCAACAGACCCTAGAAGCGGGGTATTATCCCGATCTGAACTTCCTAATCATGGTATTTACTGACCGTATAAATAACGTTGTTATGAGTGAAAGGGGAACCATTCATTTTGCGTACAGTTTCAAGTAATACAAGTAGAGAATAACGTCATTCCTTCTCAAATTCCTTCATGTTCATCCGTTGGAGTTGATATAATATTGAATGTTAAAACATAGAGATCCCTAGACTGGAGAAGGTGGCACAAACGTCTGCATTTTGAATCCATTGTAGGAGTAGTTACTTATATTTCAGGACTCTTATAGTCAAACAGAGTCAAGGAAATTCTAAGAGCTCTGCAAATTCTAATTCCAATGAAAGGCATTGGGCCTAAAGAATTAATTCGAAAAAAAACCGAAAAGTTGGAAACTCTCCTTCAGGAACTCTCCAAAATTGGCCTGTTTTTCCTTGACCTCCTTGACCATCAGCTTATGAATGCGTTGGGGGGCCTTACGATCAGACATCTTGAGTCCTCTAAGATGTTGTAGAATATTCCTCTAGGTTGTTATAACAGGTTGAATATAAATCGCAATAAGTTTTCTTTCTTGGATAAAACTAAAATATTTTTTTTATTTAATGTGAGTTATTTTAACTACTAATTCCGAGTAAACCAAAAAAGGTAAAGGGTGCTGCAATTATTAACCACCAAAACATAGAAAAAGGGATTTTTCTTTCTAAAACCGCATTATTTGCATCATTGGGATCGTAAAAAACATTGACTTGTCGATTAACATAGTATTCTTCAATTTTTTTTCTTGCATATCATCGATCCATATACGGGAGGAAATACAAAAAAGTTCCTGATTCAATTCCATGTGATTTGGTTTGAGGTCTATATGTATTGGAATGAAAGAGTTCTCCATTAACAGTATACGAAAATTTAATGGATGGTCTAATGATACGACGGGTACCCGCATCCGTCGGCGACCCAGCTCCGATCTTGATTTCGAAAATTTCTGAAGAAATGATTTTCCCTTCAACTCTCAACCAGTTTCTAGTAGCGATAATTGGACTTATATCCCTTATAAACAGTATAAATGAAATAATCCCTACACCTAAAGCAATAATATTCTCTACATTCATGCAAATCCCAGTAGAATTATTTTAGAACAATTAACCCAGTATTTTCCTTTTTTCCTGCCATTGATTTCCACTTGTTCTGAATATCATTGATGAACTTACAATTTAAGGATACTGATTAACTCAGTAGTTTTGGTGGTATGCAATTCAAACTAAATCTCCTGTTTTCTTTTCCGTGACTTAATAGAATAAATCACAAGGAATATAATGGGAAGTAATATCAAATTGTCGTTAACAATAGAAGTTTCGGAGGGTGTGAAGGAGGAAGAACCGGTGGAATGGTCGATGAATGACGTAGTTGTCGATTCACTTGAGGAAGTGGTGGGAAGGGAAATGGCTAATTTATTCATATATTCCAGGTTAAACATCAGACTCATTGGATTCAAAGATCCAGAAGTTTCAAAGTCAAAAATCCGAGTATTCAGAAAGAAAAATCGTTTGGCCTGAAAGCCATAGAGAAAAGGATAGTCCAGAGCTGCTCGTTCTTCAATTTCTCGGTAAATATTTTCACGAATGGTGCGATTGGTGGTTGAAACGGCTTCTTCAAGCAAAAAATTGATAGAAGGATTGTAATAACGAAATCGAGAACCATCAGAGAACGTACTATTGGAGAAAAAAGGCGATAGAAAGCAGTCAGGATCACCAAAGTAGGGTTGCCAATTTAGGAAAAACAAAGGTGGGGAATCAGGATAATATATCCAGCTATCAATGCTTGAAATAGTGATGCCGACATCCAGATTATTAATGACATCAGCAAGCATATTAAAGGTCTTTGAACGAAGATCTGAAGAAAACGGTAAATTAATTGTTCCAGTCCAGTTGACCTGTTGAAAAAGAGTTTTTGCAAGAACAGGATCAAAAGTGGGGATGAAACCCATGTCTATAAGGGTGGGTTGATGACCAAACATACCTGAAGGAATAATCCCGGACATACGATCCGCCACTCCATATTTCGTAAGGTTAAAAAAGGTATTATAGTCAAATGCATGAGCAAATGCTTTACGAAAGGCTAGAGCGGTGAAAGGATTATCTGGACTTGCAGAGATGAAATGAGGACCAGGAGTATCATTCCAAGAAAAAGCAGGAAGAGAAGCGGCTCGAATTGCATCATAAGAACAATTGGGATCTTTTTCAATAAATGTGGAAGACAAACTCGTATTCAGATTCATACCAAGGAATGTACTCGTAAAGGAAGTACTGAAGAAAACTTGGAGATCATCAGTGTACTCGGAACGAATGGTAGGAAAAGGAATAGACGAGAGATTAAGGAGAGAAACAACAGAGTTCCAGGAGAGGGATACGGAATCAGCGTGACCTGATAAGAGGCCACTAAACCGAGTAGTCTCTTCATTCACCGTTAAAATTAAAATATTGTTCACAGAATCAGCTGAAAAGTTCCCCCACCAGTCAACATTTTTTCTCAGCTCAATAAGTGTTCCAGGATCGAGATCACTTAATTCATACGGTCCAGTTCCCTCAGCATGATTAACAATCCAATCATGGGAATTTTCACTATCTGCCGGAGAGCTGGGAACCACACCTGAGACAGCAAGATCCCAATCAGAAGGTAAATCTAGAAATTGACGAAGATGTGAGCCTGAGATGTGTGGAAACCACTCCTCAAAAGATAATTGACCAAACAAGTCATCTCCGTCTGTTGTATAATCCGCGGGAGCATTTTCTGCGATCTGACGAGGAGAAATCGCAGAGCACGAATGATGAGTAAGTAAATGGAGAAAAGGAGAATAGACCCTCTCCAGATTTATTTGAAATAAAAATTCCTCTAATACAACAAATGCTCCACCAGTTACAAATGCATGAGCCTCTGAAAGATTGATATTATTAGACTCCATAATCGCTTTGCCCCCTTTTACGACCTGTTGAATCATCCAGGCAGGTCCCCAATGATCGTTCATAATAACTAAGCGGTCTAAGGAAAATTTTATAACATAGGCATTAAATGGAGAGTCCCCATGAGGGAAAATAACATCATCCCGAAGAGTAAAATTATACTGCAGTCCATCAGGGGAAATCGTCCAGTTGGTGGCAAGTTGTCCCTCTAAAAGATGAGGAGAATCATCCTTATAAGTCACAAGAGTCTCATAAAGTAATTCAAATAAAGCAGATCCAAAAGGTTCATTATTTGTTGCAGGGTCTAAGGCTTCAGGAGCACCTGTGTTTTCTAACAGAAAAAAATCCGGCCCTAATCCAGCTGAAACTTGTTTCGGGGTAAGTTCAGTTAAAGCCATGGCAATACAGATGAATAGAATAACTATAAACCCGTTTGTTCGTGTGGGGATATTCACAACATTCTATGATGAAGAAATGGGTATATAAAAGTACCTTCTTGGATGAAATCCCTTACTCTTCGCTGCTACCCATGCCACTCATTTTCGAGTCTTCCCAGAAATACTTATCTGAGATTTTTACCATTAAATTGATTAACATATTGGTTATCTCAGTGGCTTTTCCCTTTAAATCCTCAATTTCCAATACGTCAAGGTGTAAGCAATCATTTCTTTTTTCGTTAATTCTGATTAAGAGATTTTTTTCGTCCTTATCCAAATAATCACTTAGTGTTCTTATACGATCTTTCTGTCCGAGTCCTTTCTGCCTTTGTAAACTGTTTTTCCTTGGAATAAACACTTTTGTCAAATATTCGCAGATTACTCCAACAGTTGAAACTGCCGCTAGCCAATATCCTTTACTGTACAGGTTTAAGACATTCTTAAATTCCCTATACATATAATCAGATAGATCAATGATGACAATGTCATGTAAATTTGAAATCAATTTTACTTGTCTTTTAGTATCGACTTCCATTCTATAACGAGGAGTGGTGAGAAACTCCCAAGTCTGTAACGTATGGTCAATATTCTTTTTTTCTAATTCATCTATATTAGTCCCCCTTAGATCTGACGGAATATTTATGAACATCCCAGCTTTTGTTGACATATTCTTTTTATTCATTCTTTTACTCAGCCCTTAGAACTCTTTCATCGATAAAAGGAGTGATCCACTTCTCTATTAGAAGAAGACCGAAAATCAATCCAATTAAAACTATTGTATCAATAATAAGAGGATCTAGAGTTTGGTAGAAAGCCCAATTGAGAGAATTATTCCATAAATGGATAATATAACCAATAAACGTACCATATAGAATTAAGAACACCTTAACTCTAGTCCTTTGAGTATCAAAATCATAAATTCGGGATCGGTTGATACAGAGGAGAGAGAAGAATAACCCCGCAACAAAGACGGGTATAAATCTGAAATACTCGTGTGCCAATGCCCAGAATGCGCTCGAAACGAGTAGAAGGATTTCCAGTTGATAATTCCGGAACGTAAATAAAACTAAAAGAAGCAGGGTAATAAGAACTGCAGTCTGAGTTATTTGGTTTTCTATTCTTAATACCGTCATTCGAACTTCTAAGTACATCGCTAGGATGAATGACATCCCCCAAATACTTTTCTTCCAGAGTAATTCTGTTTGAACCATTTTAGATATACAAATGTATGCAACTAGGACACCTAGAAAGCGAAAGATGATTTCTTCTTCAAATGGGGCTTCTAATACAACCCCCATGAAATCAGGTATCGTTTGTTGTTCATAATATGGTGTAAAATAATGCAAAAGTAGAGAGATTCCAAATAATCCCATATATATCCTGATTTGATCCAAATTTGTGAATCTCAGTTTCTCACTTGGCATTCCAATTCCCCATCCATCTGGGTTTTCTCACTCTCTGAACCCGAGAATTAGCATCAGAATGCTTATTCCGACGATCAGTGGAACTGTTTCCAATATTCTCACTCCTTCTTGAAATTCGGGGTCTTGAAATAAAATCCCCATCCAAAATAGTCCGACACTCAAAAGACTAAAAACCCCTACTGCAATTGCTGATTCTCTTCCTGTGTATTCATCCACACCGATCCGAATACAATTGTAAACAGCCACTCCCATTGAGAGGAAAGCTAGTCCACCAAATAACGACAAGAACCCATCATTCCAAACAATCACAAAAGCTAATGGATTTGCTGTTGTTCTACCCAATAAAACTGGAACACTGGCCCACGGCGCGAATGTTAGGATGATGAGAATTCCTCCAAATATAAGAAATATTACCTGTTCAACTGTCAACGTAAAATTAGCCGGATCTTCTTCTTTTTCCATTGGTTTTCTTTCCTCTGGTTGTTGCATGTAAATTCCTCCTTATTGATGTCTATTCTCCTTCTTTCCTCTTGACATATTATTTCTCCGTCAGAATATTGTTTGTTGTCATTCCTATTTTTGATATTTCTTCCTTCTTTTATATTCACAATATTCAGTGTTTTTATATTCAAATATCTGTTCTCTATAAATATGAATTTAGACAAGGCGGTTGAGATCTTGAAGGTCTCTCAAAAGCTATATAATGATCAGATTCAATATATACTTGATTTTCAAGACCCAAAAATAAAATCAAAACAATTAGTAAGCTATTCCACATTACTAGGAAGTTTAATTCATTCTGTAGGTCAGAAAGGTCATGGAATCCTCCTGTTTAGTATCAATTATCATTTGGTTTTACTATTAGGCCCTCGGATGAGAGTTCATCAATTTTCACAAAAGAATCTCGATGAACAATCAGAAACCTATTTTGAACACTTCAAAGACCTGAATACAGCTATGGATAGGTTAAGTCAAACTCACCCTGATGACATACTCCAACAGATCCATGAGATTGAGGTACTATTAAAGGAGCCTCTGCCAATGATTACGGTTTCCAAAACTACTATGACAGCTAAGCAACGTTTTCAAATCGATCGATACTTTGATAACTATTTAACGACTATAGCAGACATGTACGAAAGTTTTGTGTCATTAAGTCTCTATAATCTCTTCCTCTTCCAACTTCTAGAAGGAAAGGACGGAACCAAGGTAGATAGACTTTTGAAAGACCTCGTTAACGGAAAAAAACTCTCTATCCATCAGTTCTATACCTCTAAAAAGAAATCTCAAAAGGAAGAAAAACTCCTTCGAGATTATCTTGAAACATGTACTCTCTCCATTGAACATAAACAGGTATTGATGACCTTATTTGACCATATTTTTGTAGAAGAAGGAATTCGTGAGCTTCGAAACAAACGAATTCACCACTTTGGGGAAACCGATTCCTTAATTCTAGTAGATAGCGAATATGTTGAAGCTACCTTTAGTTCAGGGAATAAGAAACGGTATTCCTTATCAGACATCCATCAGGAAAAAATAAATCTCCAATTTCTAGTTTCATTGGGATTTATGATACTTAATAGTGCGATGTTTTCCGCTCTGGAACAAATATTTGAGAAAGAGGAACAAAAATCTAAGTGAAAGAAAACCAACTAGTGATCACGTGTTTTTCAAATGTCCAAGAAAAGTTATGAATTTATAAGCCAAAATACGAATAAAATATAAAGAAAAAGACATACCTAATCTCTCAATCCTGATTTTAACATCCAAGATATGCGAGTTAGTGTTCATGGAATATAAAGATCGATTATCCCAAAAATGTGTACCCTTTCTACCGCATTGGCCTCCTTCCTATTGGATAGAACAAGAGATAGATGAATCAATTATCGAAGCGGAATTAGCACAGGTAAATTTTAATCTGGAAGAATGGTTAAAATACAAATTACAGGTGCCCAATGACGGTCAAACACGGGATTGCCATCATCCCGAGATAGAGTATGCTTTAACCAAGGAAGAGTTACAGGCGTATGAGAAGGATGAAGTAATGCTCTGTAATCCATTTTTATGTGCCAAAAGGTGGAAAAATTCTAGTAAAAGTCTAGGAGAAGTTTCCAAAAGGTTTCAGTGGTTGTTGTGGCAAGAAAATTGGGTTACCTGGGGTTATCCAACTCTACCGAAAATTATAAAGAAATCCTTTACTAAATTTGTATTAATCTTCAATAAATTAGTGTATCAACCATTTATACAATACTGGGGAGATTTACCAGACGATTTTTGGATTAAATTAAGTAGATATTTAGAGGATGATAATCAAGAATCTCTTCACATTGGATTTATACTTCAGTTTAAAAAGGACGGCCGAATCTTTCCTCCTCCGTATCTAATGGATGAAATTGAAGAAAATGACAACGAATCTCTTTATTTACCTCCCTCGTTCTGGGATTGAGTTTTTGATCTTGAATAAGCTTCGTTAATGGCTCTAATTTGGGCATAAGCTTGTTTATTTGAACCTGCATTTCTTCCAGCAAACGGAATAACTATTGAAGCTGGAATCGATTTAATTGTTATTTCTCCCCTAATTTTAAATATGTCTTCCTTTCCCTTCAATCTAATTGCAGTTAGGTTGTAACAACTAACTTTGATATCTTTAAGTGAAACTTCTGGGAATGTATCCAAAGTAGGCTTTAAAACCCATGGAAGATCTCTTATCGGCTGAATCAAACCATACCCAGGAGGTCTTCCGTTAGAATCGTGATTAAAATCCTCCCATTCACGTTTAATTTCTATAACATGGACATGTATCTTCAAATCACCTTCAATTACTCTTCCAGTGATAATAACGTAATCAGGTTTACGAAAGGTGTCGCTTCCAGAGGGATCTCCAAACTTTGCTGGATCTAAGTCCAGATTTATTGGAACTCTCGAAAATCTTGTCGATACTTGATTTCTAACTATGAAGAGATCATTTTCCTGGATATTCCCAGAGATTGCTAAAATTGATGTAAAAATCCCATCTTCTCCCAAAAGTAGCTCAATGGTTTTTTCTAATGGTTTTTCAGTTTTCACATTCTTTTCTTCATTCTCCAGATAAAATCGAAATTTGTTGAGAATTCTTTCGTTTGTATGAACGCTAGTTTTCCCTAGATACGGTTTAATTTGCGTTCCAGTCATCTGAGCGTAAGTATCCGTAATCTGGAAAAGAAAGGTGGCTTTAGAGAAGATTTGATCTCCCACTATCAGTTTATCATCCTTTTCCTTAAGTATTGAGTTAGAGTTTGTTGACAAATATTGAATTCCATGGACCGGATCTCCCCCCATCATACTTTTATTTCCCCAAACAAAAAAATTTTCTTCTATAGACTTAGGAGAGGCTAAATAATATGGGAAAAGTCTTGAAAAATTAAATTCACTTTTTAAGGTAGGAATCACAGTCCAAGGATACAAAGTAGTAATTTCTATAGATTGAGATTCATTGAAAACAGCTTCACGCCAGTTATTAAAATTTTTAAATTGAGATATTTCGATTCTTTCACTCTGTAATTTCGGATTGAAGAGAAAATTATTCCTATACGTTTTTATTGATTTTAACTTTCTTTTAACAGGATCTAAGGTACTAAATTCCACCTCGGTAAAATAATTAATCCTAGTATCATATTCAAGATGACCACTACTTATGTGGCCACTAACATTATTTCGATCAATTATCATACTAATCCTGCACTTAGTACGTACTAAGTCGTTAATTTTTCTAATTATACGTTTGTCAATAGGAATCCCTACATCATCAGCAGAATCAATAATAATTGAAGTGATTCCACCCCAATTCTCGTTAATGAGTTCAGTAGCAATTGCTTCTTTAGTATTAGTTGCATCAAGAATTGCATCAATGAGAGTTGCCGTACCTGATTTGATAAGGGCAGGGACATGTACAGATAAATGATAAAAAATTCCAGTAGGATCTGGGGAAAAGTCAAGAGTAGGAACGGTTAGTTCTGAAGAAGAAATTTCCTTCAGAGATTTATTATCTTCGATTTTAGAGATAGAAGAGTCCTTCGTAAATTGTTGATGCATTTTTGAAGACAATCGATTCCTCTGTTGAAACGCAAAGAAATAGTTCCTGATTTCCTGTATAAGCTTTGAAAAATCAAAAGATCTTACTATACCACTGGAGAATAAAGATTGAAAGAGTGTTGCTTCCTCTTGAGCAGTAAGATCGGCAAAAAAATCATAAGGAGGAGCTTTAGGAAGAGTGGATCCATGAGAAAGCAGGTGAAGGTGTTTGGTATACCGATCGACAGGGTGTTGGGCAACAAAAGATTGAAGATCATTCACCTCAGAGATCGAAAGTTCTTCTCTCGAAACTACCGATACAGAAGGTGCTTCCTCAAGATCATCTTCAAGAGAATAGATTTCGGTTTCAATTAACGAAGGGGAGGAAGAAAGGGTCTCCTCAAGAACAGTATCTTCAGAAAGAGTAGTGAAATCTGAAGTTAAAATCTCAATAGTATCTACTTGGTTGATAGAATCAGATGCTGTGTCAGGAAAATAATCAGTATCAATCTCCACCATATCAGAGAGCGAAAGCTCTGTTAGAGAAAGGGATGCATCAAGAAGTGAGACTGATAAATCTTCAGTCGAAAAACCTTCAAATTCTACTTCTGATAAAAGGGAAGAATCAGTAGTAATTTCACTCTCCTCAATATCAATTTGAGAAACAGCACCGTCATTTTCACCGTTATTCTGAATAACCTCTTCCAGAGTATGTTGAGGTGCTAGTACAGAATCGTGAGAGGTATCCTCAGAAAGGTCACTCTCCACAACAGAATGAGTGCTAGATGAGTCATGTGCAACGAGGCCAGAAGCTAATTGGGCTACTTCTCCTTCGTTTTCACCATCGAGTTGCACTTCTTGATCCGATTCTAACTCGGGAGAAGTATCAGTAACCAATTGAGGATCAATGGATTCCACACTGGACTCGTGATTCTGTGTTTGTCTGAATTCTTCTTCTAAACGATGAAGTTCAAGGAGTGTGAGCTCTTTTTCCGCAATGAGGTCACCGCTAGATTTAGATGACGTATCCAGATCTGATTGGGAAGCTTGAGGGACAGATGCCTGTTCATTAGCAGAAACATCCCTCTCCGTATCAATAGAAAGAAGTTCCAGAGTCTGAATGCCTTGGTCCTGGACTGAAGAAGCATCCAGTTCTTGAACGACGAGCTGATCAGAAGAAGAGGCCTGAATACGTGTTTCAGAGTCAATATGAGAATCACCAGAAGTAGGAGTATCAATACGTTCAGTATCAGAACGACTATCAAAAGCAACGATACCCCACTGATCAAGGACTGTGTCTAAAGAGGAATCAGGACTATCAGCAACGACGTCAAGAGAGCTTTCATCAGAAATGGTACGAGGAAGGGACTCCTCTACCTCCTTTAATTCGGCAACTAGCTCATCAACCATGACGAGAGAATGAAACTCCTCCTGAAGAGTAGCAACATCAAGGTTTTCAGAAAAATCACCCATTTCGGACGAAATAGAAGCTTCAACCCCTTCCTTAGAATGACATTCCGATAGACCGGAGGATTCTTTACCGAAGGAATCATGAAAGGAACTATCCGAAAAGGAGGGGTTTGCAGAAGGAAGAAGAGAAAAATCAGAAGGGAAATTAAGAGAATTATCAGTTTTGAGATCGCGAAAATTCTCATCTGAGTCTTCAGAGGTTTCTTCCTGGTCTTCAGACATCCCATCAACCCCCTACACATCCTCTAGGGAAACAGGGTTAGGATCGTCAGTAGGAACATGAAACCGTTTTTCCCAGGATTGAATGGGATAATCAATAGCAGGAAGGCCAAATTCTGCATTCCACTTCCGAAAAGCAAGGGTACCGACGCCCTCTTGCCCTTTCTGCAATAAAATGGGAGTCAGAATGGAAAGAGATGATTTGAAATCCTCTAGCGCTAAGGGGCGAACAGGAAGATCGGGATGATATGACCTATCTGCTTGCCGGATTTCCTCATAGGGACGCTGACGCGCGGCTTCACACACGGTAACAATTTCATTGGGGGTATAACCACGAAGTTCATGGGATAACCAGTGGATTTGATCAGGAGAAAGTTGATGGACAATACCCGTAAGTAAATGGTGTAAGAGCTGAGCGATCGATTCCTGATTAGGAGGAGGAAGGTATAACACACGATCGAAACGACGAATTTGTGACAATTGGAGATGCCAGGGAAAATTCGTAGCGGCAATGGTGACCGTCTGATTGACTAAAGGTGTATACAAGCCATCCATATGCTGTTGCAATTCTTTTTGAATTTGAATGGCAGTGGTCGAAGCTTCCGAGCCAGAAGACCCATACGAAGGACTTCCAAAGAGGCCATCAAATTCATCAATAAAGACAATGGAGGGACTGTTGGCCCACGCCGCTTTATAATATGCATGGACCATTTTTTGACTTTCACCCATCCATTTCGAAAGTAACGTCGCGGCAGAAATACTATAAACAGGAACATTGACCATAGCCGCAAGAATACGCACTAGATGAGTTTTACCACAGCCAGGTGGACCAAAGAGGAGGCCAGTACGGGGAGTGGTGATATTCCCCTCAAGGAGTTCAGTACGCTGGAGGGGAAGAAAGATGAGTTTTTGTAGCTCTTCCACGACTGCATCTAAGCCAATAATATCAGCCCATGAGAGCTTCGGATTGGGAGTGACAATACTCTGGGTGACTAAGGCCTGTAAAGTATGCTCTTCTTTAGTACGGGGACCTGTGTTAGTCAGGGAGGAAGGTTGAGAATCAGGAATGGACTCAAGATCCTTGTTTAATTGTTTGAGACGGGCAATAGACAGACGAGTTTGTTCCGACCATAAGGGAAAATAGGCAAATTTCGGATATTTCTTGAAAGTATCGGTAAAAAGCCGTGCTGCTTTAAGATAAAACCCCATGGCTTTTTTACTTTGTTCTAACTGGTCAAAATGTTGTGCACGTAAAAAGAAATAATGGGCTCTGAAAATATCTTTGGGCAGCTTAACAGTCGGGTGAGTCATCAATTAAGATCCTCCAACAACACCCTCGAAACAAGAGAATTGGT
>JAEOTC010000023.1 GCA_016840035.1 Candidatus Hodarchaeota archaeon | reverse complement strand
TCCCCCTTCCTCAATACGACTATACTTATGAGAGCTACTCCTTGAACTATGAAATAAATAGAAACTAAATACACAACTGGTGTAATTTGTTTGAATGAACTAATCGTATTTAATAACAAATCTTTAGTAAATTTTATCCGCTCTGAGAGAATATTCACTTCTCGTGCAATATGTCTTAACATAGAACTAAACTCTGTTTGAAAATATTCAACCTCTCCATCTGCTGATGATAAACCAGAAGTTAGATCCGTAATGTTATTTTTTGTCGTTTGTAAAGAAGGGATAATCATATCTATTGATAGATGCAGTTCATTAATTGCATCACCCATCCCTTTCATTACTTCCGGAGAGTCCCAAAGTGTACTTAAATCATAGAACATCTCAGCTTGATGATAGAAACTATTAGAAATATCTATCATTTTGTCAACGGAAACATTTAAGACTCCCACAATGCTGGAGAGTGTTTCATTTGTATTCACGATTAATTCATGGGGGAAAGTCATCGAGTCAATCGTTGATGATGTGTTCTCTAATAGTATCACCGTCTCGTCTAGAACATTCAACTCAAAGGCATTAACGCTATCTTCGATTGTTTCGATTTGAAAAGGTATGTTGAATATGTGATACACACTTAGTACTCCTACTCCAATTCCAACATTCATTACACCCGCGATTAGAATAATGATTGTTGTGATTTGGAGAATATTTTTCTTCATTGGCTATCAACTCGCTATTTGACTATTTATTTGGTTTATGAACTCTAGATGCATAAAACAGTGATTTTAAATAGATATGTGGCGTTAACAACGTGTCAAATCAGTAAAAAATATAAAAAAAAATTATCAGAAAAAGCGTCTTTAGACCAGTTTCAAGTCTCCATGTTTCTTAATGTATTGTACCAATCCTCCTTCTTTCAGAATTGTTTTCATTAGAATTGGTAGTGGTTGAAAATTCATCTTGGTGTTCTTGGTGATATTGTAGAGTATTCCTCTTTCCAGATCAACTTCTAATGTATTCCCCTCATCGATTTGATCAGTATTACAACTTACAAGTGGTAGACCTACATTAATAGCATTTCGATAAAAAATTCTAGCAAAGGAATGTGCAATTACAACACTTACTCCTGATAGTTTTATGACTATAGCCGCATGTTCTCTACTTGAACCGAGACCAAAATTCTTCCCAGCAACTAGAAAATCACCCTTCTTCACCTTCGAGGAAAAGGTGGGATCTGCATCTTCCATCGCATGCTTTGCCAATTCAGAAAGATTGGATCTGAGGTGGTAAAAGCGACCAGGAGTTATTAGATCTGTACTGATACTGTCCCCAAATTTCCAAACTTTCCCCTTTAGAACCATATTAAATCTCCCTCGGATCTGTTATTTCGCCCATAATTGCTGTTGCTGCAGCAGTTGCTGGAGAAGAGAGGTAAATGAATCCTTCAGGATTCCCCATTCTACCTTTAAAATTACGATTCTGGGTTGAAAGGCATGTCTCACCATTACCTAAAATTCCTTGATGAACACCGACACATGGACCACAGCTAGGAGCCATAATCATCCCCCCTGATTCCATGAAGGTCTCAATAATCCCCTCGTTAATTGCCTCGATATATGTTTTGGGAGAAGTAGGTACTATTATTAATCTTAAATCATTATGCTTCTTTTCTCCTTTAAGTATATCAGCGGCTATACGAAGATCCTCAATTCTACCATTTGTACACGTACCAATGTAAACTTGATCTACTTTTACACCTTTAACTTCATCAACTGTCTTTACATTATCAACAGTGTCTGGACAAGCTACCATTGGGGATAACTTAGAACTATCGATTCTAATGGTTCTCTCGTATTTAGCCTTCTCATCAGGATATATTTCCTGAAAACTTTCTTCTCGTCCATGTCTTTGAAGATACATCTTTGTTTTAATATCAGAGGAGAATAATCCACATTTAGCTCCTGCTTCAACTGCCATATTTGCTAAAGTCATTCTCTCGGAAATTTCCATTATCTTGATATTGGTTCCTGAAAATTCCAAAGATTTATAGGTTGCACCATTTGCCCCAATCTCTCCAATTATATAGAGCATTAAATCTTTTGCGTAAACCATTCGATTAAAATTCCCATCTACTTGAATCTTGAAGGTCTCTGGAACTTTTAACCAGGTCTTACCAAGAGCCATAGCTATTGCGATATCTGTTGAACCCATTCCAGTTGCAAAGGCTCCTAAGGCTCCTGCAGTACATGTGTGAGAGTCAGCTCCCACAACTATATCTCCTGGTTGAGCATAAGACTCTGATATTATCTGATGACACACACCACATCCCACATCATGTAATATAAGACCCGTTTTTTTTGCAAATGATCTCATGAGTAAATGGGTATTGGAAAGCTCTCTTCTTGGGCTAGGAGATGCATGATCCATAAACAAGATTGTTTTATTTGGTTTAGCTACGCTCTCAATTCCAAGCTTTTTAATTTGTTCGATAGCTAACTGGCTTGTTCCGTCATGGGCAAAACAAATATCGACTTCACAAATGACAAAGTCATTCGCCTTAACATCTTTTACAGAATGTTCCTTCAATATTTTTTCTGCTAAAGTCTTTTCTCTAAACATTCATAATCACCAGAACAATATTTTATTCCATTAGCGCCTTTTCAATTTTTTGTATTTTTACAGTTGATAAAAACTTTAAGGCATTATATTCAGATAATTTTCGTAAACAAAGAAGATAATCTCTTCTTTCTAAAGAAAAAAGAAGATTATTGTGAAATAAGATGGTTTATGAACCTAATAGATTCAAATTTTTAACACTGGGTTGGATATCAACTCCCATCTCAGTGAATTTTTCTTGAGAGGAATATCCCGTTAAGACTCCAATAAATTTCACCTTCGCATTTATCGCACAAAGTGCATCAAGCCATGAGTCGCCCACCATTATTGCTTCGTTAGATTTGATATTTAATCCGCTGAGAGCTTTTAATAAGTGCTCAGTGTCCGGTTTTGGATTTTCACAGTCATCTCTCGCCACTATGATGTCGATAAATTTCAACATATCCGTAATCTTTAATGCTTCAATAGTAGATTTTCTACAATTTCGTGTTACGATTCCAATCTTTATATTTTTAGTTTTTAGTTTTTGTAAAGTCTCTTTTGCTCCCTCGATCTCAATAGTTTCATCAATATTTTCCATCTCCACTTCCTCGATAGCATTTGCAATATCTTTATTTATCTTTGAGATATTTTTTTCGCTTATCCCCTTCTCCTTTAACGCCTCTTTGAACTTACTAGAATTAGTGATTAATAACCATGGAAACGAATCTTTTGTAAATCCATACAAAGTGAGAATTTTTATCATCTTCGTCTGCATATTAAGAAAATTTATTTTTGAAGTAAGAAGGGTTCCTTCTAAATCGAAAATAACAGCGTTGATATTGTCAAATTTCATAATTCACTTCACTACTACGCACGGTTCTCAATAACTATTTAAATCTTATTTGACTATTTTATTGATGCATTCATCTACATTTAAGCAGTTTTTCTTCTAATAATCCACACTAAGATTACTCAATTTTTATGGTTATGAATACATTATCCTGAATTCACTAACATTTTAGAATACATCTCTAATCCCCAGATAACGCCTTTTTAGAAATTTCTCATATCACATGTTTTTTAAGGTGAAATGGGGATCTTACTATTCTTCTTTTGAAATTCTCGATTAGAAGTTACATTTTATTATACAACAAACAAAGAATACAAATTGTTAACCTGAGAATAACTTTGATCTTCCTAATTCTTTCCCATCTCTACTATTTTTTATTTGGCCAAATTGAACAATACTTATTTTCTCCCTATATGGTGTAAACAACTTCAATTTCTTATTTTTATAATCTATTTTAGATATCACTCCTAAACATAAAAAATGACGATTTTGATCTAGTAAACTTACTA
>JAEOTC010000022.1 GCA_016840035.1 Candidatus Hodarchaeota archaeon | reverse complement strand
GGCACATAAGAATGATGTAAAGGAGGCTGATAATTAATGACTGAGTTCCAGTCTATTAACATATCTCCTTTTAAGGGATTATCAGTAGTAGCATAAGCAGCCGTTCGGGCACCGGATAGTCCAAAATCGCCATTACTGGTTAAAAGCTGTATAAGATATAAACCCTCAAAGGTATAACTGTAATCCTTATCCTGGGAAACCACAGTAACATTAACATTAGTTTGATTGGTTTGCTCATCATAGGTGATATCAACATTAAAGTAATCCTGAACATCTATTATCATGTGCAATAGCTTTAACTGGCCGGTAATATCATCAAACTCGTACTCTGTTTTGTATAAATTGTTAACCGGTGTGATAGCTTCTTCATCGTTGTACTGGATTTCCTTTACTTTTGCCTGGACCCAGTTGTTCGTATCTGATCCGTGATCGAATTCTACATTCAAAGATAATGTATTCCCTGATTCATCCGTAGTAGTAAATGTCTTGTTTATTATATTGCCGGGCCCCCCAGATTGAGCTGATTCGGTAAGTGTTGTTTCGAGATCCTTATTATCAATAGAAAAAATCTCTATTTCTCCTGTTACGAGATTAAAATTAAGTATTGCTTCGGGTGGTTTAATATCTACAATCACTTCTCTTAAAATTTTATACGCCATGAAAATGAGGTCTTGAGTAATAGGCCCACCAGACTGGGACTGAACCTCATTAATAAACTCCTTTCTTTCATGATGATAGACTGAGGGGATCAGATTGATTGCTCAGAAGTGAAAGGGATTTGCTTATTTAAGAAAGGGGAAATCTCTGGATCTTGATCTTTTAGATCTCAAGGTCTGGTATTTGTATAGGTTTGTGAATATCAGATAATTCTTTACAATCTCTATTCATAGTATTATTATCGTTTTAAATTTGCTCAAGAAGTAGAAAATAATCAGGAATAGGTTAAATATGTCTAAACTAAAGTGTGGGTATTGTAGTCAAAAAGCTGCGAAGAGATATTGTCGTTCTCTGGACAAGTTAATCTGTCTTTTTTGCTGTGCCACTAATCGTTTGAAAAATATTTCATGCGACAAAAACTGCCGTTATCTTGATAATGAAACTTATCAGAAACAAATCCGTGAAGAAAAAGAACTGAAGACACTATTAGAAAATATCCCCCATTCATACTTAGAACCATGGATAATATAAAAATTGAAATGAACTAAATCATGACCGACAAACCTATCTTCATACCAAAACGAATATTCTATGCTTTAGTTGGGCTTTTTATACTCCTGGCGAGTTATATTATATTCCCAATCCCTGTATCCATTAAGCGTGCCTTCTTCCCATTTATTGCTATCTTGACAATTTTCTTTTCTTTATTAGGGGTAGCATTGATTTTTGTCACTCTGAAAATGAACGTAAAAGGTAAACTGAAAAAATATTTTATTTTAACAGGGATTTCTGCTACAGGAATCCCAATCAGTGCGATTTTACATAATCTCATCTATGGTTTGTTTATTCACTTTTTTGGTAACAATTTTTGGGATAGAATTGGGATGAAAGATGAACCTGTCTTCTTCTTTTTAGCGATTATTGTATTTCCAATATTATTTCTTATTGGTATGACTGGTTGTATTGTGATGTTTGTCAGGGATAGGAAATAGATTTAGAGGATCGAAACAACTTTCTGACTTCTATGATATCTTTGAAAAAAATAAGTTTATAATATGATTGTCTTATTTTATCCTATTGACAATAAATTCAAAAAGGGATAAAAATCAGAATATCACATCTATATCCAAATATAATGAGTTTTGGAGTTTTATTGGTTAAAAAGGCTTATATATGTGTTGAGAATTAGAGCATAAACTTGATAACTTTCTATATGAGACAAGATCCAAATTTGATGGAATAAGAAAAAGGGGACGACTATGGATAATTTTTTTCCTTGTTCGACTAACAATTTACATTCCCTAATTCTTGAAATTATGAAAGGAAAAAACCTTTCTGAAAATGATATGATCTTGGAAATTATTAAACCAGTTGAAGATAAATTGTTGGAATATGAAAACCGTGGTTCTGCGATTAGAAATTTTGGAGTATTAATTGGAAAGTTTTTAGCATATAATAATAAACAATGCTATGATTTTTTATTAAAAGAATTCCTTGAATTTTTAGAAAAAGAATCGAGAACAGCCTTAGGGAGTGAAGAAACCGCTACATGAGAATTGTCTACAACCTTTTTAAATGTACACCTCACCATGTATTGTTAGAAAAAATTTCAAAATTTATGGGAGGACTGGTATCATTTTTAGATGGAATGAATTACAGAATTTTTTAAATCAGGATCTTGAACTGATTCTAAAATATAAAGCCCTTCTAACGTATTTTCTGAATTGATAATCATAATATAGCTTAGTGGATTGATTATTTTCTTAATTCCCTCAACCATTGTCAAATTCTTAAACCTGACAGAAACGTTCCTCATCAAAAGATCCTTGTCTCCTTTAAACCCAGATCCTGTATTTGAAATCGTCATGAGACGCAGAAGAAGCTTCATAGACAAGGCGATAAGACTATTTTGGCTGAAGGAATATTGGAATATTTTGATGTCAAAATCGTTCTGAGCAACGCCGCCTGTGGAGCTGATTTCAAGTCGTAATAGATTTCAAATACAGGATTTGGGTTAAACCATATTCCACCTCTTTTACTTATCTCATTAAGAACGATATAGATGTGAACATTGTCAATATTTACTGTCATTTTATCTTT
Organism: Candidatus Hodarchaeota archaeon; assembly: GCA_016840035.1. Lineage (GTDB taxonomy): Archaea > Asgardarchaeota > Heimdallarchaeia > Hodarchaeales > Hodarchaeaceae > Hodarchaeum. The sequence continues at coordinate 1,618 of JAEOTC010000022.1, read as the reverse complement.
CACTATTCTTAACTCTTCTGGTTTTAATATAGGAGATTTGGAAATGTATGCTAAAGGGTTATTCGATTAAAGTGTATATAGAATAACTTGCAAGATTCAAGCATAATAAGATATGGTCAATTAAATTTATTTAGGAGACTCTACTATGACAAATTTCCAACAATTCGCAGATGAATTTCTTGAATTTATGTGGAGAACATCGCCGGTTACTGCAACCTTTGTCGGTATTCACAAATATGACCACGAAATGGATCAGGCTGACCGTGCCTTTCTTGAAGAATGTAATAACAAGCGGAAAGAATACCTGAGGAGAATTGAGAAATTAGACAAAAAAGACTTGACCGATGAAGAGCATATTGACTGCCAATTATTGAGAAACTTTCTGCAATCAAACATTAAATCTTTTGAAGAAATACGTCATTGGGAAAAATATGCAGCCTATTATCCTGAAATCTGCGTTGAAGCCCTTTTCGTTCTTTTTATTCGTGAGTTTGCACCAATCGAAGTCCGCGCAGAGGCTATAATATCCCGGATGAATCAAATGCCACGCGTCCTTGAAGACGGAAAGCATAACCTGAAAGATTCCCCTGGGATATTCACTAAACTTGCAATTGAAATGACTGAAAGTGGAAAAGGTTTTTTGCAAACGCTTATACCGCAATTGATTACAATTGCACCCAGATTGAAGCCTGAGCTGGAACAGGCGAGTCGTAAGGCATTAATCGCTATGGATGATTACTGCACATTTTTGAGAAATGAATATCTGCCGAAATCAAGGGGTGAGTTTGCAATCGGGCCTGATCTTTTCAATTTTAAACTCATGAACGACCATATGCTACTCTTTGATGCTGATGAGATTCTGGAGATTGGAAGGGAAATTAAGAAATCAACAGAGGATGCACTAAAGACAGTTGCAAGAAAGATTGATCCAAATAAATCCTGGTTTGAAATCGTGGAAACTATCAAAAAAGAACATCCGCAAGCATCAGAACTGTTTGCAACTTATACAAGAGAGATGGAGAGGGCAAAGAGATTTGTCTGTGAAAAAGATTTGGTGACTATCCTGCCAGGTGAATTGGAAATTATTCCCACACCGCTTTTTAGTCGTCCAATAATACCTTATGCAGCCTATATGAGTCCTGCGCCTTTTGAGAAACAACAGAAAGGCTATTTCTTTGTTACGCCAGTCGATGAAGTTTTGCCAATGGAAAAACAAGAAGAGATTCTAAGGGGTCATCCAACTTATGGTATTCCTGTTACTGCACTTCATGAAGGATACCCAGGTCACCACTTACAACTGGTTCATGCCAATGGATTAAAGAACAGACTCCGCCGTCTTTTTTCAACAACTGTTTTTATTGAAGGCTGGGCATTGTATTGTGAAGAGATGATGTATGAAGCCGGTTTTTACTCTGATCCTCGTTCAAGGCTTTTACAATTGAAAGATCAGTTATGGCGAGCCTGCCGTGTAATTATCGATGTTGGGCTACACACTAAGAAAATGGACTACATGCAAGCGATTGATCTTCTGGTCAATGATGCCAAATTACAAAGAGTTCATGCAGAGAAAGAGGTGACACGTTACACCTTCACTCCAACACAGCCCTTGAGTTATCTT
>JAEOTC010000079.1 GCA_016840035.1 Candidatus Hodarchaeota archaeon | reverse complement strand
TTCAGAATTCTTCATCGTCATTTTATTCACCCCATTCGGAGATATGAGAGATCTCATAAGTTGAGCGTAATGCTTCAAAGATGGCTTTGCAGAAATTCTGTGTAGTTCGTGTATCTCCAAAGGTTTTACTCCAAATATCAGAAACTCCTGCCAGTTCTAAGACACTTTTAGCGACATCTCCAATAACTAAACCTAAACCTTTAGGTGCTGGTTTAAGTATCACTCTCACACTTCCCACTTTCCCTTCCACTTGGAAAGGTATTGAATGTGGATTTCGACATGTGCATTCCCAGCTTCCACATCCTCTTTTCACGGGAACAATATTTAATTTGGCCAAAATAATAGCGTTTCTAATAGCTGTTCCGACTCCAGCTGCCTTAGCTTGAGCTACACCAACTATTCCATTTTTATTTCCGACACCGGCCGTTGCGATAAATAATGTTTTGCGTCCTGCATCGGTTTGTCGCTGAACTCTTCCCACATCGAGAACTGTTTCAGTCAAATTTGGTACAAGAAAATCAACAATTCGGACATCCTCTATTTTCAAAGAATCGCGAAAGATGTCATAAATCGAGGTTATTGTCCCTTCTTTTACCAATCGCCCAACTTCAGTTCTTGGTATCCATGCCTCTAGATCGGGGGCGGACCTCTCTTGATCGCGGCGGCCTCTTCGACCTCGTCTTTGACTTCTACTCACTTCTCTACACTTCTCTATAAATCTTTAGGATATTATTTAATTCGTTGAATTTCTTCTTTTGATTGAGTAAATATTTTTGCCATATTTACTGGATTAACTTTATCTTTCTTATATTTTGAGAATTGCTTATCAAATTTCTCTTTATCTTCATCTTTAAGCAATTTTGCGTAATTTACGATATGTTCCCCACTTATACGGTCTTCTGATGGAAATACTTTGTCCGAGTGAGGAATTTCTAAACCTGAGTCAACAAGTCCTTTGAGTACCGCAAATACTCGGGATCCATATATTGGAGGATTTAAACCGATATCAAAAATTACGGAGGATACTTTGGCTTTTTGGGCCTTTTTTCCTGCTAATAACCCTGTTAAATAAGCACTCGGTAAATTTGAAGTTCCTGCTGACCATTGATACTTTTTTAGTTCTCTTGAATGAGCTGAGGATAGAGTAATATCGCCTTCGATCTTTGGTTCGACAAATTGAACAAGACAATGATTGTTTGATAATCTAACTGCCGCACGAACTTTTTTTCCTTTTACCAACCGTCTCCGTAGATGGTAATTTGTTTTTCCTTCTCTTCTACGTCTGAAGGGTACACGATATCGAGCGTTTCTTGCCATTGGTTTATCTCCTTTTACCTTTAGATTTTTTAACTATACCTGACTCATAAACAGTAGTACGAAGATGTGCGACACTTCGATATGAGTTTCCTTTGGCTTTAGCATATAGTAATCTATAATCTGCCGGGGATATCAATTTATTATTTCGTAAGCCGCGTAGATATCGTCTTTGACTTCTAATTTTAGCAATCCAAAGCTCTTTTCCCGGTTGACGAGCTCCTTTTTTCCCTTTACGACTTCCGTGTCCTCTTCGCTGTCCTCGTTTTTTTTGAACTGTAATCATTCTCGCACGACCGCGAGAAACCCCAGTTACGGGTTTTTTACGGATAATATGATCAGCAATTAATTTTCGGACATCTTCACGGGTTAACGCAAGGGATAGATCTTCTTCAACATCGGGATCAATCCATACGCGATTTACCCCAACACCCAATATTTTTGCGGCAATTTTCTTTTGGGGAGTATAATTCATTATTCTTCACCTTGGTCTTCATCGGAAGAAATATCAAGATCGTCTATAGCAATATCGTCCAATAGATCTTCATCGAGTTCTAATTCAGCATCGAGATCGCCAAGATCAATTTTTGCAGAAATTGGATTCAGGATGTGTATATTTAACAATTCTGCTTCCATAAGGATTTTTTCTTTCTTTTTCCGTCCGATTGTTGAAGCAATTCGTCCGACTTGCAGTTCAGGGTCAATTAAGGATAAATCAACAGAGGAAGATACGAGGACTTCTTCTTTACCAGATGATAATTGGTAACGGACAGCTTTTGGGCTACGAAATCCAATTTTCGGTGAAATTGGCCAGCCACCTCTCTTCTCCCGTGTTTTAGAATCAATCCCACGAGCTCGTCTCCATCGTTTTGGTACTCGCTTGTACCTCCAAGATTCAACCCGTACGAAAGATGGACGCTTTTTCTTAAGGTTCTTTCGGATTCTTTGTAGACGAGGAAGGCTTGCTTCTTGTTTTTCTTGGTTATAACTAGTCAATGTTATTCCATCCAATTTTTAGACATGGGATTTATCTTTGTAAGCGTAATATTAAGTTCTAAATTCTCACTTAACAGGAATGACATTTATCATCCTGATAGCTTACAGTCGTCTGGTATACCGTTGTTGATGTGCAACCAGAACGCAGAGGAAGCGACTATTATCAGTCTATTTAAATTATACAGGGAAAATAGAACTATTTAGATTCGCACCCAAAATATAATATATCTCATTATACGTAATTTTAACCCTTATACTATAATATGTGACTATATTACCAAAGGAGTAAACATAATTCACGAATTACAAGTACTTACCCAGGTAAATATTAAATTATGATACATTATACTTTCAAATACCATAGCTATATTCCTAGGATGATGATTAGGAAAATTACTGTGAATGATATTGGTTTTATGACACTTCGAAAAAGTGAGAATTCACCAAAAACGAGAATGAGAGTCACTTAATACACCCTTAGGGAATAAAATTTCCCTCATTTTCCTCTTTAAACTTCCGTTGACGCGTAAAAACTGAAAATCAATGATAACAAAATCTTTATGCCTAAACACTCTATCTCTTCATATTAAACAATGAACTCACTTTATTGTGAACTTATAGACCCTCTATGAAGATTTTATCCTTTGAAAGTGGGGTCTCTGAAGAGAGGATTTAAGTGATAATATATTAAGATGATATACTCCTTAAGCGGCTCTGAAGAAAAGCTAGTTAACGGTTAAGCACTATCTAATCTATCATTAGGAGATTTTTCATACTACGACGAAATTTCATTTACTATTAAACAAATTTGCAAATGAATCTTCATTTAAAATGATTAGGAGAGTAGAAAAACAATTTCTGTCAATAAAATCAAGCTGATCGAGATAAGTAACTTACTTTCAAATTTAGCTGAATTTAATAGTCAGAAGATTGATTTTTGCAATATTCTAACTGCAGAAAATCCTGATCTCTCGATATTACCTTCCCATCTTCGGAAGCTTTGTGTTGACAGCCAGTTATACAAAGAAATTCAACCTTTAAATATATCAGGATTGACTATTGGTGGAGTTGATGGTGGATATGTTACAAAACATCTCATTGGATATGATTTACATCTTTTCAGGGCAATTGCAGTCTATTCAACATTCACAAATAAGAAAATAATTAGAACGACATATTTTCCCTCAAAAACCCCAGATCTAGAAATTCAACTTAACAATCTGAATCTATCAGCAAGAGACTCAGAAAAGTATGGAAGCTTACTACGGTCAATTTCTGAGCTTAGCACGGCAGCTAAAGCCATACAGAACACCCATAAATCGATAGATTTACTTTTAATGGATGGATCTCCATTCTTGAGAAATCCTGGAACCAGTAATGAGCTCCTTTCAAAATTTTATCTCCAATACTTAGATCACCTATCGGACTTACTCTCAATTGCCGAGAAGAGTAACACACAACTAATATGGATTGTTAAAGATAGTAGAGTGAATATTTTTACTTCTTTTCTTGGTAAAATTCTACCTTTCATAACATCCAACATCCCAGATCTCTTAACTATCGATTATAGGAATATTATCAATCGAGTAAGGGATATGGATTTATTTTTTCATATGCTCAAACTTAATTCTAGATCTTTCTCCCTTATCAATCAAGATACTCTTTCTGAAAAAATCAATCAAGAATACCATACATTCCGATTTTACTTAAAAACAGCCAGATTTGATATTCCTTTACGGATAGAGGGGTTTCTTCCTATCCATAATAGTCAAAAAAAGATACTAGAATCTTTCGATCTGATTTCTGAAACTCTTTTACCGATCTCGCAATATTATCAAGATTATGGAATTCCTGCTCCCATAGTAGAGGCAGATGCTAGAGTTAAAATAAAGGAAACGGAAATTCTCGATTACATTCGACTCCTAAGGTCTTTCAATAATTACCCAGAGTTCAATGTCAGACGAAGAGAACGATCTCCTTGGAAATTCTAAATAAATTGGAAGTGAACTAATTTTCATCAATTGGACGTGTAATAGCAACATCTACAACCCCTAATCTAGAAAAAATTGACCTCATCCTTAACAATAATACTGATAGTTGGGTCGAACGAGGTCAATTTATCAGTATATTTGAAAATCATAAAAGAACTGTTATAGGTATAATTACCAGTATCAAGAAGCACAATGCTTATTTTGAAGCCCATCAAGCAAGCATCCAAGATGATACTGCAAGAGATTTCGAGTCAATATTTCCAATAAATGAATGGGAAGTCATTTTAGTCGAGCTCAAGCCACTTGGGGAATATAATCCAAATAAAAATGATATAAAACGGTTGAAATTCCCTGTTTCTCCTGGAGCAAAAGCTTCTCTTGCATCTTCTTCTATTATTTCACGGTTACTAGGATTGAAGGAAGAGGGATTGTTCTTAGGATCCATCCCTCAAAATAATGTCGAAGTTAA
>JAEOTC010000284.1 GCA_016840035.1 Candidatus Hodarchaeota archaeon | reverse complement strand
TAGACAAACTTCGTTATCATAAAATCATCATTATGTGTGACGCTGATATTGATGGTGCACACATCAAGACTCTACTTCTAACATTTTTCTTCCGATATCTACGCCCGCTTGTCGAAAATGGGTATATCTATGTCGCTGTTCCTCCATTATATCTTGTTTCTTACAAGAAAACTAAGAAATATATCTATGAGGAAAAGGGATTAACTCCCTATCTTGATGAGTTGAAGGAAAAATACAAATTACAAGACACCGAAACAATCAAGATACAACGGTTTAAAGGGTTAGGGGAAATGAATCCGGAAGAATTGTGGGAGACAACCATGGACCCCGCTGAAAGAAAACTCATTCAAATAGGATATAATGATTTTACCGAAACTCATCAGTTATTCAATACACTTATGGGGGAGGAGGTACTTCCCCGAAAGAAATTCATAATGGAGCACTATAAAAACGTCCAGAATTTGGACATTTAATAGGAGATTGGATGATCCATGACTCAAACCACAGACGATGATAAATCCAAAGTGAAAAAGGTGAAATCTGAATCGATTAATTCTCAGATGACCCAATCTTATCTCGATTATGCTTATTCAGTAATTATTGGTAGAGCTATCCCCGATGTTCGGGATGGATTAAAACCCGTGCAAAGAAGAATCATCTATTCGATGCACGTGAATCGCTTCCATCATACTCAACCATTCAAAAAGTGTGCTCGTATTGTGGGTGATGTATTAGGCAAATACCATCCACACGGAGATACTTCGGTATATGACTCTTTAGTGCGTATGGCTCAGGACTTTTCATTGCGGTATCCTTTAGTAGAAGGTCAGGGGAACTTCGGCTCTATTGATGGAGACCCACCTGCAGCAATGAGGTACTGTGTCACGGGAGATTCACTTATCCTTACTGGAAATGGAATAGTTCCAATCAAAGAACTATCAGAAAATATCAAGAGTAAATCATCTCAATCAGCAGATCCAAATGGCTACGAGGGTGATATCGATATCGAGATTTTATCTCACAGAGGAAATACTAACAAAGCAACAAAATTCTTTGATTCTGGAGCTCATGGTGTTATTCAAGTTGTAACCAATCTCGGTTACTCCATTAAAGGGTCACTAAATCATCCTATCCTTTGTTGGAGTCCAAATATTGATGGTAAACCAACTACAGTCTGGAAAACACTAGGAGACCTCTCCAAGGATGATATCGTTGTTCTTAACCGGAAAGGATTGTTCCCAAAAGATAACTATTGTACGATTCCACATATACCAGAAATATCTGAAAAAAGACATAAAGTAGAATTTCCAGAAGAAATTACTGAAGATTTGGCTTTTTCTCTTGGCGCACTTGTAGCAGAAGGCAGTGTCTCAGATACAGTTCAACAACGTCTCTCCTTTAACAATAAAGATCATAAATATTATGAAAAAGTAAAGAATGGGCTACTTAATGCATTTCTGGGTCTTTCGCTCTACGAAAGGGAGGAATACAATGGATGTAAAGAATTTTCATTACATTTAAGGGACGTCATTGATTTTCTATATAGTATTGGGTTAACTCCAGTTAAATCTGATAAAAAAGAGATACCATTCTCAGTGTTGCGGTCAAGTAAACCCGTTGTTGCTTCTTTTTTAAGAGGTTTATTTGAAGGAGATGGATCAATTCAGATAACAACAGATTCAAGACATGGGGGAAAGGCATCTAATCTAACCTACACTTCAAAAAGTATAAAATTACTTAACCAATTAAAGAGTGTTTTCCTTAGCTTCGGTATCATAACAAGCCATCTTGTTCCAGATCCAAGAAATGATGTATACAGGCTCGTAATTCTAGGAATGGATTCAAAGCGGATATTTGCTGATGAAATAGGATTTTTTTCGTCCAGAAAAAATGAAAGGCTTGAAATAGTTAAGGAAATCAATGCTAGCAGGCTTAGCAAGACTGATTTCATTCCTTATATCACTGAATTTTTTAGAACTAAGTACAATTATCGATTTAATGAATTCTTCCAAAAACAGAATATTAATAGATATAACTCACTTCGAGAGAAAATAGGTTACATCAAATCTTTAATTGAAGAGAGTGATGCAATATTTCTTGAGCAAATACTTGAGAATAACTACTTGTTCCAAGAAATCTCATCAATTAATCACCTCCCAAAGGAACATGTTTACTCAGTTCGGGTAGATTCGGATTGTCATTCATTTACTGCGAATGGTTTTATAAATCATAACACAGAAGCTCGGATGGATGTTATTTCGAGTGAACTCATTGCAGATATCGATAAAGATACAGTGGAATTCGTACCGAATTTTGATGAATCTTTAAAAGAACCTGTCTACATGCCTTCAAAAATTCCGAACCTATTGATTAATGGAGCTAGTGGAATCGCTGTAGGAATGAGTACGAATATGCTTCCCTTTAATTTACGAGAGGTAGTTCACGGTATTACTGCCGTTATTGATAATCCTCACATATACCCTGAAGAATTATCGCAGTACATCAAAGGACCTGATTTTCCTACACAAGGAATAATTATGGGTCGGAAAGGAATTCGGAGCATCATTTCAACTGGTCGGGGTAAGATTCGCGTACGTGGTAGGGTTGAATTGGACGATAGACAAATAATCATTACCGAAATCCCTTACCAAGTCAATAAACAAAAGCTAGTAGAAAACATTGCAAACTTAATCAATAATAAAAAAATACGTAGTGTTTCAGATTTACGGGATGAATCCAATCGAGAAGGAATTCGAATTGTATTAGATCTCCGAAAAGATGCAGATCCCAACGCAATTAAGCATCAATTATTCATGATGACTCGTTTGCAGTCGTCCTTTAGTGTTCTAAATCGAGTTTTAGTTGATAACAATGGTTTGCAACCTGCAGTTCTAAATATATTAGCATTAATTAAAGCTCACATTGATAATCGCGAGCAAGTTATCATCCGACGCACCCAATATGATTTAAAACATGCGAAAAAACGCTTGCATATTGTTGATGGGTTGCTAATTGCCATTGCAAATATCGACGATGTGGTTCAAATCATAAAAACTGCAACAGATACAGCAGATGCCCGTACGAAATTGATGAAGAAGTATTCTCTTTCAGAAGAGCAAACCAACGCGATACTTGAGATGCCATTACGTAGGTTGACCAGTCTTCAAACGCAGAAACTCCAAGATGAAAAAATTACCATCAACGCTGATATAATACGCTTTAAAGAAATTCTAGGTGATAAAAAACTACGGATGCAAATCATCAAGGACGAATTAACTGAAATTGATAAGAAATATGGGGACGACCGTAAAACTGAAATTTTAGATGTCGAGGAAGATGTTGATCACTCTGAAGAAGATAAGCTTAGTGTAATCCCTGAAGAAACCTGTGTTATCATGCTTACTCGAAATCAATACATTAAACGGATGACTTTGAAAACTTATCAGGCACAAAATCGTGGTGGTAAGGGTAAAAAAGGCATCAATAAGCGTGATGAAGACATAATTAAGGATGTTTACGTTGTTTCCTCGCATGATAAAGTGTTGTTATTTACACGGAAAGGCCGAGTATATTCAAAGTATGCACATGAAATTCCTTTAATGAGCCGAACCTCTCGTGGAAAAGCACTTGTGAATTTTGTGGGTTTGAAACCTGAAGAACAAATTGTCCATATGGTTCCAGTTGCAGACTTCACCCAAGATGATTTCTTGGTGTTTGTATCCAAACGAGGGATGGTTAAACGTACCAATGTTAAAGAATTTAGAAATATTCGAAAAAC
>JAEOTC010000078.1 GCA_016840035.1 Candidatus Hodarchaeota archaeon | reverse complement strand
TTTGAATCTCCCTGATGCCTGCTTGGCCGTGTGAAAGCAAGTACCAGTAAATTTTCATGGTTTTTCCCTTTAGAAGTTCATCAGCGACTGATTCATCTGATTTCATTGTTTCACATCATTTGCAGGAACATTTATGTCGTTATTTTATCCGTTGATAAGTGTTAAAAGGGGAAAACTGAAAATATTAGCTCTTCAAGGGATTCTAGACCATTAAAAATATCCTGGGAGTTGGTAAAATCCAGATATTGCGCGTTGTAGATGTTATAGGAAAAACTAATAACTCGGACACCCCTGAATAAATACTCTGTTTCGGTCCATATGCCCTGTATAAAACTAATTACCTTTTTTTCCACAGAAAAAGCAAGACTCAGGGTCGTTCCATCCTCGTATGCAATATCCATTAGAAAGGAGGGTGGAAATATGTCATCTAATGTTGTTACAGTACTACTGACGTTATCAAGTGTACTGATTGAAGCACGGAAAACACTCATTACCGCATTTAACTCTGAACGGTTAATAGGGGCAATATCCGCATTGGGTTCGTTGAGTAATGCCATTGAGAAAGTCCCATTGATGTATCCTATGAGAATTCCGTCAATAAATCGTTCATAGTGGTCAGAAATATTTACATTGACCCAGGTGTTATTGAAGATCCTAACATATGTGATATTCGATTCTTTTCTCTCCATATCCTCAGCTATCTTACTTCCTAAAGTATCTTCAACGGGAGGAATGTAAGGTAGGATATTAAATGAATTATATAAGGTTAACACTGTAGTAAACAATAGAATTCCTGTGATTCCACCAGCAAAAATCGCTAACAGTCCTTGTTTCTTAAGAGAGCCATTAAGAGCCATTTGAACACCTGAAAAGTCGAATAATTCTATGGTGAACAGGAAAAAATCTTCTTAAATACGTATACCTTGGAACAGTATGTTCGTAAATCCAAACAGGACGAAGATCCTAGTCTACTTGAATCTGTCTATTCCAATGAGTTGATATACAATAATTGATTAGTATTATCCGAAGAAAACAGTCTTCTTGATTTAAAAATGTTAAGAGAGTAAATCACAATACTTCAAGACGACTAGCAGTTCGTAAGTTAATTTACCTGTCCATTCTTTTTCAACTGATTTCCAAAGCTCTGAATCGCCCCATTTCCAGTTAGGATGGGATCCACCATCTGGATCTAATCTATCAATCTCATCTTGGAGCAAGTTTTTAATAATTTCAGGATATTTTTGGTAGAGAAAAGAATTTTTTTCGGTTACCAACCTCTGAATCTTAATTTCTTTAAGATTAGCAGTGTTTAGTAGCTCGGGACTATTAAAACTCTTTTCTAGCATATTAAAAATCTGCTTCTGAAGTTTCAATGGAGCATGAGGTAATAACCGTTTAAAACACATGAAGTTATAGAAAATTGATTCTGTGATAGAGGGGACTAGTTTTAGGTACCTCTGTAAATCTTCAGTTAATTCCAAAAGTATCGAATTTGGAATGAGTTCTGAATATTGTAGTAGATAACCTATGACTTCTACAGTCGGATTTGGCCATTTATTGATTGTTGGAGGGCTAAGTTCCTTAATATTCCACCATGGCGCTTGTATCGCTTTGTCTGGAACTAAAGGGGTTGGATACCAGAAGTATCGAATGGGAATGGTCTCTGGAAACCTGTTTATTTTTTTTAGTAGATAAGATATGGCATGTTCAACCATTACATTTGGTTTAGAGAGCTTTAGTTCATTTATATATTGCATTGCAACAGTAGTTGCCAATACAGAGGATTTAGAAGGACGAAAATCGGGTTCTAATGCGTGTCCGAATCCTCCATCCATATTTTGATAATCTTTTAGCAAATCAAGAACTTTTTGAGATGATCCATCATTAAATTCGTAATTATAAAGAGCTTGATCTATTGGTCTAGCTTGGGAATGAATGAAGTTCTCTGCTTCTTTGAACTTCGACTTAGAAAACATTATAATCACAAATTCAAGATCAAACTGTGGTGGATGTAATTTCTTGGAGATTTATTTGACTGATATTGAGCCGGATTAGCAATACGAAAGCGAGGAGAAATGTAGTATCTTATCAATGCTCTTGTTCCTCTGAACATCCTGTGAAAAATAAACACCTGATTGAATACTTATTACATAATTTTGCTAGTAGAAGACCATTATTCTTAACTTAGAGATAATATTCTCAATTATAAACTATTGGATGTGCTTATGATCGAAGATATACTAGAATTTGCAGTGAATGAGGGTGAAAAAGCAGGAGCTGATTTTGTTGAAGCTCGATTTGAAGATTTAAAATTGCAAACGCTTATTCGTGAAAAAGATACAATGAAAGACGTATTGAGTTCACGTCGACGTGGAATTGGTATTACTACTTATTATAAAGGAGTACAAGGATTTAGCTATACCGCAGCTCTTTCCCAACCTGATGTGAAGGAGACCGTTCTCAGAGCAGTGAAAATTGCCAAGGCTTCGGAACCAACGGCAAGACTTAGATTACCGTTTGAAAAAGATGGTAAATTACCTGATTTACGTACCCCATTAGAGTTTAAGATTAATAAACATCCAATTAAATTCGACTTGGCTTATAAGAAAGATTTAATCGATAGAGCATCAAGTACTGCGTTATCATTTGACTCTCCAAAGGCAAACTCCATTATTGGAAGATATGGTGAGTTGAGTGGCATAAAAATGCTCTATACATCTGAAAATCGTTTGATTAGCTATAAACCAATTGTAACGGATTTTCGGATGACGGTTATAGTAAAGGATCCAAAAACTGGAGAATTATTACGAGCAGGAGATGGTCATGGAGGAGCTTATGGTCTTGATAGATGGGAACAGAAGGGAAGAACACCAGAAGAAATTGCAACCAATGCCTATAATTGGGCAGTTGAGAAATGTGATGCCAAAAAACCACCTGCTGGAAAACATCGTGTGCTTACTGATCCAGAGCTGACTGCAGTACTTGCTCATGAATCCTTTGGACATCTCACCGAAGCAGATGGAGTAGTTGAAAAATCAAGTCCTCTTACAGGAAAAATTGGTCAGCAAATTGCTAATGATATCATAAATGTGATTGATAGAGGAGTAAATCCAGGCGAAGGGGGTCTTTGGTTACCTTTTGATGATCAGGGAGTTCCCACAGCCAATACTAATCTAGTTGAAGCAGGTGTCCTGAAATCTTATTTACACAACAGAGGAACTGAGAATGCGTTACCCGATTCAGGAGGTTTAAGCGGTAATGCAAGAGCTTTAACGTATAGATTTTCCCCAATTCCTCGAATGAAAAATACAATCTTCTTACCAGGTGATGTCAAAACCGAAGAAGAGATGTTAGAGCTATTAGGGACAGGAATTTATTCTATTGATACTTCTGGCGGTTCTGTTGCCATGTCAAACTTCCAATTCTTTGCCCAACGAGGATACTGGGTTGAGAACGGGGAGAAAAAATATCCTCTTAGAGATCACCTTTTGACAGGAAATATCTTACAATGCCTTTTACAGGTTGAAGCATTAAGTCAGGAGACTGTCCTATTATCTGGCTACTTCGGAGGTTGTGGTAAAGGCGGTCAAAATGGACTCTCCGTAGGTATGGGAGCTCCGCATATGTTATTTTCAGAAATTCAAGTTGGAGGAGAAAACTAGGCTTAGGATGTGATTCTATGGGTAAAATTGAATTTGAAAATATAAAAGATTATCTACAGGGACTTGCTGATGATGCAATCAAGTATGGGGTCTCTAAATATCCTGAAATGGAAATAGAAACATATTTTCAATATGGATATGAAAGTGAAATCAGTATTGAGGGAGGATTACCAAAAGCACTTGATGGATTTGGTGGAGGAATTGGTGTACGCGTTGCTGATAAGAAATGTGTTGGATTTGCATCTTCATCTGGGTTAGCTGAAGAAGGCCTTTTTGCGACAGTGGACGATGCTGTTGCGACTATGAAAGCAATAAATGCGTCTGATGAAAAATTTCAAGGATTCGCTGATCCTATTACTCGTCATTCCGTTGATGGTGATTTTTACAAACCTATTCTTGACCTCACATCAGCTGAGCTGATTCAGATGGTGAATCAGATCACTTCAGAAGCCAGAGAGGTCGATAAACGAATTGCTACTATTGTGGGAAATACAGGCCTTGCCTATGGAGGGTTTGCCGTAGCAAATAGTCGAGGAATCAATAATGCGAGCACAGCTGTCGCTTCATTTATCGTGATTCAGTGCATTGCTCAAGAACCTGGTTCTGATAAACGAAAAGTCGGTTTTGAATTTGATATAACTCGATCAAAAGCATTGGAATGGGATGGACTAGCAGAAAAAGCAGCTAAACACGCCGTAAACCTCCTAGAAACCAAGAAACTAGATCAATCAAAACCGATACCAACGGTTTGGGAGCCTCGGATAAGCTCCACGTATGTCATGAGTAGTCTTTCACCTGCATTGAACGGACGAATGGTTGTGGAAGGAAGATCTCGGTTCGCTGATCGAATTGGTGAAGAGATAACACTCAAAGAATTCTCTTTATATGATGATGGACAACTCCCTGAAGGTTTAAGCACCTCAGCGTTTGATGCCGAAGGAATTCCAGCTCAAAAAACTTCTTTGATTGAGAGTGGAGTGTTAAAGAATTTCCTTTTTGATACCTATTATTCTCGTGTATTTGGTACAGAAAGTACCGCAAATGCCTCACGTAGTGGTCAGGGATTTACATCAACTCCACAGATTGGAGTGACAACGTTTATGGTTTCAGAAGGCTCCACTGATGTGGATGCAGCTATAAGCGAAATTTCAGAAGGTATCTTCATGCAGGATTATGTCATGGGTTTAGGTCATTCTGATCCTATCAGTGGTGACTTTTCAGCTGTCGCTCCCCAATCTCTATACATAAAGAATGGTGAGATTGCTGGTTCTCTTGATCCTGTAACTATCGCAGGGAATTTCTACAAGGGACTCAATGACATTCGTCATTTGTGCAGTGATGCCACTTTAACACCTTTTAACATTAAAATTCCTACCATAGTTATTGATGGGTTTACCGTATCTGGATAACCCATCTGTTTTATTTCTCTTCGGAATACAGACCTACATAATAGTGGATACGTGATGTATCCACTTCATAATTTTTCTTGAGGATTTACTTATCCATTGGGTCATTCAATTCTTCAGTCCCTGGAATGACAAACCTACCGTTTCTAATAACATCGATTTTTCTTTCGTCTTCTGAAATTGCAGTGATAAATTCTATATCATCAAAAGGAAGAACAATATCCTCATGTTTATTTGTGTAGGCTTCCATGGGATCAGTTGTTCTTAAAATCGATTTTTCATTATCCTTAGAACATACACTTTTCTTGCTGATGGGATTGAATACCTCTCTATCTTCTTCTCGTGAAAAACATGTATCACCTATAGCAAAATGGGGACCAGTTTTCTCTAGAATTAGAATAGGTAATAATTTCATAATATCATACTTTCTTGCCATCATATATGCAATAGTATTAGTTCCAATAGCAAATTCTCCGATCGGTAATTTCTCGTGAGGAAAGAGTAGATTATCTTTGATATACTTTTTATTTTCATCTTCAGAATCAAAATTAGTACAACTATATTCTGTTGTGTAACCATCTGTAAAATGTAGTATTAAGTTATCATATCTCAATCCCGATTGATACGTTTCAAAGACGTGTAAAATCCCAGTTGTACCTTCTAATTGAGGAGCTGTAAACACTTCTCCACAAGGAATATTGACTGAGGCACCTGAATTCATGAAATTGGTCTGATTAGCTGAATCTTTTATTGGTTGCATGGCCAGTTTTAGATCAGTTTTGTTATCTCCTTTTCCCTTAACGTGAACATAAGAAGCCTGATCCAGTACATCAATAATTTTACTTTGAATTCCTTCATATTTTGCGGAATCAAGCATGTTAATTTTAATAGTTTCCTCAAAGATTGCTTCATAGTCGTTTCCGATTTTTGGAGTGGGAAAACCTACTATACAAAAAGATGTCTCAGATCTTGGCATATATTTATTGATTATCTGAATAATTTCCCCATTAAATCTCTGATAGATTTTTTGTTGATCTGGGGTAAGTTTCAAATTTTCTTCTTTGGTTTCGGGACTAAATTGAGGATCCCCAAACTTTTCAATATACATAATACCTGAATATTCTTTTAAAATATCCTCATTTTTGCTGATTCCTTCTTGATAGTCTTTTATTCTCCTATCCTTATATTTATCATCTAAAACTAAAGCCATATCAAATTTATGATCATAATCATATTGTTCGTTCGCTCTTGTCGATCTATAACCTAGAAAACTTGTCTTTAATCTATTTTCAGATTGGTTAAAGAAGGAAATCATCTTTCTATACAGTTTTTCCAATCCTATAGTTGGTAAAAATCCAATTGACGATTTTTGTTGAAGAAATTGTGCTTTATTATCTCTTGAAAATCCATTATAATATGCTTTAACAATTTGTTCAGCTAGTAATTCTAATTTATCTGATGGATATTGGGCAATGAATTTGCTTGCTTGGATTTCATTCTCTGCAATGTAAGTTCCAAATCTGAATAAGTATTTAGGATCACTTAGATCTTCATTCATAATTATTGACGTATAATATTTAAATTCAACATCATATTGCTCTTTATACTGGTAATATATATCCCTAGATCGGTCTTTTTTCATTATACCAGTTAATTTTTCTTTAAGAGTCTCATAATCAATGGAATTATTCTTAATATAATCATAAACCTCTATAAAATGGTGGTTATATTCTTCCATTTTATACTGTTTATGATAAAAAGCGTAAGTGATATAAGCTCGGTAAAGGGTGTAAAACCATGATATTAATTGTCCATACTCGTTCCCAAATATTTTAACACAATACTGTGGATTGGCATAACTATTTTCATAATTTCTAGGAAGGATTTCAGCATATAGTGAATTATTGGTACTTTGTAACTCTTCTAAGGGTGTATTCCTGAAATACTCATCAGTTAAATTTGCTTCAAGTTTGCACAGTTTAATAATTAATTTCGCTGTGTGAGTCATAAATGAGAAATAGTTTTCTTTCAAATCATCTTCAATTTTACTCATTTCTTCAATTATTTGTTTGATTCTGGTGATAGAATCTGCATAGGTTGAGTAAATCTTTTCATTTTCTTTTTTATAGAATTCTCTAGAATTAAACATAATAAGAACACCAACAAAGGCAAAAGGAACAGTAAAAGTTAATTTAATTGAATTTCTTAAATATTAGATTAATATGGCAAAAGGGTGCTATTTGTTAATACATGACTATGAAATTAAATTGAAGAATCTTCTTAGTATCTCGGTGCTTAGCGGAGATAATAAGAAGAAAATTATGTTTATTAACCAGAAAACTCATTTTTACTCGCATTTGCTTCTCGTGAAAGATTTTTGTTAAATGGATTAGTCTAAATGACGCTTGAAATAACTATTTTCGAAAAACTTGCCAATTTAGGATAGTTTAAATATCCTTTATTTCTCTCTTACCGAATAATGAACTCTCAGAAGACTCTTCCTGAAGTCGGTGGAAGACCATATCACTCTGAACATCCCCTTATTTTTACACTAATATTGACCATTCTTTACGGGCTTATATATCTCCCTGATTACCTTAACCTTGATAAGGCGATTTTTCAGAATCTCACACCTTTTGGTAGTATTTTCTTTGAATTCATCACAAGATTTGTTTTAAGTGGATTATTGTGGATTGTTTTTGTTCCTTATTATATTTATTTACGGAATGGGTTCTCGATTTATAGGATTGGTCAATCCATTCGTCTTCATTCCAGTTATATTTCCAAGAAAGTCTTCATATTTGGGATATTCCTAAGCTTATCATTCTTTTTAATTGTGATGGGGTTTGCAGTTATTCTAGGAGTGTTTACACCCGATTTTTATCTACTATACTCTCCTGAATATGAAAATGGTCTTGGGTGGTTTATCTTTATCTTTGCGCTGATTCCGGGAATATGGGAAGAAATTGCGTTTCGCGGATTCATTTTTTCTTTTCTACAAACTGAATATTCAGCTAGAAAGGCAATGATATACAATGGTGCATTATTTTCACTTTTTCATACGTTTAATTATTTTCTTTTGGGGCAAGAATTGACCTCTGTGGTCCTAACCTCAATAGCAGCTTTTCCTGTAGGGTTTGCTCTTGCATATTTAGTGTTTAAAACTGAAAGTCTTCTACCTGCAATTATGATCCACTATACAATAGATGTGACACTTTTTATCAGCGGATTTATCTTTACTTTGACTGAATCCGATTCTTCAATTATTTTCACTCTTCTTGCTCTAGTAGTTCTCCCCCCACTCATGATTCTGTTTTTTACACAAAGATTCGGGAATAAGTCGACTAAATAATTCTATTGGAATAATAGAATTACTGATTAGTGAGTAGCCGTAATGGTAGACTTCTCTGTAACTTTTATCTCTTGTAGAGATCCTTGATGAGCATAATAGTTAAAGTAGAGTTTTCGGTAAGGACCATGCTTATTGATTAATTCAGCATGTGTTCCCTCTTCTACAATCTTGCCCTCTTCAAGAACTAAGATCCTATCTGCATTTAATATTGTACTGAGACGATGTGCGATTACTATTGTTGTACGACTGGAAAAAACAGTTTTTAGCGCTTTTTGAATCATATATTCCGTATAGGCATCTACTGATGCAGTAGCTTCGTCGAGGAGAAGAATTCTGGGATCTTTCAACAGAATACGTGCTAATGAAAGCAATTGTCTTTGTCCTTGGGATAGTCCTCTCCCTCTTTCGCGAATTGGAGTGTCTAATCCCTTAGGAAGAAGTTTAACAAAGGAATCGGCATTTACTGCGTGTAAAGCCCATTGTAATTGATCTTTAGATGCGTTTGGAGAGCCAAGTAGAATATTATCACGAATAGTTCCAGAGAAAAGGAATGGTTCCTGCAAAACAAAACCGATCTGATTCCGTAAACTGTCTGCTTCGAGATGTTTCAAGCACCACTTTCCATCCAGTACGATTTCTCCTCCTGTATATTCATAGAATCTCGCAAGAAGAGACGCAATCGTAGTTTTACCCGAACCTGTCTGTCCCACAATGGCAAGAGTTTGTCCAGCGGGAATATGAAGATTAAAATTGGTTAAAATCGGTTCATCCTTTTTATATTCAAATTTAACATTTTGGAATTCAATTTCTCCCTTCAAAGGAGGTGTAGGAAGTTGGTCTCGAGAATACATACTAATTGGAACATCCATCAGAGAGAATATTCGTTCTCCTGCGGCAAACCCACCCTGTAAAGTCGCATAAAAAGTAGATAATGCAATAAGGGGTTCAAACAGCCTACGTAAATATGTAATAAAGAGATAGAGTAGACTAGCCGTTAAGGTGCCAGAAAGTATCGAATTTCCACCCAATACAAGAAGGATAAATAATCCAAAAGCAGCAATTACATCGAATAAGGGGCCTACCACACGAAAAAGTGTCGCTTGTCGAATGTTAACACGAACTTTATCTTTCTGAAGTTTACTGAAATTATCTAAAATAACCTTTTCTTGACCGAAAGATTTTGTAATTTGAATCCCAGAGATTTGTTCTTCAACAAACGAGTTTAATGTGGCCTCGGCTCGTCTTTGAAGTAAAGACGCCTTACGGAAGATTGAACGAAATGCATAAACGGTTCCAAATAAAATAGGGAATATTACGAGCGAGATTAATGTTAATTGCCATTGAAGTAATAACATCATACCAATAATTAGAGTGGCACGTAAAATTACGGATCCTAGATCCATTATTGAAGTTAACACTCCACCTAACTGAAAAGTATCCCCTGAAATTCGTGACATAATTTTTCCAGTTTTATTTTGGTCAAAAAAGGCAATTTCATGATTATTGACCCTAGAAAAAATATCCCGTCTCAGATCATATGTAACATGCGATTGTAGCTTTTGGCTATTCACTGTAGTCACATAGGTGAGTATCCACTCTAGAGTAAGAAGAAGCATATATCCAACAGTAGCTGCAATAATGATAGTTAGATTTCTATCCTCTGGCGCTTTGAAAAGCTGGTCCAATCCGATTGCTAATCCTAATGGTACGATTATTGAAACTAATGCACTTAAAAGAGAAAAAGTAATCACTAAAATTAGATATCTCTTATGATTCTTGAGATAAGGTAAGATACGACTAATAATCTGCCGTTCCGTGTATTGTTTATCCCATTTTGCTGCATTTAAACCACCCATCAAATGCCAGGCCATTTAGAGAACCTCCTCAGATATAAGTACTTCACCAGGGATTGGTGGTAAATCTTCAAATTGTCTAAACATCTCTGCATAGTCTGTGTTTCGAGTATACAATTTAGCGTGTGTACCAATATCCTGAATTTCTCCTCCGCTCATTAATATTACAACATCAGCTTTTCTCAGAACAGATAGTCGGTGTGTAACAATGATTGTTGTCCGGGATTCAAGTAAATTTCCAATGGCAGCTTGAATTTTAGCCTCTGTATAAGCATCAATGGCAGAAGTAGAGTCATCCATGATGAGAATTGGTGGATTCATAATAAAAGCACGAGCAATAGCTAGACGTTGTCGTTGGCCCCCTGATAATGTAATTCCACGTTCACCAATAACTGTATCATACCCTTTGGACAATTTAGTAATGAAACTATGAATTTGAGCGGATTTTGCAACCTCAATCATGGATTTGGTTAAATCCTCATCTCCATTTTTACTCCCGAAGAGAATGTTGTCCCTTATACTTGCAGAGAAAAGAAAGATATCCTGCTCAATTACTCCAATCTGTCTTCTTAATTCTTCAATCGGATAATCTTTAATGTTTACATCATCGATTAAGATCTTACCACTTGTAGGATCATAAAGTCTATGGATTAATTTTTGGAGGGTGGTTTTTCCACAACCGGTATGGCCAATAATCGCCACAGTTTGACCTGGAGCAATAGTAAGATTAATATTCTTTAAAACATCTGGTCCCTCGGGATTATAGCGAAAAGATACATCTTCAAATTGTATTTTTCCCCTCAATTTCTTCACTGAGTGGTTTCCATCCTCTAACAATTGTTGTTCTGCAATTACAGCATATACTCGATTTCCACCTGCAAAACCCATTGATCCGAGAAAAATCGTAAATCGAATAAACTGATTGGGAGTTTGCAGTAGGAGAACTAGACTGTTAAAGGCGATTACTGTCCCTGCAGTCATATCACCAGCATAAACAAGATAACTTCCCAGAATAAACAATACACCCATAGCAAAGTAGATGATAAGAGTGGAATAGTATCTTGCGGACAAAATCCCACGCTCAATGAGAATTTCTCTTACTGCTTCAAGGTCTGAATCATATTTTTCAAATTCATTCTCACGATTTGATAAAGTACGCAGGGCACGTATTCCTGCAAGATTTTCTTGAAGGGTCGCTTGCCATTGAGCGAATAACGCTTGACGTCGAATGGATACCGGGCCAAGATTTTTGCCATAGAAAACAATAGCCAAGGCAATGAATGGAATAAATAATAGAAACACGAAGAATAAGAACGGGTCCAATGAGTACATTGCAAGTAAACTACCGATGGTTGTTGCAAATGCAAGTCCAAACATAAGAATTGAAAGTAGCATCCATGAAAGTTGTTGGGAATCGCTAGTTGCCATAGCTAATAATTCTCCGGTTCGTGCCCTGTCATGAAAAGACATCGATTTGGAGTGCATAGATTCAAAGAATTCATTTTGAACATCCTTTACAACCTCTTCTGAAAACCAAGCGTTCACCCATGCACCTAGTGCTGAGGCAAGGAAATTGAAAATATATAGGAAAATGAATAGTAAACTAGTGCTGAGGATTAATTCGAAATTACTGCTAATTGCTTCATCAAAATAAAATTGTAGAATTAAGGGAATGATGATAGTTAAGGCCGTTCCCAAAAACAAGAGAAGAAATCCAAAGAAGAATAAATATTTGTGTCTTAGGAGATGTCCAAAGATCCAAGTAACGAAATTCCGATAATATCGGGAATGAAGGTATGTACTATTTTTATACGTAGAGTCACTCATTAAAATGCTTCCTACTGCTAGAATTTGAAACATAATCATACTATATGAGATTTTTCCTAATAAGTAAGACTTATCTCCCAAATTGAAAGATATCTAGAAGTTTCCCAAATTTCACTTAACAATTGTTATACGGACAAATCATTATTGAGAACTGCCTCAACTGTATTATTGAAAAGGGAGATCCAGAAGTCGACTTTCAGTTTCACAGAAGAAGATGGGTCTTTCTCATCATTAGATAATCGATTCTATATTTCTTTTCTCTTGTTATTCCTTTTTGCTGGACTATTAGCGATATCGGTTCGGAAACAAAACTCAAATTAAATCTGGAATGATTTCATCGCTTCCTACTCCATTTAGCGGAAAAAAAAAGAAAAATTCTCTCACCCAATCATTTTACAAACCGAGTGATGTTTGATAATAAGTCTAATTTCGTTACGTGGGAAATAAACGGTAAAGTAGCTTCATATAACATCTTAACAGGAATTGTGGATATTTTCGAGAATACATATGGTAAGAAATTAGTTTTAATAAGTGCATTTTCATGTTCTCTTGATTGGACTATAATTTTGAAGTGGATACTATGGCTGTTGGTAAACGTTTAAAGCGAAAAGATGCTGATACCAAAGTAACAGGAGAAGCACCCTATGCCTATGACTTATCGTTCGCGGATGAGCATTATCTGAAAGTAATACGGAGTCCTTTTGCCCATGCCAAGATTTTAAAGATTAAAATCGACTATAAAGAGCTCGAATCCCTTAATGTAACTGCAGGGACAGCCAACGATATTCCAGAAAAGGGGAAAAATGTCTTACATGTGATCCATGACGATTGGCCCTTACTAGCAGAAAAAGTTACTCGTCATGTGGGAGAACCAGTTGTAATTTTAGTCGGCCCAAGTTTAGTTTCTGTGGAGGAAGCTAGTAATTATGTTTCAGTTGAATACAAAGAACTACCAGCCGTATTTGATCCTGTAGAAGCCAAAGATCATCCATCCATTCACATTTTTGAAGAAAATAACGTCTGCTCCTACTGGCAGCAAAAGAATGGGGATATCGAAAAAGGGTTTTCCGATTCAGATATTATAATCGAAAATGAATACCGAACCCCAGCACAAGAACATGCATACATTGAAACTCAAGGATGTATAGCAGTCCCAGAAGGACACGATTCAATAACCGTTTATGGGAGTATGCAATGTCCTTTTTATGTTCAACGTTGCATTGCTGAAGTGCTTGGATTAGATTGGAGTAAGGTTAATATCATTCAAACAACCACTGGAGGGGCTTTTGGGGGAAAAGAAGACGTTCCTAACCAAATAGGAAGTCTTGCTGCTTTTGGTGCATGGTTAGTGAGAAGACCAGTAAAATATCTCCTTACACGAGAAGAAGATATTGAAACTACTTCAAAAAGGCACCCAGCAGTCATTCGATATAAAACTGGCATAACAAAGAAGGGAGAATTAAAGGCAATTAAAGTTGAAGTGTTTCTGAACACAGGAGCGTATGCTACATTAGCACCAGCTGTGCTTTATCGCGCTGCCATGCATGCTGCTGGCCCTTACAAGTGTAAGAATGTTGATGTACAAGCATACGCAGTGACCACAAATTTAGTTCCTTTTGGAGCGTTTAGGGGTTTTGGAGCACCCCAAGTTCTTTTTCCTGTAGAAGAACAAATGGATCGTGCCGCAGAAAGTATTAATATGGATCCTAGTGATTTTCGTGAAATGCACATTCTTAAAGTAGGAGATACAATGACCTTCGGTCAAATATTGGATCAATCCGTTGGTTTGGAAGAAACTTTATCTAAAGCGCGGGAAGAAAGTGAGTGGTATAAAAAACGGAAACCAACCCCAACAATGAAAGAAGTATTAAATGATCAAAAGAAAGGAATTTACCGTCGAAAAGGATTAGGGATATCTACCATATTTTATGGTTGTTTCTTAGGGGCTGCAGGAAAAATCATGTCACGTTCGGGAGCATATATACAAGTAGAACCTGATGGAAGCGTTCGGTTTGCAGTTGGAACGACTGAAATGGGACAGGGAATGATTACTGTACTATCTCAAATTGTAGCAGAAGAGCTGGGAATCGAATATGAACGAGTACATATGACACCCGTTGATACAAGCCGAGTACCAGATTCGGGTCCAACAGTTGCTAGCCGTGCAACCATCATGTCCGGTCGTGCACTTCAAGATGCTTGTGAAAAATTGCGTGTACTCATCTATGATAAAGTTGCCATAAAATACAAAGTAAAAGCGACTGATTTGCGGATTAAAGATTTTAAAATTTGGGATCAGAATAACCTAACAGCACTACTCTCGGTCACTGATGCAATAAAACTTGTTTACCAAGAAAGAGGACAAATTGCGGTTGCGGGGTGGGATATCGCCCCATCAACTCATTACGATAATGAAAAGGGGCAAGGTGATGCGTATTCAGCATATGCATGGTGCACAAATATCGTAGAGGTAGAAGTTGACTCTCAGATAGGAACTGTTGATGTATTAAATATTTGGGCTGCTCATGATGTGGGAAAAGCTATTAATCCTCAAACACTCGAAGGTCAAATTGAGGGGGGAAGCTTACAAGGATTAGGATACGGGAGATACGAGGAAATTATATTTACACCTGAAGGACGAGTATTATCCAATAACTTGGGTACATATTTGATCCCCACGACAAAAGAGACTCCTAATATCCATTCTATTATTGTTGAGGACCCTTGGACTGAAGGTCCTTATGGAGCAAAGGGGATTGGAGAACAACCCCTTATGGGAATTGCTCCAGCCTTAACTAATGCGATTGCTAATGCCATTGGAATACGGTTAAATGCGATTCCTGCTACTCCTGAGAGGGTGTGGGCAGCGATTCAAGATAAGATTAAGGAGGAAAAGGCATGAAAATCGAAATCACTGTAAATGGAAAATCTATTTCAAGAGATATTCCTCCAAATAGACGATTATTGGATTTCTTGAGGGAGGATTTAGGCCTGAAAGGAACGAAATATGGGTGTGATCAAGGGGAGTGTGGTGCTTGCTCTCTAATCTTGAATGGTAAAATAATAACTTCTTGTATGATTCTCATGGCACAAGTTCCTCTTAATAGTGTTATTCTAACAATAGAGGGAGAAGATCCTATTTTGCAGTTAATACAAGAAAAATTTAAGGAATTTGGAGCTGCTCAGTGTGGAGCATGTACTCCGGGGATGATTATGGCTGCTACCTCTCTTCTCCAGTTGAATCCTAATGCTAATCAAGACGAAATTGAAGAAGGATTATGCGGTGTTTTATGTCGATGTACAGGCTATACTAAAATCTATGAAGCCGTGAAGGAGGCCCAAAAGCAGCTCTAGGTGATGATTATGAGAAATTTCTATGAAATAATCCAACAAGAAACGAAATCAGGCCGACCTATCTCCCTCGTGAGTGTAGTTTCAGTAAAAGGATCTGCACCACAACGTATAGGAGCAAAAATGCTTGTATCTTCATCTGGGAAACTATTGTGGGGTACAATTGGAGGAGGGACGGTAGAAGCATTAGCATTGAAACAAGCAAGAATTCAAATTGAGTCACGTACTCCGTTGCTAAAAACTTTTGAGCTGGTAGAGTCAGGTGAAGATGCGACAGGTATGCTTTGTGGTGGAGAGATGCAATTGTTTTTCGATGTGTATGGCGCTACCACAAAAGTATACATTTTTGGTGCAGGTCATATCACTCAGCAAATCCTACCATTACTTTTAAAACTAGGTTTTTCTCCTGTTGTAATTGATGATCGGGAAGAATATCTAAAAGAGAACATTATCTCTAGATTTAATGTAGTTACACAGACCGGAGACTTTCTAAAAGTCATAGATTCTTTGTTCATTGAACAAGATAGTTACGTTATTATTATGACTTATTCTCACGACATAGATGAGAGAATTCTTTCCCATCTTTTATCTCACAAGTTATCAGACCTTTCTAATATAAGGTATTTAGGAATGATTGGTAGCAAGCGTAAGGTAAAAGAAATTTTTTCCCGTGTTGAATCCAAGGGTATTCCCCGAGAGATTTTAAACTCTATACATTCCCCAATTGGAGTTCCTATTAGAAGTCAGACACCTGAAGAAATTGCAATATCGATTGCTGCAGAATTAATCTCGGTACGCAATAAGGAGGTAAAGTAGTATGTATTCTAATGAAATATTATCTCCAACCAGTTTAACTGAAGCACTCGCCATTAAAGATCAATACAGAGGTTCAATCCATCCTCTTGCTGGTGGGACTGATGTCCTTGTAATGGTACGTAATAAACTGGGAATTTGGGCAGATGCCCCTCCCTTATTGAATCTTAATACAATCCCTGATCTGAACACTATTCAAGAAATGGACGATTGTATTGAAATTGGTCCTCTAGTTACTCATACTCAATTATTGGAAAGCCCGATTATAGAAAAATATATCCCAACGTTGAAAAAAGCTGTTTCTATTATCGGTTCTCCCCAAATACGCAATCTTGGCACAATTGTTGGAAATATATGTCGTGCTTCTCCAGCCGCAGATACACTGGCTACATTATATGCTCGTGATGCACAGGTGCGAATCCAAACAATTAATGGTTCAGATCTAATACCAATAAATGAATTCATCACAGGCCCAGGAGAGATAGGAATACCTGAGAATGGATTAGTTACAAATTTAGTCATTCCTAAACTAGATGGTTACATTGGTGATTATATTTCACTTCGCCAAAGATACGCGTTGTCAATTGTAGTTGTCTCGATTGCTGTGGAAGCACTTCTTACAAAAAAGAAATCTAAAATTAATGATATTCGAATTTCCTTAGGGGCGGTTGCACCGACAATTGTTAGAGCAACTAGAACAGAGGAATTATTGATATCTTCCGATTTTACTGAGGATATAATAACAGAGGCGGAAAATCTCATTGTTGAGGAATGTAAACCGATATCTGACATTCGTTCTAATAAACGCTACAGGAAAGCAATGACTGGTATCCTCCTTGGTCGGATTTTGAAAAGCTTTCTCTCTTAAGATAGACTTTTATGGTAATTCTAGACAGGTGATTGATTATGAAAACATTTTCAACTTCTGAGTTTCACCAAGATACTGAAATAAAAGACGATGTACGTATTACTGGAACATCTATTGCTTATGGTCAATTCAGTGCTTTTTCTTTGACTCTCGAGAAGAATTTTACGGTACAAGGTAAATTAACAATAACAAAAGGAGGCCTTAAAGCAAGAGGTGATCTGAAGGTTGGATCAGATCTTACCTGTGTGGGGGATATCATTACTACGAAGAATTGTCAAATTGGTGGGACAATTTCTGGAGAAAAAGTTAGGTTGAGAGGAACAAATACTTCCGCGGAATCTATTAATGCATCTACTTTACGGTTAGGGGGTAATATTGATATCAAAACTGAAGTAACCGCCTTAGAATCAATCCATATAATCCTATACCCAAGAAGATACCGTGTAGATATTGGTGGGAAAATCGAAGCACCTTCTGTAACTGTTAGATTTGGAGGCTGGTTTACTAAGTGGTCGTTACTCTCAGATATGATATTTGGAAGAATTAGTCGAAATGATAGGAGAGTGAAAAGGCAATTCGACCTTGGAAAACTAAAAATAGTAACAGAGAAGTTAACAATTATTACATGGTTTCCGACTGAAAGAGTTGAATTACTTTCTCAACATGCAGAAATTAAAGCAAGCGAAATCGAAATTATTCAGGTCGGGGATCCT
>JAEOTC010000275.1 GCA_016840035.1 Candidatus Hodarchaeota archaeon | reverse complement strand
TTGGGAAAATAACCCATCCGTGAATAAGGGTAAAAGCATATGTAATACTGCAATTCAGTCTTTACAAACCAGAGAAGAAAGAAAAAAACAAAGAGAGAAAATTGCGTTGGAAAAATTCCCTAAATGAAATTTTTTTTTTAAATCTGGAAAGAACACCTACAAAAAATCATTTAGGCATAATTTACGTAGATCCATTCATACCGATAAATTCATCAATGTTGGGACACCTCCAAACACGCAAAAAAGGAAAACACACGTACTGATTAAACATAGCAAAGTGGCAATCGATGAGCGAAGAACAGTTAAATTTCATATTGAAAACTCTAATGAATGAAGTGGATGGTATACAGAGTGTTGCGTTAGTTTCACGGGAGGGATTGATTGTAAATTCGATACTGGAAGAAGACGTTTCTCCCATGCATATTGCTGCAATGTCAGCAATTATCCTATCCACCTGTGAACGAGTACTATTAGAGTTTAAGAAAGGGGAATTGGATGTATGCATTATCCAAGGAACCGAAGGGAAATTTATCTGTATGGAATGCGGAGAAGACTTTATATTGGTATGCGTACTCCAAGAAGACGCTCGTATGGACATCTGTTTTACGAAAATGCGTAGCACGGTTGTAAAAGTAGTTGAGTTAACGGAAGAATAGATTAAAACTTTCTATTTAAGGATATTATTTTATCCACTCTTTTTGTCTTTAAATTCTCTAACTAGTGTAAGATCTTAAATCTAGAAATTTCTTATTAAACTACTCGAATTTCTGATTATTCGATACTTAATAATAATCTTTAATTTCCATTTGAGAGATGGGGAATTGTATGGCAAAGAAAAAAACCACGAAAAAGTCAACTAAGAAGACTACCAAGAAATCCACTAAGACAACACCAAAAAATGTTGAAGATATCAAAGAGGAAGAAAAAGTAAAAGAAAAATCAACCGTAGAGGACTTTTCTGAGAGAACTGGAATTGAAAATACCGAAGATTTCGGAAAAGCAAGTCCATTTGCAGTTGATGTGCTGAACTACAATGTAAAGGATCTTCCTGGTGTGGGTGCGGCTACGTTAAAGAAGCTAGAAGATGCAGGATATGCGACCTTGCAACATATTTCCATGACTCCACAAAAAACAATAATGGAAGATACTGGATTAGGAGATAAGACATCCGCAAATATCATCAAGGCTGCCCGTGAAACCCTTCAACTCACTTATGTTACAGCAGATCAAGTTTGGGAGAGAAGAAGGTATTTACCACGAATTACCACTGGTTCGGAAAAAGTAGATGAACTAATTGGTGGTGGGGTAGAAGTAGGGGGTATAACCGAATTATTTGGAGAATATCGAACCGGTAAAACACAGATCTGTCATCAATTGTGCGTTAATGTACAATTACCTCGCTCTGAGGGCGGTTTGGATGGAAAGGCTCTTTATATTGATACTGAAGGAACATTTAGACCCGAAAGATTAATCCAAATGGCAGAGGGCAAGGGGATGGACCCTAAAAAAGTATTGCAAAATGTATTCATGATTCGTGCTCACACATCTCAACATCAAGTGTTCATGGTTAAAGATGCCATTAACATCATTGCAGAGAAAGGTATTAATCTTATTATTGTAGATTCCTTGATTTCTCATTTTAGAAGCGAATATATTAGTAGAGGAACGTTAGCTACTCGTCAACAATTATTAAACCAACATATTCATGATTTAATTCGATTAGGTAATATCTACCCAGAATTAGCTATTGTAGTCACAAATCAAGTTCAGTCAAAACCAGATGCATTCTTTGGTGATCCAAATAGAGCAACGGGTGGACATATAATGGCTCATGCTACCACCGTTCGAGTATATTTAAGGAAAGGAAAAGCAGAACAGAGAATTATGATTATCAAGGACGCACCTCACCTCCCAGAAGGAGAAGCAGTGTTTACAATCACCGGGGATGGGATTGGAGATGCATAAATAGAGCAAAAAATAAAAATAGAGTTAATAAATGATTATTTTTTT
This sequence comes from Candidatus Hodarchaeota archaeon, assembly GCA_016840035.1. Taxonomy (GTDB): domain Archaea; phylum Asgardarchaeota; class Heimdallarchaeia; order Hodarchaeales; family Hodarchaeaceae; genus Hodarchaeum. The sequence goes on along the minus strand of JAEOTC010000275.1, from coordinate 2,159 downwards.
ATTTTCCAACCGACTGGTTTGGTTTTCGAATCAAAAAATATTTTCTTTTGTTTACGGAGTTTTTCAAAAATTTCCTGAATCTGTTCACTTTTTGTAGACATTTTTCGCTTCTTGAGTTTTTCTTGAACCATTTTCCATAAATCGTTTTTCGAGCGGATAGTTTCTCCTATAATTTGCTGTAAAAACATTTTTTCTATGTTTTCTTCTATGGGATCATCAGGATTCAATGAAAAATCTTTTTCTTTGTCTTTTTCTGCCTGTTCTTTCTTCTTTTCTTTCTTTTCCACTTTTTCTTTCTCGGTTGGTTCTTCCTCTTTTACTTCCTCTTCCTTCTCCACTTCTTCCTTATCTTCTGCTTGTTCTTGTGGTTTCTCTTCTTTTTCCCCGCTCGCTTCCTCGATCTCCTCTTTCTCTTCCTCAAGCATCTCCTCAAATGTCTCTTCTTCTTCCTGAATCTCCTTATCTTTTATTTTCTTGTCTACATCTTTTATCATACGCTTACGACGCCGTTTCTTTCGAGTTACAATAACTAATGAAAAGAAACCAATTAAAAATGCAGCAGCAGCTCCTCCTCCTACGTAAGGAACCCAATTTGTTGGTTGAGGTTCATCATTACTTTTATTAATTTGGATTGTGATTTGAATGGAATCGGTAAGACCACCACTATCTACTAACCACAATGTAAACTCATCTGTTCCTGCTGCATTTGCTACGGAATGGAACGTAAGTACATCATTATCTGAATATTCTCCGCTAACGGTTATCAAAGAAGTGTTTAATCCAGTAATATACCAATCTAAGCTTGTTCCAGAGTCTTCAAGATCACTTTCAAAATCGGATAGGTAAAAGTCAAAAGATCCAAAATTTTCGTCTTGCGTCCATGAGGAGTCGGATTGAATTGTTGAGGGATTTTGAATATTTGGGTTATCATTCACCGGATTTATTGTAATTGTAATTTCAACTGAATCGGTCAACCCTCCCGAATCCACTAGCCATAAGGTGAATGTATCAGATCCAAAAGCGTTGGAAACGGAACTGAAAGTTAAAATGTCTGTGTCTGAGTATTCCCCACTAACGGTTACTAGAGAAGTATCCAATCCTGTGATATACCAATCTAAGCTTGTTCCAGAGTTTTCCAGGTCACTCTCATAATCGGATAGGTAAAAGTCAAAAGATCCAAAATCTTCATTTTGTGTCCACGAGGAATTAGATTGAATTGTCAAAGGATTTTGAATTACGGGGTCATCGTTTTCTTCTCCTACATATAGGGTAATAATAACACTATCTGTACCACCATCTGCATCTACTAACCACACAGTGAATTCGTCACTGCCGGTGGCATCTAAAACTGAAGAAAATGTCAATACATCATTATCTGAATATTCTCCGCTAACTGTAACTAGTGAAGTATTTAGTCCTGTGATATACCAATCTAAACTTGTTCCGGAGTCTTCAAGGTCACTTTCAAAATCGGATAAATAAAAGTCGAAGGATCCAAAATCTTCATTCTGTGTCCATGAGGAGTTACCTTGTATCGTAGATGGATTTTGGATAACAGGATCATCATTTATGGAATTAACCGTAATTGTGATCGATACTGAATCTGTAAGGCTTCCCGAATCCACTAGCCACAAGGTGAATGTATCAGATCCATGAGCATTGGATACGGAACTAAAAGTTAGAATGTCTGTGTCTGAATATTCTCCGCTAACGGTTACTAATGATGTGTCTAATCCAGTAATATACCAATCTAAGCTTGTTCCAGTGTCTTCAAGGTCACTTTCAAAATCGTATAAGTAAAAGTCGAAAGATCCAAAATCTTCGTCCTGAGTCCAAGAGGAGTTCCCTTGGATCGTCAAGGGATTTTGGATTACGGGATCATCATTTACCGGATCTACAGTAATTGTAATTGAAACTGAATCTGTGAGACTTCCCGAATCCACTAGCCATAAGGTGAATGTATCAGATCCATGAGCGTTTGATACAGAACTGAACAATAAAACATCGTTATCAGAGAATTCTCCACTAACTGTTACCAAAGAAGTGTCTAACCCTGTGATATACCAATCCAATTCTGTATCGGAGTCTTCAAGATCACTCTCAAAATCGGATAAATAAAAGTCGAAAGAACCAAAATCTTCATCCTGAGTCCAAGAGGA
>JAEOTC010000021.1 GCA_016840035.1 Candidatus Hodarchaeota archaeon | reverse complement strand
TTAGTGACATATAGACAATTCCTGCATCAGGTCCATTTTGATCATTAAATATTGCCCCTATCGCAATATCATCCTGATCATCGTTATTTACATCCCCGATCCCTGCAACATGGAATCCAAGACCATCCCCTACATTTTTTTGAGTGTAAATATAATCTGCATTACTTAAAGAGGAGCTAGTCGTCCAGCTTTCTTTTCCGAGGATCAGATAGGTTTTACCTTCACTTGAGGGATTAAATAAATTTACTGCCCCAATCAAGAGATCATCATAGGTATCCTTATTCACATCACCAGCACTTCCCACAGACCATCCCGCCCATCCATCTGCTGATTCTCCAGTGAAGATAACGTCTGCATTCTCTTTTAAATATTGATTCTGCCAGCTAGCTGTTGCTCTTCCCAAAAATAGATAACCACTACCTGCATCTATTCCTCCCTGATCACTCCGTATTCCTCCTATCAAGATATCGTCATATCCGTCGTGATTTACATCATTAACTCCAGAAATGAAATCTCCTGAGATAGGCCACATTGTTACTTCAGGTACCTCCTCTAAGACAAATGTTACGTTAGCTGTTTCTATTGAAGATCCCATTCCCCATCCTTGTTCTTTTCCAAAAACAAGGTAAGCATATCTATATCTTTTAGTATTTACAACTCGATATGCTCCCATGATAAAGTCATCTACTCCATCTTTATTGACATCTCCTACTCCTGCTAAATCTGCTCCCAAAAGGAGGTTTGTTTCATTACCGACCAAAGAGGCATTCGCTTGAGCTAAAGAGGTATCCATTGTCCAAGTATTTGATGATCTACCAAAGATTATATAGACCTGACCTGCATCGAGTGCATTTTCGTCACTTCCTTCAGCACTAATCGCGAAATCATCTATTCCATCACCATTGATATCTCCTAATCCTGCAAGGCCATGGCCTGAATAATCAAAACTAACTTCTCCTAAATAAGAAGCGTTAACTTGAGAAAGGGAATAATCCTTTGTCCATTGAGAACTATCACTACCAAAAATTATGTATGTTTGTCCTGCCCAATTCCCAGATTCATTATTTCGTGGAGCAGCAATTGCAAAATCGGGATACGTATCCTGATTGATATCACCTATTGCCGCAAGCCACTGACCTGTGCTTGAACCAACTTCTTCTCCCACAAAGGAGGCATCTGCATCCATTAAATTCATGTTATTCCACTGGTCATTAGAACGACCATAAATAAGATATACTTCTCCAGTTGAACCATTTCCTTTCATAGCACTAATAAGGAAATCATCATAACTATCTTGATTAATATCACCGATTGTAGAGATATAATTTCCAGCCCAGTCGTAAGCTGCTTGCCCAGTAAAAGTATATCCCAGTTCATTAGTTATTGCATCTTCAATAGATACTTCTTCGAGTGGTGTACTCGATGTCAACGAACTCGTTGTAAAACTTAATAATAACGTAATAATCAATCCAAATACTGTAAATACGATATAACTCGTTTTAAAACTCTTATTTCTCCTCAAAATGATTCGACCTCCTCTATTGTAATCTAATACATTTTCATATAATGGAAGTTCCTATTTTTTAGGGAAAATGATTTTTTTAACTTTTTCGATAGAAAGAATTCTTACCATATGAGTAAATATAAATTAGATAAGGTCCTCGTTAAAAATTATGGTGCTAAATATTGCCCATCGTGGAGGAGCAGGCTTAGCGCCTGAAAATACCATCTCTTGCGTTAACGAGGGGATTAAATATGCTGATATGATTGAATTTGATGTCCAACCCTCTTGTGATCACCATCTTATGATTTTTCACGATCGCCAAGGAATAGAAAGAACCACTAATGGGCAAGGACCACTCTTTGAATCATCTTTTCAATATTTACGAAGTTTAGATGCTGGTAGTTGGTTTGATCCTCGTTTTCAGGGGGAACAAATTCCTACATTAGCAGAAATGTTAGTTCTAATTCCTTCACCCCTTCAATTTAATATTGAATTAAAATTTTATGATAAACACTCTGATTGGTTTGAGAAATCGGTTGTTTCAATGATTCATAAACATCATATAGAAAAAAGAGCTATAATTATGGCCAGACACATTGAAAACATCCAACGTATTCAATCAATTGATAGTTCCGTTGAATGTGGATTATTGCAAAAAGACCGATCGAATGAGGAGTATTTTGATCTATTACTTCACTTAGAAGTCAACACAGCACAAATTCGACAACGTGCGTTGAATCCCTCGTTTATTCAACAGTGTCATGATCATGATATTCGAGTATTCTATTTTTTTGCTGATGAAATCCCCGAGATGAAACATGTCGTTGCTTTGGGTGTAGATGGAATCCTCACTAACTTCCCTGATCGCCTAAACCAGCTTTTATCTAAAGAAAAATGGTTTAAAGTCCTTACCAAGGACTTCTGAGAACTTTCATTAATGCTCGTGGTACTTCATGATAATTGCGGACCACAACATATCGGCCTCCACCCAATCGGGCAAGATCTTGACAAACCTTTTCTCCCCATTTTTTCCCTCCAGGTAAATTGATGACATGTAATTTCTCGAATTGACGACATAAGTAGCGGGGATCATCTCCCTTATTATATGCTCCATCAGTCAGTAATATGGCCCATTTATAACGAGTTTTCAAATTTTTAATTTGAATAGCACCCACTCTCAGACCATCTTCGATATTAGTATAGCCTACTGCCTCTAAATCAAGAATTTTATCCATAATATCCTCGATTTTCAGGTCATCTTTGATTCCTTTAATCAAAAACCCTTTGGTATTAAATGCAACGACACCAAACTGATCTTTCCGCATTGAAAAAGCCATGACCGCAGCTGAGAGAGCAGCATTGATATTTCGTTCTCCCATCATGGATCCACTAGCATCTAGGATTAATACGCCATTTTTCTTTCGTTCATGACGTTCAATACCGATTATATCTGTATTGCTAAGTCTTGGAATTCCTGCAGGATATCTTTCTAAAACTTGCTCCATCGTGGCTTCGAGATCGAAGTCAGAGTCAGGTTGAAATTCTCCTCGTATGGGAAGATCTCCACGTAACCCTTCAGAAGCGATTCTCAGAGATAGTTTGAGAATAGATGTACGTGTTAACCGTTTCAAAATTTTTCTTCGCTTCCTATCTAGAACTCCTCGCATTACAAAGAACAATCGGGGGGTATATACGCCTCCTGATCCTGCTACTCTTCCTAGTGACACCAATCGCTCCGGATTCAAACTATTGGAGACTGCATACTTATTGATTTTTGCCAAAGACATCAATGCGGGTAAATTTTCGTGTTCAATCGCGGATTCTGTCAACCGTTCTATGCTAGCAATATCTAGTTTGTCCAGTTTGGGTAGAGAGTCACCTGCTGCGATTGCTGCCTCTGCTAAATCCTCCATATTTAGCCTACCGAAGAGACGAATGTTCTTCTTATATTCCCGAGCGGCTACTCGGGATTTCCTTATAAAAAACGGTCTTCGTCCCCAGAGAGTATCGCTTCTGCGATTTCATGGATAATTTCTTCGATGGGTCTCTCTACACCATCTTCGAGTTCAATTTTTGTGGCAATGGTCATAATAGATAATTCTGACACTGTTTCAAGGGTTAAACTTTGTACCAAACTTAGTATTTTTGCTAAGTCTATGGCACCTCGAATTGAAGATCCTCTTCGTACATCAGGATGATTACGTGTTGCACGAGTGATTTTTGTTGATGTTTCAGCGATTAATATATCTTTATCATCTATATTGGCTTTCTGTTTAACAATATCAAGTTCTGCTTCGTATCCTTGATTCTCAAGTTTGATCCATACGAACCGATCCTTTAATGCTTCAGAAAGCACTGTTGTTCCAATGTATGACTCTGGATTTTGTGTAGCAACCACTAAAAATCCTTCTACTGCTTTTATTACCCCTAATTTTGGTAATATGAGTATTCCTTCATCCATTGACGGTAAAAGTACGTTTTGCGTCCCTTCTATTAGTCGATTAGCTTCATTAATAAACAGAATCGATCCATTTTTCATTGCTAAGGTTAACGGCCCTGGTACAAATGCATCCCATATCCACCCTTTTTCTACAACAAGAGGGGGTTCGAAGTGTCCAACCAGTTTACTTTCGGTGTATCGTTCATCCCCATCAATTCGAATGAACCCTTGATCAAAGTAAGCGGCTACTGCATGAGCCAATGTCGTTTTTCCAACCCCTACGGGCCCTTCAATTATGATATGTTTGCTAGCCATTTTGCCAAGGATGAGTTTTCGAAGCGTACGCTCTCGTCCAACTACCCCAAACTTCTCCTGTATCTCTGAAATCGCTTTTTCGATATCCAAAAAAATCACCAATGTAGTAGTAAATAATTACTTAGTTCTCTTATAAACATATTTTAATCTGGAAAAGGAGGAATTTCCCCTATTTCTTTTTGCAGGGAGATTCTTCCCAGTTAGTTTTAATATCCCAAGATTTTTCTTTTTATATGCAAAAGAACGCGTCTCTGTAAGCCCCTTAAGTGTGTTACCTTACGGTAAGAAAACAATGTCTGTAATTTGAGTTTCGCTTTCAACATATCTAGGGAGCGCCGAGGGTGGGATTTTCCTCAAGTATCCTTACGGATACTTTAACTTGAACCCACGTGTGCAAAGCACACCAGATCTCTCGTTATTTACTAATAGCTCGAGTCTGGCGCCGTACCGCTTGGCTACCTCGGCAAATTGGAATATTAAGGATGCGGGGAGTGAGATTTGAACTCACGAACGTCTACACGACTAGGACCTGAACCTAGCTCCTTTGACCAGACTGGGAAATCCCCGCAGTAGTTGTTTTTCATTATATCTGAAATCTTTTCTCGTTTTTCCTTGTCTTTTTTCCTCTTAAGGATTTTTTCATGGAGAGGCGTAATTTTCCCCTTAACAGACGCAAGATTTAATAATTGTGATTAAATATTTTCCATTTGGCTAAAACTTCGTATATTAGAAAGATATGTGAATTGACTCCTATGCGCTCAAAACCTCGCAGAAAAACTCCTGCAATGACACAATATGAGGATATCAAGAAAGATTATCCAGATACTATTGTTTTTTTTCAGCTAGGTGACTTTTACGAAACTTTCAATGATGACGCTAAGATTATATCGAAAGCCCTCAATATTACTCTAACATCTCGAAGTATGGGAGTTGGAAATACTCGTATACCTTTAGCTGGTATTCCTATCAAGGCTATTGATTCATATTTGAAGAAATTAATTGATAATGGATACAAAGTTGCGATTGTTGATCAATTGGAAGATGCCAAGAAACTTCCGTCTGGTAGAATTGTTAAACGGGGAGTTACTCGTGTTGTAACTCCAGGTACAGTTTTTGAATCCTCAATTTTGGAAGATAAGATAAATAATTTCATGTTAAGTTTAGTAATTAATGAACGTACAAAGAGTCTCGGTTTATCCTTTGTTGACATATCAACAGGTGAATTGATTGTTTCTGAAATTAATAATAACATTATTGAGCGTTTTAATGATGAATTCACTCGATTCAGTCCAAAAGAAATAATTTTACCCGAGATAACTCAGAAAGGACAATTACAACTAGCGATTGAGAATATTATTAATCTTTCCTCCAAAACTATGATTTCTCCTGTTAATGAAACAATTTTCAACCTAGGAACTGCTAAAGAAACCCTTTTGAACCACTTTCAAGTTAAATCCTTAGCAGGTTTTGGATGCGAATCTATGGAAGAGGGAATTCGGGCTACAGGAGCTGTTATCTCCCATTTAGCCATGCTAAAACCAGATTATCCCTCAAACCTTACCACTCTCAAACTCCTTGATGATGAATCCTCCCTTATTTTGGATTCGAATACACAAAGAAATCTAGAAATCATAGGGAATGCGTTTGATGGTCAGATTACTGGAAGTCTATTATCAGTTTATTCTGATATAAATTCTAGTACAGGAGCCCGTTTGTTAAGGAGATGGTTATTACAACCTTTACGCGATATTAACACTATTAATGCCCGTTTAGATGCCGTTCAAGCCTTTTTCTCAAACCCTGACCTGTGTGACCAAATCAACCAGCTCATTGCTTCATTATCTGACTTCCCACGTTTAATTTCGAAAATTAAATACCACTCTGCCAACGGAAGAGATCTCACCACTCTTAAGAATTCTATTACTATAAGTCTCGATATTCAACAATTTCTCTCAAATAATCCTTTAGATAGTGATATTTCGCAAAGAATTATTACTTTTAATTCAACAGATCTTATAGATATTAGAAGTTTAATTGAGCAATCTATTCATGAAGATCCCCCTACTAAAATAACAGAAGGAGGTATTATTAAACCCGAATATCATGGAGAGCTATTCAAACTCTATGAATTGAAAAATAACCAGAAAAACATTTTAGGAGAAGTAGAAGTCTTTGAACAAGAACGGACCCCATTTAACATCAAGCTTGGGTACAATTCAGTTCATGGTTATTACATTGAAGCTACCAAAGCTCAATTACGGGATGCAGGAGAGGATTCAATTCCCTCGGATTATACTCGACGTCAGACCTTAGTGGGTGCAGAACGGTTTATTACCCCAAAATTAAAAGAGATAGAAGAACAGATTTTAAATTTGGATGAGAAGATAATTGACTTGGAATACAACCTTTTTTGTGAAGTTCGTGATAAAATTTCTGAATCTTTGACTCAGGTCAAACTTTTTTCAGATTTATTAGCGGAATTAGACGTATTAACTTGTTTTGCTTCCACAGCTCTCAAAAACAAATATTGCCAGCCTAAAATCATTGCTGATTCTACAATCAAGATTCAAGAGGGTCGTCATGCCGTTGTGGAGTATCTCCAACAGGAAACAGGTTTCGTACCTAATTCAATCCATCTTGGGGGAAGCGAACTCCATATAATTACTGGTCCTAATATGTCAGGTAAATCGACTTTGATTCGTCAAGTGGCTTTAATGGTATTAATGGCCCAATCAGGTTCATGGGTTCCTGCTCAGTCCTTTGAGTTCGGGATTGTTGATAAAATTTTTACTCGAGTGGGAGCTTTTGATCGCTTAGCTTTTGGTCAGTCAACATTCATGTTAGAAATGCTTGAAACCTCACATATCTTACATAACGCGACAGATCGCTCTTTAGTTATCTTGGATGAGGTAGGCCGAGGTACAAGTACGTATGATGGTCTTTCTTTAGCGTGGGCAATTGCTGAACATATCGTTACGAACATTAAATGTAAAACACTTTTTGCTACTCATTATCATCAATTAAGTGAACTAGTAGAACGGTCACCAAAGGTTAAAAACTTCCATTTAACAGCTAAAGAGCGTAATGGAGAGTTAATGCTGTTGTATAAACTGCATCAAGGAGCAACTGACCATTCATTTGGAATTAGTGTAGCAAAAATGGCTGGAGTTCCCCAAAGTGTCATCCATAATGCTCAAAAGAAGCTCTTGGAATTAGAGTCAACCTCCAGTAGTATTCCAATGAAGAAAGCAGTTGGGGAAATGAAAGGACAACCTCGTCAATTATCATTAGCTGAAGCATTATCTCAAAATATATCTAAAGAAAAATATGAAGAGAAACTCAAAGATATGAAAATTACGATCTTAGCGTTTCTTAAAAGTTATACAGGTATTGATGTGAATTATAAAACTCCAATTGAAGCGTTAAAACAACTTGAGGAGCTAGTCCTAGAGCTGCAGAAGCTTGAACAACAGATCAAGGAGTACTAAAATAATGACCAAACTACAGGTTCTTGATCCATTGGTGATCAGTAAAATTGCAGCGGGTGAAGTAATTGAACGTCCAGCCTCAGTTGTGAAAGAATTAGTAGAGAATGCCATAGACGCGGGAGCTACTGAAATTTCTCTTACTATTGTTGAGGGAGGAAAAGATCTTATTGAAATTCATGATAATGGGAAGGGAATTAAAGCTGACGAATTACCAATCGCAATACAGCGGCATTCCACTAGTAAAATTCAATCTGAAGAAGATCTTGCCCAGATAAATACCATGGGATTTCGTGGAGAAGCACTCTATTCCATTGCTTCTGTTTCCAGATTCTCAATACTTAGTCGTAGAGATGAAGACGAAATCGCTATAAAAGTGGATGTCACTGGAGATATTGAAAAAGCTATTATCTCTGAAGAAATCCTTGCGAATTCAGGAACAATTATTCGGGTAAAAGACCTCTTCTTCAATTTCATTGTCCGTCGAAAATTTCTAAAAAAGGCCTACATCGAACAAGGATATATTTATGATATTATTGCCCAATATGCTGTTGCTCATCCTGCGATTTCATTTAAACTAACCGCAGATGGGAAGATACTAATTCACACAATTAGGGCTACCGATTATTTGTTTCCTATTCGTAAAGTATTTGGGTCTGATATTGCACAGGGATTGCTTAATTTGGGCGTAGTGGGCCATGGGAACATTTCCATTATGGGTTACATCAGTAAGCCTGGTTCTCATAAACGAAATCGTAAATTTCAGTTTTTCTATCTTAATGGGCGAAAAATTATTTCTAAAATTATACAAGACGCGTTAGAGGAAGGGTATGGAGAATATTTAATGAAAAGTGAATTCCCTTGCGCGTTTCTCTTTCTAGACATTGACCCCCAGGATTTTGACGTCAATATTCATCCTCAAAAACGTGAAGTCCTGTTTTATGACGAAAAATCGATCCGAACAGCAATCTATAATGCGATAAATCATTGTCTAAAGACAAGTAATTTGGTTCCACAACTTACCCCAGTTGCCTTGAAGAAACAACGAAGTCAATTAGACTTTCCACAATCAAAGTCAACAACATCTAACAGTACACTGATAAGTGATGGTTTTCGACTACGTCCGAAATCGCTTCCTACTGAACTTTCTTTCAGTGATGAATCACCATTTGTTACTGGTAAAAGTGATGTTATTCCATCGGCTGACACAGTTGATTTGATAGGAGCAGATCTAAATTACCGCGGACATCTTGGAAAAGAATTTATCTTATTAGAGGATATGACTTCAAATGACTTGATCATTCTTGATTTTCATGCAGCTCACGAAAGAGTCAATCTTGAACGATTAATTAACTTAAATGAACTAGGAAAAGTCTCTATCCAAACTCTTTTACAACCATTTAAAATTCCAAAATTCAATGTTGATGAACGGCTAATTCCTCAGCTTTCTAAATTAGGTTTTGATATCCGTATTCCCAAAAACTATACTGACGTGATTGAAGTACACGGTATCCCACAAATTCTTTCAAAAACAAATATTGAAGGATTTTTTGAATTACTTTCGTCAAAGATTGATACTTCAATATTCAAAGATGAAATCACACAAATATTGAGTGTTATTGCTTGTCATACGTCTTACCGCTCGGGAGATCAATTATCGTTTCGTCAAACACGAGAATTACTCTCACATCTAGCAAAAACTGAAAATCCGCATATATGTGCCCATGGACGGCCTACCTACTTCAGGATTACACATCAAGAGTTGTTAAAACAGGCACGTCGAATTTGATTTATTTTTTCAAAATATTTCGGGGAATAACCCAGATTCGTCAACTGATAATTCAGTTAAATATCGATAGTCTTCATTAACCATTCGATGAATTTGAATGACATCTTTTTTCATTGATTTCTGAAAGAAGAGGTGTTCTTTAAAGTAATGTCTCATCAACGTGGATCTTAAAGGTTGAATTCTATCATCAAATCCTCTCCCTTCGTTAGTAATAAAGATAGGAAATTTGATTTGTTGGGAAAGTGATTGAATAACAGCTAGAAGATATGATTCAAGATGATTCTCTTCCTCTGGTTTAATTCGATGAAAAATATCATCGATCAAGAGAATTGAACTTTCAGAAATTCCTTTTAGCTCTAGATCATCTAGGATTGTAACTTCTTCCCTTAATGACTTCGGTTGAAATACTATTAATTTCGTCAAAAGCTTTTCAATAGGTCTTAACTTCACATATGGAAAACTTCCACTGACATCAACCAAAAATATCTGCTCTACTCCTTCTTCAAGTTTCTGCCAGATGATTTGAACCAAGAATGCTGTTTTGTATGTACCAGGTTGTCCAAAAATGTGAATAACATCATTTTGCGATCGAAAGATAGGATTTAATTTAATATTCAAACCGAATCATCGCTACGGGGAAGTATTGAGAGTCTAACTGAAGAAACATCAACTGAATATATTATTATAGGCTTTCAGATCATTGTTACTTATCTTCATTGGATGGCAGATTTTGGCGATCATTGCAGTTAAAACAAAAAATATGCGATTTTATCACAAGATGCTAAAGCTTAGTCAAGATACGGGTCTTAGAATCAATTTTTTTTCCGAAAATCAACCAATATCTAAGAAGCACTTTGATCTAATTATTACAACCGACAAAATTAATGCAGGAGAAGAAAATAAGAAAATAATTCATCTTAGTTACGAAAATCTTGGTGATAACACAATCCCTACCCTTATAGGATTAATAGCTCGAAATCATACCCCTCGGTTTAAAAAAATGGTCATTGGTATTGATCCAGGGGAGAACATTGGCATTGCTGCAATATGTGATGGAATGATTTTATCCGCCAAAACAATCTCCCTTGAAGGTTTAATTAATACCATTCAGAGTTTTCTATTAACGTTTCCATCAGAAATCATCATTATACGGATTGGAGATAAGCCCCTATCCATATCAATGGTGATTTTCAATAAGCTGTTTCATATATTCCAGCAAATTCCTAAGATACATCTTGAAATCGTGAATGAGGTAGCTTCCAACATTAAAACAACTACTTCGCAGCAAAAGTATAGTCTTGACGAGAAAGCGGCAATTACAATCGGATTTAGGGAAGGACAAGAGGTAACTCATATGGTAAGAAATGACATACATCCTGGACGGGTTAAAGAAATTCAAAATCGGAGCAGAGAACTGTCAGGGAATCTTACATTGGATTCTAAATTAGCTAAAATGGTAGCATTAGGAAAAATTTCGATGTTAGATGCTTTAAAAGTAAAAACTGAACAAAATAATAACAAAAAAAGCACTTGAAGTTAAGGAGGACTTTAAACACATGATTAGAGGATTATTTGTTGGACGTTTCAGTCCATTTCATTTAGGTCACCTTCAAATGATTAAAACAATACTTTCAGAAGTTGATGAGCTCATTATAGTTATTGGAAGTGCTCAACAGTCGCACACCATGACCGATCCTTTTACTGCAGGTGAAAGAGTCCTAATGATCCATGAGAGTTTAAGAACTGAAGGGATTCCCCTTGAAAATATTTACTGCATTCCCGTCTATGACATTTTTCGGAATCCTGTTTGGGTGAGTCATGTACAGAGTTTCATTCCCCCCTTCTCTGTAGTTTTTTCCAATCACAGTTTAATCAAACGCCTCTTTGTTGAAGCAGGCTTTGAAGTTAAATCGTCCAAACTGGTAAAAAGATCCTCCTATAAAGGGGTACACATTAGGCAATTAATGATAGAGGGCGCAGAATGGGAGGATTTAGTACCTCTAAGCGTCCAAAAAGTAATTGCTGATATTGATGGATTAAAACGTATACAAGAACTAAATCAAACAACTGATTAGAGTAGTATTCAAGTTTTAGTCTTTTCAAACAACTGGTGTAAACTATGCCTTCTACAAACCCTTTCAGAGCAATAAAACCGATCCCTTATTCAGATGAGCTGTTTACACAATCTCACAATATAGTTATGAAAACATCAATTCGTGGGACATCTACCTCGGCTAAATCTGTTCCTCTAATTCGCAAAGCACGGAAGAAGGAAGCAGCTCGAATCGAGCTCCTTTCACGAAAGTTACGTGAGAGATTGTTTCAAATTGTGGAAGAATTTCCAACTCTCCAAGATGGGCATATTCATGATTTTTATCTGGAAATTCTCGATATAGGTTTTAGTATTGATAAGATTCGTCAAACCCTTGGATCCTTATCAGGTTCTGCAGATATTATTTGGAAAATTAAGAGGGAATATTTAGGTACTGTTTGGCATGCAAGTTCAATCTTAGCGACCAAAGATCTACGTAGAGCCGCGTTTGGAAGGATGGAGTCAGTAATAAAGAAGTTAAAGACACGTCTCGAATTTTTAGAATCAGTTAGAAGAGAAATGCGATTAATGCCTGGAATAGATTTTGAACAACCAACTTTCTGTATAGCGGGATACCCTAATGTCGGAAAAAGTTCTCTAGTGAATGGAGTAACATCAGCAACTCCTGAAATTGGTGC
>JAEOTC010000077.1 GCA_016840035.1 Candidatus Hodarchaeota archaeon | reverse complement strand
TTCTTACTGATCCTACTCGAAAACTACGACTACCACCTCGAAAACCTCCTCCTCGGAATCCACCACCACCCCGAAAACCCCCACCACCGCCACGAAATCCGCCGCCACCACCACGGGGCATTTTTATTCCTCCTCTGGCATGGTTGTAGTTTCACGGAAAACATAATCCCGAGAAACTGCAGCTAATAGGCATATGACGGCAATTACTGAGAATAGAAATCCTATGACATCAATCTGTACATTTGATACTCGTAATACATCCATTAAAATAAATGAGACAAAGAACATCCATTCTAAAATGATTCCTAACAAACCTACTAGTATACCAATAGCTTGCCAATTTCGAGAAAGCTTAATCATCTTGTAATCGGCATATGCCCATTGAAAAATCGCATAGATACTCACTAGGCCTAAAATTATGAAGACAACGCCGTAAATTGATATAAGAAGCCACATAAGGCCGAATTGACCTTGAATGTCGATAAAACGGATCCAAAAACTACCTCCGCGCGCTTCAAAAAGATAATAAGTGGCTGTAAATCCTCCTTGACTTGCAATGGGGGCTTTAAGGTAGCCAACAATCCCAATAAGCGGAGCAAAGATACCAAAGAATAAGTAAAGAACAGACATAAACAGAGTAAAACTATAATTAGCAAAACGGGGATTGGAAACAGCAATAAGACCTTTTTGATCTTCGTATTTTTCAGGTAAGAATCCCCAACAATCGGTGATTGTTGCTACTCCTACAACTGCATCATTTTCAACAACAGGGACAACAGATACATCTAAATCACGCATACGTGCAAAAGCATCCGATACGGTTGTGGTCTTTGTTACAGGTTCAATAGTATACATTAGTTCTGTAACTTTAGATTCTGTGGATAAACCTTCAGCAACCATATTAGTTACAATATCAAAATCAGCAATAACACCCTGATACATTTCATCCTCATCAAGGACTACTAAATCGGGGATTCCATTTTTTTTCATTTTTTGTGCCGCTTCTTGTACGGAAGCATTGGCAGAAATCGTATCGTACTCATCATCAATAGTTAAGTCTTGAATTAAGAATTCTTTTTCTTTCGACAATGGGAAAACAAACCTCCAACGGAATGTAATGATTCATTTCCAAATTCATTGAAAGTGAGAATATAAAGGTTTCAGTGATGGAACACTACAAGAATAGGGTACTTACATTCTCTTTTGAAATAAAAAAGCAATTCATATATTACTTTCGTGTGAATTCTTCAATGCAAGTTTCAAAAGACCTTCTTTAAGGATGGAATATTTTTTGTTATTTAGAAGAGATAAGAAATTGTGGAAGAGAGGCGAAGAATTATTTGCTCAGCTAGCAAAAGAACTTCAGATTGCATCAGCCAAATTAGCTGATGCGGTTGTTATTTGGGCAAATCATGAACAAGATCCCGAAGCACGATCAAAAATACTTCATTTAAAAGATGATATTGTGAAAGCGGAACGCCGCTGTGATGATATCAAAGAAGAATTGGTTTCTGACATTTTTACAAAAGGTGCTTATCTTCCCCAGGCAACAGAAGATAGACATCGATTAGTTAGGTATATGGATATAATTGTAAACAAAACCGAGGTTGTCATAAGAAGATTAGTAGCACGGGAAGATTTTCCAGCAAGAATTCCCCATGAAATGCCAATTTTAGCTGAAAAAGTTCATCAGTGTACAGATTTTTTACAGGATGCCCTGAAATATATCGACTCTGATACCCAAAAGGCCCTGAAATACGCAGCAAAAGTCGATGCAGCTCGCGAAGAAGCACGAGATCTTGATTTCCATATTTTTGGAAGAATTAATTCACCTGATTATGACGCGAAAGATGCTTATTACTGTTACAAGATTAGTGTTAGTCTAGTGGTGGTAGCTGAAGCTGCTGAACAATTATCTGATTATATACAAGTTATGACGGTAAAATATGGATGATGAGGCTATATTTTGCTTGAAATTATCATTTTTATTTTTGCTGTTGCAATGGCTTTTGCAGTAGCCTTTGCTGCTGGCACAAATGATGAAATGATGGCACCAGGAGTGGCATCAGGTGTATTTACACTACGTACAGCAGTAATTCTTGGTGCTATATTCAGTGTTGTTGGTGCCTTCCTTATGGGCGCACCAGTCGCCAAAAAAATAGGGAAAGATTTGGTAGGAAATAAAATTTTGACTGATCCAATGATAATTTCAATTTTAATAGCTATGATAATAGTTCTTGTTTCCACTAGTATTGCTGAGGGACTTCCAATTTCTACCACTCAATCGGTGATAGGGGCAATAATAGGTGTATGTGCAGTTGCAGGTTTAAAATCTCCTGAATGGGGAATTTTTAGTATTGATTATTGGCAAGCAGCAGAAATTGCGGCAGGATGGATATTAAGTCCAGTAATTGGATTTTTTAGTGCCGCCACTGTTCAGTTCTGGCTTCAACGCTTTGAGGAAGTTTATTTAGCAAAAAAACAAGAGAAATATGAAGAAAAGGAAGATGACGGTGAAATAATTTCGGAATATAGAATGACTGACCGTGAGCGTTTAGATCGCGTTTATACTTACCTCCTTGCGATTTTTCTAATACTTAGCTCCGCTAGCCGTGCTGGTAATGACGTAGCAAATTCAATTGCACCAGTACTATCATTACAAATTCTAAATACTAGTTCTATGGAGAATTCAAATGAAAATCTAATGATTATTGGAGGAGTAGGGATGGCATTGGGTTTAATTTTGGTTGGTTGGAAGGTTATCAAAGTCGTTGCGAAAGAAATTGTTTCAATGAATACAGGTTCAGCTTTATCAGCTATGATTTCCGTAACGTTAGTTATGACATTTGGTACATTAGCAGGCTTCCCTCTGAGTGGAACACATGTGCTTATTTCAGCAATGCTAGCAGTTGGATGGGCAGAGAGATTACCAATCCAGAAAAGAATGGTTAGAATGATTGTGATCTCTTGGATAGTTACTGTTCCTATAACCGCGGTATTAGGTGCTGCGGTATGGTTTTTGGTTGACTGGATATATGTAGCTTTAGGCTTGGGGTTGTAGGTTTTGTTCGGCTAATAATGGGTTAAGAGAAGAAATTATCTCCTTAGTGGGAATATCTTGAATTCTAATCGTTGAAATTCGTCCCATTGACTTTCCATTAGAGTGACGATTTTCAACTTGTTGTTGAATTAAACCCAATCTATTCAAATCCCTTAAATAAGCCCAAACTTGTGTTTGTCTTCTAGGACGAACATTTGCTTCTTCACATATCGTTTCGTACTCTTCCTTTACTTGAGGGGTAGTAACACACGATTGTTCGCGTATTGATAGCAGACGTGCGATGCTTAGGAGAATTAATTTCTGATGGGAATTTAAATCATCAATTAAAGATCTTTCAACTGGAAGTACATCTACTACAGCCTTTCTAACCATTTCTATAGTTATCTTATTCTCTCCTTCTTGATCGGCAAGTTTAGCACTTTTCCATAATAATTCAACTGCGAACCTAGCATCACCTTTTTCCTCTGCTAAACTCGCTATTGTATCGAGAATTTCATCTGTATAGCATTCTTCCCGTAAACCAAGCTCTGCCCGTGAAGCTAGAATGTCAAACAGTTGATAACGAGTATAAGGGGCAAATGTAATGTAACTCCTCCCTAAACTCGATGCTGTTGAAGAATCCAAATAATAACGAAAGTTCTTATCACGAGTAATCGTCAGAAGATTGAATCTACTTTCTAATCGTTCTTTTACACCATATTCTTCACGGAGGATGGGAGATTCCTCTAATCGGGAAAGCGAATACAGAAAATCCGTTCTTTCTTCTGGTATAAGGTAATCAATTTCGTCTAACACTAATAAAACGACTAAATTTTGTTCGTAGAGTAATAGGGTAAACATTCGGAGTAATTCATCAACACTAAAGCCTCTTAAAGGAAAACCAGATACCAAATATCTTAGAACAGTCGTTAAAATTAGATGAGGAGTTTTAGTTTTCCGACAGTTTATGTGAAAATATCTAAACCGAGGATCACCATGATTTCTATCTCTAGCGAGATAATGTGTTAATTCATTTCCAAAAGCATGGGAAATAACTGTTTTTCCTGTTCCTACAGGGCCATAAAGTATTACTTTTTTACTAGAAGTTGTTGGACTTGTAATAATAGATTTAAAATAAGATACAAGAGCTTTCATTTCTTCCTCCCTGTGCCAGATTGAATGTGGAGTGTATGAAGAGGTGAATACTTTTTCTCCTTGATTTACATCCTCCTCGCGGAAGACAGTTTGTTGGGAACCAAATAATTCTGAGAAAGTATAATCCTTTGATGGTGTTGTCATTATTTCAACTCGAACAGATTTAAGTCGGTTATAGATAGAAAGTTACCTATTGTCTCGCTAGTAAGTGTATAAAACGGATCTTCGTAAAAAAATATTAAGGACACAATTTTCAAAATTCTTCTCTCATCTAATCATAACTTTGGAGAAAATGATGGCATAAAGAGAAATAATATGTTGCTTAAATGGAAGAGAATATCTGATAATCTGTTTCAATGTTTAGGAGAGATATGAAGGGAAATAGAAGTATTTTACCAAAGAAATTCTCAAGATTGTAAAAATTCTGGTCAATTGAATTTAATTAACAGTCATTTTCAGAATTTTCCGTGACGTAATACTAACTGAAGGGAGTTAACCGAAAATGAGGGAGTGCAAGACACGTGAACCATCAGTATCCCCGTTCAAAACGGGTATATCCATCATACACCTCAAACTCAGTTTTATCCTTTTGACTTCTGAATTTAAGAACCTTCAAACAATGAGAGACAGAAACGAAAATGACAAATATCGACTAAACTGTCTATTTAATCGCTATTTAGTCAATAATTTTCCGAAATCTTGTGAATACCACTTTACTTGCAGAAAAATCTGATTTCTCTCCCCTTAATTACCTTCTCTTTAGAAAAATAGGAACAGTTTTCGCGATTCAACTATTAGAATCCGATGAACTCTAATTAAACAGAAAATCATTTGGAAATTATGCTCTGTTTAGTTAAAATGGTGCATTAATCATATCTATATGACTCACATTTTAGTTTAGAGCGTGATTATATGCCACCTCGCAAGAAAAAATCAAATAATAATAATAAAAACACCGTGGTTGAGGAAGGAGGAGAGATGGAAGTAGAACTAACAGAAAGTCCTCCACCTACTCCTTCAGTTACCTCAAAAGATGATGGATCGACTGGAAATATTGATGATTTACCAGGTATTGGACCTGCAACTGCAAAGAAACTGAGAGAATCAGGATTTGGAACCTTAGAATCTCTTGCTACCGTAAGTATTGGTCAGTTAGTTGCAGTGGGGAATCTTGGAGAAGCTACTTCAAGTAAAATAATTCAAGCGGCACGAAATGCCCTTAATTTTGGTTTTGTTTCCGCTGAAGAAATATTAGAACGTCGGAGGAATATGCTCAAGATCACGACTGGATCAGCATCCTTGGATGACCTTTTTGGTGGTGGAATAGAAACTGGAGCGGTTACTGAACTTTATGGGGAGTACCGAACTGGAAAAACCCAACTAGCGCATCAATTATGTGTCGCCGCCCAGTTACCGCGTGAATTGGGAGGTTTACGTGTCGATGGCCCCATCAAAGTGATCTATATTGATACAGAAGGTACTTTTAGGCCAGAGCGAATTCTTAATATGGCTAAGCGATGGGAAGGGGATCTAGATGTAAAAGAAGTTCTAAAAAACATCATGCATGGTCGTGCTTATAATAGCGATCATCAGATGGTACTTGCTGAGAAAGCAGCTCAAGAAAGTCAAACTGAACCAATTGGCCTCGTTATTGTTGACTCTTTAATTGCCCATTTTCGTGCGGAATATATTGGACGAGGAACTCTAGCCAGTAGACAACAGAAGTTAAATCAGCATATCCATACATTACTGAAAATGGCTGAAGTTGGAAATATGTCGGTCATTCTGACTAACCAAGTTCATTCAAAACCAGATATGTTTTTCGGGGATCCTACATCTCCAGTGGGAGGACATATTGTAGCTCATGCAAGTCAAACTCGTGTCTACCTACGAAAATCCAAAGGTGAACGTCGAATTGCTCGCATAGCTGACTCACCTCTTCTCCCTGAAAATGAAACAGTTTTTGCTATAACAGGTGACGGCATTATAGACATTAGCTAAATTTTTCTCAGGTTTTTAGGGAAATTTTTTCTCCTAAAAACCACCTTTTCTCCCCAGATCTAATATATGACTTGAAAATGAATCTTAACCGATTCCTTAAATTTCGTAAATGAGAATGGAGGAATGACATTTTTCAACTGGATAACGAAGGTTCAATCGGAGAAAAATAATAAGACTTGATCATCATGGAAAATCCTATCCCATCCTTTCTAATAACTGGCCCGAGTAGAGCAGGAAAATCAACCTTAAGCTACAAGATATTAGAACATATTCAGGATCGAGGATTCTCTGCTGGTGGAGTTATTACTCTTCAGAACTCGAGTCGGTGGTTTTATTTGATCCAAAGTGGGGAGAGGTTACGATTTGAGGCTTTTAACGATGAACCTGTTGTAAAAATTGGGAAATTCTATATTAGTAAAACGAATTTAGAACAGGCAATACAGCATATTAAGGATGCTAGGAATTTAGATTTCCTTTTTATCGATGAAATTGGCATTCTTGAGATGAATGGGGGAGGTTATTTTCCTGTACTGAAATCATCTTTATCTCGAACGCGGGGGAATATTTTTATTGTGAGAGAATCAATTTTTGAGGATTTTAAACGCAAATTTAACCCTAAATTCAATTATGAAGTTCTCCGATGCAGTTTCGAGTTAAATCCAACTCATCTGAATCATGTGAAAAGAAAAATAGATAAGGAATTTATTAATCAATAGTCTAAACTGCTGATTCTGTGTGAAAGATTGATTTATCGAATCAATATTTTCCAAAACCACTTTCTGGAGTGAAAAAAAGCATGACGGTCGAAAAATACATAGGTGCTATTGACCAAGGGACTACTGGTACAAGATTTATGATATTCGATAAGTATAGCAATTTAGTTAATTCATGCTATAAAGAACACAAACAGATCTTCCCTAGACCTGGGTGGGTAGAACACGATGCCATGGAAATCTGGAGAAATACAGAATTTGTCCTCCATAAAGCTCTTCAGGGGGCAAAATTATCCCTCACTGATTTAAAAGCGGTTGGAATTACAAATCAAAGAGAAACCACGGTTATATGGGATAAAAAATCAGGGATACCTATTCATAATGCAGTTGTGTGGCAATGTACACGAACGAGTGAGATCTGTGAGTCCCTCAAAAAAGAAAGCCTTGAAGAGGAAATAAAATCCCGGACCGGTCTCGTAACAGCAACTTATTTTTCTGGTCCAAAGATCCAATGGATTTTAGATTCACGGGAAAGGTTTCGTTTAAAAGCAACAAAAAATGAACTCCTATTCGGAAATATTGATACATGGATAATTTGGAACTTAACTGGAGGAATTGATGGGGGAGTTCATATCACTGATTATTCAAATGCATCAAGAACCATGTTAATGAATATAAAAACATTAGAATGGGATGATGAACTCTTAGAGATTTTGAAAATCCCTCAATCGATTCTACCAGAAATCCGTCCATCAAGTGATTCTGAAATATATGGGTATATTAGTAATGCCAATGATAATGGGCCCCCTGTTAGTGGTGATCTGGGTGATCAACAAGCTGCTCTATTTGGCCAAACTTGCTTTGAAAGTGGAAACGCAAAAAACACATATGGAACTGGTAACTTTCTCCTAATGAATACAGGGAATAACATGGTTCAATCAAAATCTGGATTAATTACAACGGTTGGATACGGAATTGGTAAGAAAATTAGTTACGCATTAGAAGGTAGCATCGCTGTAAGCGGAGCAGCAATCCAATGGTTAAGAGATCAACTAAATTTCTTTGAAAAAACGGAAGAATCCGAAGAACTCGCGTCTTCAGTCACAGACAATGGAGGAGTATACTTCGTACCAGCATTTGTAGGTTTGTTTTCTCCACATTGGGATGTCACAGCTCGTGGTACAGTTTTAGGACTTACTCGTGGTAGTGATAAAGCACATATCACCCGTGCAGTATTAGAATCTATTGCATTCCAGTCGTATGATGTATTTAGAGCGATGGAAGTTGATAGTAAAGTCCAACTAACAAGTTTAAGGGTAGATGGAGGGGCTTCAAAAAATAATTTACTCATGCAATTTCAAGCAGACATCCTAGGAATTGAGTGTGTTCGTCCTAAAATTGAAGAAACGACTGCTTTAGGAGCAGCTTTTGCAGCTGGCTTGGCAGTTGGGTTTTGGAAAGATTTAAATGAATTGAAAGAAAAATGGGCAATTGATCGAGTATTTAGTCCAAAAATGGAAGAAAAAGAAAGGACAAATCATCTACATTATTGGAATAAAGCAATCCAGAAAGCGAAAGCATGGATAGAATCTAGTTAGAAGGAACTTCAACATTTTTAGCTAATTCTATGACTGTATCAAAAATTCTTGAGGGTCCTGCTTTACTTAGGATATCTGAAGTGGCATATCCTGTGGTTAATCCGATTGTTGTAATACCCAGATTGTTTCCAGAGATAATATCTCCTCCTAAATCCCCAACAATTGCGCATAAGTGTTTTTCTTTGGTAAGATTAAATAATTCGAGAAATTTTTCGATCCCCTTCTCTTTTAAATTTCCAAAATCCCCTTTGGCCAGAATACATTCTTCAGAGAACATGAATTTGTTCTCAATATATTTACTCAAGAAATATTCGATTTTTCTTCTCGAGGTGTAACTAATAATCCCTAGATGGACTCCGAGTTCATTTAGTTTGACTAAACCTTCAATCGTATCCTTTGTTGGTTCTGCTGAACTAAAATTTTTTGAATGATTCCTTGATAGATGCCAGAGGGCTAAGATAGATCTTATTATTCCAAATCCCATCTTACGTGAAACTTGGTATGATGTCCTTACAATTTCCCATCGTATGTTGTTGTCTTCTGGAACCAATTTTGATTCAATAATCTCTTCTGCTATTTTAATTGTCTTGTCACGATCGCTTCCAAGATAATCAGCAATAATCCCAAAATAATATGATTTAGTATCAACCAGAGTACCATCAAAATCGAAAAGTATCGCCTTCAACTTTATAGAGCTTGATTGAGTCATTAACACTTCAACCTTGGATGTATTGGACAGATTGATGGATACTAGAGAACTTATTTTAAACCAATAATTAAGATGATTCTCAATTCATAGTTACTTCAAGGGCTATTTTTTTTTCTTGGAAAACACTAAGTTTATTGCTTTGATGAAAAACTGATGCAACCATGCAGTTTGATCTTTCTGATCCATTAAATGGACTATCGGAGTTAAACACGAAAATATGGGATTCCCATGTCCATATATGGAGTGCTGATGCATTTGAACCACTTTTAAAAATAGGGAGACAGTATGGTGTGCATCAATTTATGGGAATCGCAGCACCTGATGTAAAAAAAACTCTAGAAGAAAATGGACATGGAGATCTTGTTAATTTTGCTTATTACCTCCCAATAGATGCGTTTGCAAGTCACGAACCCGAAAGAATTCTTAAGGCTCTGGATGAAGCGCATTCAGAAAATTATTCAATGGTTAAATTATGGTTTGGTCCTAGGTTCCTTGACTTTTTTAAAGCAGATAAACCGTTCTCCCTTAATCTACCCATTTTCGATCCAGTTTTCTCCTTAATAGAAAAATATGGCATTCCCATGGATATCCATGTTGCCGATCCTGATATCTGGTATGACACAAAATATCAAGATATTATTCGGTATCGAACGAAAAATCAAGCCATGAATGAATTTCGAAATATTCTAAGGGAGTATAGTTTTCCAAAATTAATCAGTGTTCATTTCAACAGTCTTCCAGAACATTTAGATCAAGTTTCAAAAGATTTAACCGATTTCCCAAACCTTTATATTGATACTGCCTCAACTAAATGGATGGTTAGAGAATTAGGGAAGAATATCGAATCTACAAGATCTTTCTTTGAAAAACATTATACACGAGTGCTTTTTGCTACAGACTTGTCTGTAGGATGGGAGGATCGTGATGAAGAATATTTAGCTACTCGTTATTGGGCTCAAAGAATTTTTTGGGAGAGTAACCATCAAAAAATTAAACTACCATTTCCTGATGCGGATAATCCGAATCCTCCCACATATATAAATGGTTTAAACCTCTCTAAAAAAATTCTGGAACATTTCTATTGGAAAAATGCATATAAATTCTTTAATCCGAGATAAGATAATATGGGGATATAATAATGACTACAAGATTTAATGTAATACAAATAGGTTTAGGGCCTATGGGGAAACTGATTACTCGTCTACTGGATTCTCGCAAAAATATTAATCTTTTAGGTGTTGTAGATATTGATCCACGACTCGAAGGGAAAAATTTAGCCGATATTTTGGAAACTTCAACCACTACTGAATTGAAAATTCAGAATAGTATTGACCCATTATTAGAAATGAATCAGATTGATGTAGCTGTCGTTGCAACATCCTCTTCACTACAAAATGTGGCTGTAACGGTAGAAAGGCTCATTGCGGCAGGAATAAATGTTGTATCAATCTGTGAAGAACTTTCTTTCCCCTATAACCGTTATCCTGAGCTTTCAGAGAAGCTGGATAAATTAGCCAAAGAAAATCAATGTACGATAGTTGGGACAGGGATTAATCCTGGTTATCTGATGGATTTACTTCCAATCATACTGACAGCGCCCTGTCAAAAGGTGAACAAAATTTATATTACTCGCATGATGAACTCTTCAAAGCGAAGAGAACCCTTTCAACGAAAAATAGGTACGGGGTTATCTGTTAGCGAATTTCGTGAAAAGATTGAGAAAAAGGAAATTACTGGACATGTAGGATTAAGCGAGTCAATAGAGATGATCTTGAGCGCCTTAGGTGAGTCAGGAGGCACAATTAAAGAGTTTCCTCCAGAACCCGTTCTTGCGACAAAGGATTTCAACACATCTTACGGAGAAAATATTCATGAGGGGGATGTATGTGGGCTGAAAAGTAAGGCTATTCATAGAAAATCTGAAACAGGAGAAATATTTGTATATATAGATTTTGTTGCTTATGCAGGGGATCATGACGAGTTTGATAGTGTAAAAATCGATGGAGTGCCAGATATTAATCAAAAGATTATTGGAGGGGTGCATGGAGATCTTGGTACTGCAGCCATGGTTGCAAATTTAATACCTCTTACTTATAATTTCAAATCGGGACTTTTCACTATGAAAGATATTCCTGTTCCGCGTAATACTAGTCGAATTTATAAAAACTAGATTTAGACCCAATTCAAATATATTATCTTGATAGCAAATATTTTTACTATAATAGGTGTTTACATCTTTCAATAGACTTCAATATGATTGCATGAAGTGAAACTTTTGGCAACAATGGATAAAGATAACGAATCCAAAATACAAAAATATGGGTTAGAGTTTATTAAGGATTTAGCTAAGGATAGAAAAATTGCCATTCAAAATTTAGGGGTTTCAATTAGTGGATTTAAGAATGACCTCTTGAATCGTTCAAATATCATTACTCGTCATGAAGACCGAGTTCATGTTGATGCCCTGCTAAAATCATTTGATGAGGATGTTAATCGAATGATTGAAAGCCAACTGACTCGAATAACAATGTCTTCATTTAATTGGATAAAAAATATGTTTATCCAAGATGATTCTCTAGAAGATGTCGCGAAGGGCCAAGCCTTAACCCCAGAGGAACAGAGTCGATTTAGAAATCAAACAAACGAAATTTCAAGACTCAATCATATGAATGAATCCTTAAAGGAACAGTTAAAAGTTAAAGAAAAAGATTACGCGGATATTGAAGCCCGATATTCGAAATATCAAAAGGAAATGCAAAATCTGCTAGTGGAAGAGAGAACAACAAATGAAAATTTGACCTTCCAATTAGAAGACGCTCTTTCTGATTTAAGTGACAAATCTACTCAAGTTACGAGTAAGGATGAGCGATTTACAGAGTTGGAAGATAAAAATGCTTCCTTAGAGATGGAATTAATTGAGAAGAACTCTGAAATATCGAGATTAACAGCGCAAATCGAATCACAAGCTTCAGATGCAATGGCAACTTGGGCAAGTGCTTATTCTGAACAACAAGAGGAATATCAGAAACTCATTCAAGAACAACAAGAGAAGTACAAATTTCAAGAAGAGCAATTCCAAGTCTCCCTTGCTAAAATTAAGGAAGAATATGAGGAATCTATCAATGCACGACTGAGGGAAAAATCGAAGCAATTCCAGGATGAGATCCAAGAACTAGAAAACAAACTAACAGACGTACAATCAAAGAAAGCGGATTTATCAAAACAATATCAATCTCAGATTACTGAATTAACTTCTAAAAACACTATGCTAGAAGATAAAACTAACCATATGGATAAACAAGTATCAGACCTTCTAGAATTAAGTGATACACAATCAAAGGAAGCTACACAATATAAGATCCAAATTGATGAATTGAAGTCGGACTTAAAGCAAGCAAAATCCCGTGACACTGAATTTCAACTTACGAAAGTAACAACTCAAGCACTGAATAAAGCCAGAAATATAAATGACTACATAGAACAGGTTTTATCACTATCAAACTATGCCCCAATTACAATTCTCATTCGTATGGATGGAGATATGAGTTTAGATGCCTTAGCAAAGAGTGTAGGCATGGATCCAATTGTACTAGAAAATCAGCTTAAACCGCTCCACCAACGTGATCTGATTGATATTAAACATGACGGACGAGTGGTGGCAAATATACCAACTACTGAAGAGTAACGATTCTCTTTAGTGAATAATATCAAGTTTATTGGTTTTATACGAAATTAATTTGAAATATCCTTTGTTACTTCAGCCAGATCCATTTTTACTCCCTGAATTATCGCAGGAATTTGAGAAATCAGTACAATTAGTAGAACTCCGCCCCAGAGGATAATCCAAGTCTGTAATGAAACTTTAATTGAAAAATAAAATAAACGTAAGGCATTGCTAAGGATCCAATCAGCAAGCCAGAGGCCAGGAAGAATTCCTATAATTATTCCAATCAGTGTCTGGAAAAAATTCTCAATAGAAATTATAAAAAGGAATTCTGAGTCGGAAAGACCAAGGGTAATCATCGTGGCACTTTCCCGTGATCGTTCCTGGAAATTTATATGGATTGTAGTAAAGATAGAAGCTCCAGCCAGAAGGCAAGCAAATAAAATGAAAATAACGACAATTACATTGAAAGCAGTAAGCGTTATGTTGATTGATGTCTGAAAGTCATAACCAAATGTGATTGAGCGAATCTCATTCATTGAACTAATCTCTGATTTGATTTCTTCCAATAAAGTCAGATTATTTGGTTCTGCAATCCTTAAGATAAGTTTAGAACATGGAGATAAGTCTATACTTATATTTGAATCTTTAAAATCGTCAATATGTAAAACTTTAGTTAGTGTTGGAATGGTTGCATATACTATACTCCCCCAAATCTCTTCAGTAACTCCTGTAATTGTAATACTCTTATTTCTATAAACTATTTCTTCACGTTCTCTAGAAAAGGATAA
The DNA here is from genome assembly GCA_016840035.1 of Candidatus Hodarchaeota archaeon. GTDB lineage: Archaea > Asgardarchaeota > Heimdallarchaeia > Hodarchaeales > Hodarchaeaceae > Hodarchaeum. The sequence goes on along the minus strand of JAEOTC010000077.1, from coordinate 85,027 downwards.
AGTATCCTGATTTTGAGTAATAAGTTCATTCAAGTATTCAATTGTTTTATTACGTCCCCGTTCACCACCTCCCCAAAGATTGTAAATAGCTTCCGCTGCTCGAAGAGCAGAAGTGAGATATGGAATTCGCGGGTAACCATAGGAAATTACAGCACCAGTTGAAACTCCCAATGTTCTCGCTAAACCAGTTGTAAGAACAAGACCATCCTTAGATAAAAGTTGATCAGTATCTGAAGTCCATTGAAAAGTATGAGTACTCGGATTTGATGAATTCCAAGCCCTAATTAAAACTTCTCGTTGCTTTCCGTTAAAATTGATTACCGAAGGCATTTCTAAAACTGGATCAACTGAAACGACACCTGGTAGTTGGCTAATAAAATTGATATCATCTTTTAAACCAAGATCTGCAAATTTAAAACCTTCGTAATTTACAGAAATGTGATATTGAGAAGTTTCTGTGAACTGTTGTGAAATACCGTGATTGATTGAATCGTTGAACGCACCTGATACAACTAATATCATAACAGATGCAGAAATCGCTATTACTGTAGCAATAGTTCGTGATTTTTGACGAAAGAAATTCCGAATCGGAACGGTTGATCGAATTCGAAATGATTTAATCCTGAATATTTTCTCAAATAACGAATGTTTTCCTTTGATGATGACTATGTTTCCCTGAAGAGCTTCTCTTGGTGTTAAACGGTTTGCTCTTATGGCAGGAATAACTCCACTAAGGAAAGTAATTAGTGTTCCAATTACAAATCCATTAAATATGACTCCAAACTGCACTTCAATAGAAATAATTGTTGGAAAATTCATGAAATACGCATATATCCAAGTAATACCTCCAGATAGAATAGCTCCTAGTACTATCCCAACGATACTGCCAACTAATCCCAATATTAGAGCGAAAGAAGCGTAATGAACCAGAATATCAAGGGGAGAATAACCAAGGCTTGAAGCAATTCCAATGATTCGTCTCTGGCTTTGTACTTGACGATTTAAGGTGATAAATATTGCAATACTTGCGACCCCGAGGATTAAAATAGGGAGAACGATAGCAATCTTTTGAATTTCTTCCAAGTCCATATTTATGGCCCAATTAGATACTTGATATTGTTGAAAGGTTGGAGGTGCAAAAGAATTGTTGGTATACGCATTTAATTGGGTATAAAATTCAGATATTAACGACTCCTTCTCCATATCTGATAAATGAGGTGAAATTTCTATTATAAGATTATTTGCAAAGCCTGTGAGATTTGTATATTGTTGTAAGGATTTTAAAGGTAAATAAATTATACCAAATCTATTGGTTGGTAAAAAATCATGACGTGAAGGAATTACAAGTAAAGATTCTGGATTATAAACAATTCCTCTTATTGTAAAATTAAACTTCTGACCAAGAATTCGTGTTTGAATAGAATCATTGACATGGAGATCATAAGAATGGGCATAGTGGGCTTCTAAGTATATCGAATTATTGTCAAACTGAGAGGGACCTTCTTCGAAGATAAAATCATTAATCCTTTCATTACTGGATAAACTCCAATTAATTCCAACAGCTCTACCCTCAGTTAATTGATATCGAATATTCTCTTGTGTTACCATTGAAGAATTATAACCCGATTTTGTTAAGAGACGATAATTAACCAAATTGAAGCCTGGGTTATTTAACGAATAATTTTTAGTAAAGAGGTCAACTTTACTTATATTGAACCAAGAATCTGAATGAGAATTGATTTCTACATCTGCAAAATTTGTCTTCTCATATATTTTGTCTAAAGACACATATAGATTGGTGTATCCCATGGTGAGAGTGACATATGATCCTACTCCAAATATACAAAGGAAAAATATGGAAAAGAATAATAATTTCTGGTGCTTAATGTCACCAATCATCTTTCTACGCCAGTAGCGATTAAGAAAATTCATTATCCTGTCCTTTCTCAGATCTTACCATATGAGATTGTCAAGGTCGTCATGAGGGATTTGTTCATACGTCTCTACCCCTCCCATCTGTAGAGAGATTACAAAATCAGCAATTTTGGCAAGCTGACTATTGTGAGTAGCAATAACAAACGTTTTCTGAGTTTCTTTATTTAATTCTTTCATCAATTTTAAAATCTTAATACCTGTACGAAAATCTAAGTTACCAGTTGGTTCATCAGCTATTATAATTGGAGGATTTTTAGCTAATGCTCTAGCAATCGCCACTCTTTGCTGTTCCCCTCCACTCATTTGACTTGGGAAGTGTCTAGCTCTGTGGGCTAATCCTACCTTATCTAACCAATCCATTGCTGTTGAATGAATGTCCTTTGTACTGTATGAAATATTTCCTGATGAATCAGTTACTCCTACAAGTGCAAGACCAAATTCAACATTCTCTACTGCTGTCAATGTCGGTATGAGATTGAAAAATTGAAAAATGAAGCCTATTTTATGTCTTCTAAATTGAGCACGCTGTTTGCGTGTGAGAAAAGTAATATCCACACCTTCAATTAGGATTCTCCCGTTGGATGGAGTATCAATAGCACTGATTAGATTTAATAGAGTACTCTTTCCTGTTCCCGACGGTCCTATTAGTACAACAAATTTTCCTTTTTCAATCTCCAAAGATAGGTCAGATAATGCATTTACCTCTACCTCTCCCATTGTATAGTCTTTGGAAACATTTTCAAGATTAATTAAGGTCAAAGCTGACACCGGATATTACTCACTGAAACTGAAGGATAGAATTTTAAAAATTACCTCTCAAGTAATGATTATATTACTTTTGGTGTCGAATATGAAAGAAGTAGATCAAGTGAAACTCGAGGTAAATGGCCAGTCCATTGGAATAAAGCAGTTCGTACAAGACTTTGTAGGGCAATCGGTTTATGGTATGGTAAATTCTCTTCGGATAAAGGGTATGGATATAGAGCAGATAACATTAAAAATAAAATATAAAGAAAAAGAATAGTTTCCTCCAGTAAGTACATGCTTGAGGAATTTCTTTTCGTAATGTGTATTCAAAAATAGGGTAAATTATTCAGAACTGATGCATTTCGCCTTTTCGGTATCGATTAGATCATGATACTTTTTATGTTGGCTGAAACTCTGGTTTTGAGCCATATGTTCTAATCTGTGTTCAAGACCTTCAAGTAAAACGTGTTTCAACATATGTTCTTTGTCAGAAAATCCTAAATCAAACAATGTAAAAACAGAATCGAAATATTCAACTAATTCTTCTGGTAATTCAATATCATAATTCATTGTAGACATTTCCAATTTCTTAATCGTACATAGCGAAGAAAGAATTGGATTTTAAAATAGTCGATACGAGAAACATTTTCCTCCAAGAAAGCTAACAAACATAATCAAAGAAACTACTTAATAGGGTGGATTCCCTTTCGTTGGGGGAGAGTATTCTACGTCTATAGGTTCTTCCTCAATAAAAATGGCTAATACAATGTACAGTATAATACCTGTTCCATAACCTAATGTGGCAAGGATAAATCCGATTCGTACGAGAGTAGGGTCAATATTGAAGTGTTTTCCAAGACCTCCACAAACTCCTGCTAACCATCGATTATTTCGTGAACGATATAATTTAGGTTGAGTCGTCATTCCTCGATTCGTATAGTCCGTTCTAGGTTGCGAACTAGAGCGATAGGATGTATCACGTTTTTCTACTTCACTTCCACAGTTACTACAGAATATATCTTCTGGTTTCATTCTTTGACCACAATTTACACAATAATCTGCCATACTGTTTAAACTCCGTTAACTTTTTTTACTATCTTCAATCTACTCTATCCAAATATCCTTTTTAACTTTCTTATCGTGCAACTCTGTGGAAAGAAAGAACTTGACTGAGAAGCAAGGAAGAAATTGAGACGAATGAATTCTTCATCTAATACCTCCCATGTAGTTGAACATGAAATACGTGAGTACTTTGAACTTATTTACCATCCTCACAAACTAATTCAAATAATTTCTCTTGCTGATCTTCTTAAATTTCCTGAAAGTGCGAAATTCAAGAAATTCTTTGATCTTATAAGAGATAATGGTCTATTTTGTTTCAAAATTGAATTAAAGGTACAAAACCAGGAATTTTCGTGCTTTCATATAGATCTGGAAACACCGATTATCTTTATCGCAGTTCAAGAAAATACTATCGTGCAACAAACGCTTTCAACCTACCTTTCGGTCATAAAAACAGTTAGATCACAATTAACAACCCTATATAATCAAGAGGTTGAGGAATACTTAATCAACATTGCAAATGAAACAGAAGAAAAGACGTATCATATTTTCCGACCTGAGGAGCAACAAGGGCAGGGATCAGATATCGTTCGGTTGAGAAGAGGAAGGAAAAAGCAACCTTTTGGCATTCTAAGTAACAAAAACAAGTTGAATCTTCTTACTGGACGAGAATGGCTCCGTATGACTAAATCGTGGATTGTTGTAAGGCCTCCGCCTCGTAAGAAACATGAAATTCTTCATCCAGCAAAATTCCCAGAAAAATTGATACGAAAATTTATTACATTTTTTACTAAACCAGGAGAATTAGTTGTAGATCCATTTTTAGGAACTGGGAGCACGTTAATTGCTGCTAAACAATGTAATAGGAGCGCAATTGGAGTAGAATTATCTGAGCGTTATGTCGAGATTAGTAAAGATCGTCTTTCACACCTTCCAACCCTTCCATATAACCCATTATATACTACAACCGATAAAAGTTACTGGGAAGTTATTCAAGGAGATAGCTTGAAGTTTTCAGAGATATGGGCAAAGAAAGAATTTCCAAGCATAGATTTGATTATTACTTCTCCTCCTTATTGGAGTCAATTAGATCGCACAGAAATGCGACAGAAAGAACGAAAAGATAAAGGATTAGATACAAAGTACAGTGAGATGGATGAATTCGATCTTGCGAATATCAAAGATTATGATCTCTTTATAAATACTCAGAAAAAGATATTTACGCAAACATATAAGTTCATGAAACCCAAAGGGTATCTAGTGGTCATTACAAATAATGTTTTTACCAATGGAAGACTATTCCCTTTAGCATACGATACTGCTATTGCTTTATCAAAAACTGGTTGGGTTCTTAAAGATGAAAAAATCTGGTTGCAAGATGATAAGCGGTTATTAGCATTGGGGGTAAATAATGCTTGGGTAGGTAACCGGTGCCATCAGTACTGTCTTATTTTTAGAAAAGATTAGAATTTACAAGATTTTCTCCATTACTATGAAAGGATATGTCTTCTCTGGAGGATGATCTACTGATAAGAGTCGAAATCCAGATTGATCTACAAATCCGGTTAGAATACTGGGACTTATTCCAAAAGGAAGATCTATTCTGTATTTTATAAAGAAATCCTGACTAAAACTAACTTCATAATATTTGGCACATCTCGAGAATTTCAGAGCCTGTAACCAGTTTAACATTCCCTCATCTTCACGAAAAGAAATCTCTAACCTAGAAATGCTGGTATTCTTCTCAATATATGAGAAAGCGTATTCAAACAGACGAGTTGCTAGTTTTTGTCGTCTATATTTGGGATGAACACCAATAATGGATATTTGGGCAGAATTTTCCACATTTTCTCCACATAACTGTTCTGATGGTGGCACTACGTCAATATCCAGAAAAGCAACTACTTTATTTCCTTTTAACATCATAAGTTCTAATAAAGGATTTTCATATCGTGGTTTGAGTTTGATTATTGTGTCAACATAAGATGATGTGTAGAATGCTTCTTTCAAGCATGTTAACCATTGCTCTTCATACTCAGGTAAATACTCCTTTATGACATAATCCAATAGCTCATTCTCCTCTGGTTTTCTTCCTCAATGGTATTTATGAAAGCCTCTAATGACTTTTAGTTTAGTCATTTCATTCTTTGTACATGGAGAATCAATTTCTTTCCCAACACAGTCAACACACACAAAAACTTGCCATTTATTTGGACAGGAAAATAAATAATATGAATTTATCTTTTCTTTTGGCCCATTAATAAGATCTAATCCACAAAAAAAACATGTTCTGCTCATTAACTAATTCTCCGAAGGAGAGACACTGATAATTGTCAATTTTTCTTGGATCACGTTCATAAATTCAGTTTTTGCTCCAGAAATAAACTTTAAACTTCCAACGATTTCATGACCTCCTCCCTCAATGTTTGCATGAGGCAAGTCATCTGCTAAGGCTCTCACAAGGTTTGGGAAATCGAGTTTGACATGTTGCGACCTAAAGATGGCAAAATCAGGGCCTAAACCAATCGTTACTAATGGAGTATCTGGTTTTTGTCCCCCAAGATGGTCAAAAAGACTTCCTGTAATTTTACCTGGAGGAGGATAATCAAACCGACTAGCAAATTGTTCTACATCTAGTATAGCTAAGTGTATTCCATTAGGTAGTTCTGTTTCTTGGCAGTATTCCAAGGAAATATGTAGTTGTTTTTCTAGAAGGTCACGAGCTTCTGTTGCAAGAAGTTTTACAAAGGCTATTTGACGTTCATCAGTCCCTTTAATCCCTAGAAGATCAGTTAACAGAATTCTTCCAGGAGAGAATTTTAAGAAATATGCCTGATAATCGACTGCAATCGCAATATCGGAGAGAAAAGACTCAGTATAGTTACGTTGCTTAGCGAATTCCAAATATTGATCAAATTCCTCACCTTTCACCCTATCACCGATGCCTGAAATTGCAGGAATGTGAATTATGTCATCAGTAACCGTAGGATTGATAAACCGAGCTAATTCAACGCCAAGCATCCCAGTACAGATATTGTAATCTCCACCAGCATAATAATTGTTGAGATGAATGCTAACTGCTTCTTGAACAGAAGCTGAAGGGAAATGGTGGTCAACAACTAAGACTTCCATATTATAAGTCTGGAGAAGTTTGTAGGAAAATAGACTTTCTTCACTACTGCCAGTATCAAGCATAATTATGATAGGAAGTTTATCTCCAAAACGATTCTCGTCCTCTAATGCAAAATTTACATCTCTAACCGCATCTAATGGATCATAGAAGGGTGGTTTATTAACTGTTCTTTTAATCAGGTGTCTAAGTTTATCTTCGTCTAATTGATGATATGTATCCAACCATAATTGCCGTAGAGCTAGTTCCACTGCAATCCCTGCACAGATACCATCACAATCATTATGATGACGAATAATAATGGGTTGAGATTCAAAAAACGCACGACGTAACCTTTTTGCAACTAAAATAAATTTTGGTTGAAGGAGAGTTAAAACATTGGATTTCACGAGAAAATCTGTTTGCTGCGGTTCACTAATTGAATCTAGGTGTTTATCAAGTTTTTTTGTAAATGCATTAGAGTAAGCTTCTTCTACGATAAACATGTTCAAGATTTCAACCTGTTCTGCTCCACGATGAACATTGAATTGACCTGCTACTTCAACAATATCGCCAACAGACATCGAATCTACAAAATCTAAGCGGAACGCTGCTGCCTCGATTTTTCCAGTTTCATCAAGTAATGAAAATACCTTTGGTCCATTTGGAATTTGTCGGATATTCTCAATCCGTGCCATAAATGAGATATAAGCTCCAACCTCTCGTTGCTGATGAATTTTTTCCAATGGAATTGGATCATGTACCCTTACAATTGGAAACTGGTCAATATTTCGAATTTTCACTTCTTCAAATTCAAACTTATCTCCCTTTTTATTAAGAAGTTTAACAATTACTTGATCATCCTTCTTTCCTGAAAATTGTTTATTTCTAATTAATCCTTCAATTTTTGGAGCTAATTGTACGAAATAACCAAAATCCACGATCGTAACAACATTACTGCTATAAAGCTTGTTAAACTCAACTGTTTGTTTTGTAACAGGAGGGGTTAATTGGTGGATTGAGGTTTTATCCCTGCATGAGTTGCAGATCTCCTTCTCTTTATTTTTCAATGAATTTCCACATATTGGACATTTAATTTCAAGAATCCCTTCTCCTGAGCAGGTAGGACAAGCTTTTTCTTTAGTAAATTCGATTTTACCAGAACCTTTACACTTTGAGCAAATGTCTTTGCCTTTAGGAGCTCCTCCTCCTATTTGCAATTTTGTAGATCCTAATCCACGACATTTTGGGCATTTTTTCTTTGTTTTTGTTGCTATCTTTCCACTTCCTTTACAGCGAGGACATTTTTTCGATGTCATGAATTTCTCTCCAAGGTAACGATAATGGTCAATCGCTTGTTTTACGATTACTGTTAGTAGCATAGAAAAGGGAGTATTTATTAACATAAAGGAAGAACTATATAAATTCAAAGAAGCGAATATCATTCTTTAAGTTAAATTTATCTTCCAATCCCCAAATAAGGAACTATTTATTATCAGGAAGTGATTCAGATAGGGAAACGATCTAAAAGAAAGTCCAGACTTGAAGAATTATTAATATTTTCTGATACACATATTTCAAAGTTCACTGGTTTGTTTCATCAAGATGCGTTTGAAACAGGAGCAATTTTAATTAATAAACGGTTGAAAAAGAACCCGAAGGCCTTAGTGTTACATCTAGGTGACATTACAGACTCAGGAACGTTCGAAGATTTTGAATTGTCAAAGGAAATCCTTCAAACTCATTTTCCTACTGTTGGAGAACTATATACAATTCCTGGTAATCATGACATGAGGAATATCGGGGATCAACTCTGGAAGAGATTCTTTGGGGAAAGACAGTTTTTCATTGATACACGGGAAACTGGGGGAAATATGGTCATCTTGGGGATTGATTCCTCCGAACCAGATGAAAATATTGGACGAATTGGGGATCGTGGTATTGAAGCCATTGCAGAACTCGAAACAATTCCTGACGATGTCTTAAAAATACTTTGCTTCCATCATCATTTATTACCGATACCTTCAACCGGAAGAGAAAGATCAATGATCCTAGATGCAGGAGATGTTTCTCAGGTTATCTGGAAAGCAGGTATAGATGTTTTAATTACGGCACATAGACATTATCCAAATATATTTTCGTTATCAAATGGTGAGCGAAGAGCATTACTGATAAATTCAGGTACTTTCAGCAGTTTTAAGACTAGGGGCACCGCAGGACATACATTTGTCGATATTATTGTCAAAGATAAAGATATAAATGTACAATTCCATGGAATTGATACATATTCAAAATTTTTAACTGCTAATCAACAAACTCAGCAAATATGGAAGGGAGAGCTAGCGATACAATCAAGTTACTTAGTTCCTGGCGAAAACTTGATAACAAAAATCTGTCAGTTCTCTGATACACACTTTACCAATGGAAATGACTTTTTACCAAAAATATATGATTTAGGCATTAAAATGATGCTACGAGAAAATCCTAATGTCTTAATTCATACAGGGGACCTCACAAATGATTCCTATCCAGAGGATTTTGCCTTAGCTAAACAAAAAATCCGTGAATTGAGGGAGTATAGTGTACCATTTCTTATTGTTCCTGGCACTCGAGATTTACAACCATTTGGAAGAGAATTATGGGTACAACAGGTTGGCCCCCTAGATCCAATATATGAGGATCCTACTGTTCGGGTTCTTGGAATTAATACAGGTGCTGACTCATCAGGTCATGTGGGCCGTAGTCGCATGCGTATGATAAAGCATGAATATGATTGTTATAGCAGCTACAAATTTTTCCTGGTAGCCATGCATCATTCTGTTCTACCTATTCCACGAAGTTACTTCAAAAGAGCAGTAAAGGATGCAGGCGATGTTATTCAATTTTTAACATCTCATAATGTACCCCTTGTTTTATCAGGATTGGAGCATTATGCTACAACAATGCAAGTGGAAAAAACGGTATTTGTTAATGCAGGAACCTTTTCGAGCAAGAAAATCCGATCACGTCGTCTGAACTCTTACAATGTCATTTCAGTATATGAGAGTGGGATAATCGATGTGGAAGAGGTTGAAATCCACTCTGGCTCACGACATAAACTTGGACTATTTCGCACATCCCTTTCGTGCGCAAATGGGGATTAAAAGGGCCAGCTAAGAGCTTATGCGTCGTTTTCTTCTAAAAAATAGTGTTATTAGCATTAAAACCAATATAAATCCAAAGTGAGAAGTGAATGAAATCCCAAAGAGACCAGGGGGACGAGTTGTAGTTGTCGCGATTATCGTTTCATAAACCTGTGTGAGTTCGAGGGCAGCTGATGCGTTGAGTAATCCAAAACCAGTTTCTTGATCCCACCCAACATCATTTAGATCTTGAGCGGAAGAATGAAGTATGGAACGGATGTCTTCGACAGAAAGATCATTTCTTATTGATTTTATAAGTCCGACAACACCAGCAACATGGGGAGCTGCGTATGATGTACCAAATCCAACACGATAACCTCCTTGAATGGAGGTACTCCTAATTTGACCAATTCCTTGTTGTCCTCCTGGTGCTAGGATTTCGATTTCTTCACCAATATTGCTGTAATCTGCTTTTTCTTTATTAGGATTTGAAGCACCAACTGCAATGACTTCAGGAAAACGTCCAGGTAAAACTATTGATTCATTTCCGTAATCAGAATTTCCTGCTACTCCAATTATCGGTATGTTTGCGCTAATTGCAGATCGAAGGCTATCACGAAATCCTGGAGGGCCTATTAAAAGGTCAAGACTCATTATGATGACTGATGCATTATTCTTAACTGCATATTCCACTGAGTTTTCTAATCCCTGTGGATTGGGAATAAGTTTTGCTTCATCTACTACTCGTAAAGGCATTATTTTCACTTTTGGAGCAATTCCAACGACTTCAGAATTATTTGCAGCAATTATTCCTGCAATAAAAGTCCCATGATGATGAATCTCATCATCAAATTGCCAACCAGGATTATTGTCGCTGTTTACCCAATCCCATCCACTATAATCGTCAATGTAACCGTTATTATCATCATCTATAGAATTATTTGCAATTTCTCTGTTATTAATCCATTGAGAAGATACTAAGGCTGGATGTGAAAAATCTACCCCTGTATCTATAACCGCGACAGCAATGTCTTCACTTCCTTGTGTTATATTCCAAGCACGGGCAATATCGATTTGTTGAAGATTCCATGGGAGTTCTACAATATTTAAATCAGCCCTTGTTCCTCCCAAGTCAAAATTGAGGAATAAAATGAATATTAAAATGAAATTAAGGGTGAGAAGTTCTTTTGATGGCATTCGAATCTCACGAAATTATAATTGGTAGCAATTATAAACATTGTGACGATGTTCACATCTCTATACAGAATTTTTAAACTAGATTCAAGTATTATAGCGAGGAGATAAGGGGAATATTAACATGAGCTCCCCTCGTGATCGCTTTTTGGTAACTTTAGATTGAAACCGGTGAGTATCAAAAATCTTTACAATTTGAGCTAAATCTTTTGATGTGATCAAGAAATGAAAAATGGGTGAGTCGTGGTCGAGTTTTATTTCGATTTTCCCGAATTGATCTTTTACTCCTCCTCGTTTTCTTTTCTCCCATTTATTGAAACGAATGTGAAAAATATCTCCGTATTGAAATTTTTTCCATTTATACAAAGATTGTGAAAGAAGAAGATTCTTTAACGAACCTTTAGCAAAAAGGAATGAATATTTGTTAAATTGAAGAGATTGGTAATGATTTGGGAGTGAATATTGCACAAGAAACGGCCAACTCATGGGTACAACCAGTAATGCGTACCATTCCAATAGAAAAAAGGAGAAAAATCCAACAATTACTGTTGACAATAATACATCTCTAAGAAAGCCTTTGGTATTTTTCACTTCGCATCTATAGATAATTATTTTGTCTTTAGAGGGATAAAATTCCCCGCTTTGGACTGATTGATCCTTTCGTTGGGCCATTTTTCATCTCAACAAATCGATTGGATAAAATACTTATTTTAAGCTAGTTATTGAAACTCTTATATTTCCAAGGATAAAGAGCTTTCAGTAATTTGTAATTGAGGAATAATTATGCAGTCCGATCTTTCATGCTTTTTTCAACCAGAATCGATTGCAGTTGTTGGGGTGAGTCGAAACAGCAAAAAAGCGGGTTATGGTATATTAAAGAATGTTCTTTGGTCATTTTCTAAAACAGATAAGATTTTTCCTGTCAATCCAAAGGCAAAAGATATTCTTGGCTTGAAAGTTTTTCATTCATTGTTGGATATCCCAGGGAAAATCGATTTAGTTATTTGTTTTATAGCTCCCAAGATTATTCCTTCATTACTTAAGGAATGTCATGAGAAAGGAGTTAGAGGAATTATTATTGAGAGTGCAGGCTTTGCAGAAATTGGAAAGGAAGGAAGAAAACTTCAAGAGCAAATTGGTCGTCTTGGTAAGGAATATCACATACGTATTTGGGGAGGAAATTGTATGGGTACTATTACAGATGAATTAATTACAACATTTGAACCAATTTCTGCAGATATGAGACGAACAGGGGGTATCTCAATTGTAGGTCAATCGGGATATTTTTCAGGAGCAGTTATCTTACAGTTCTTTACGGAACGAGCTGTAGGTATTCGTAAAGCAGCCTCTATTGGGAATCGAATTGATGTTGATGAAAGTGATTTATTGCAGGACTTTTTAGATGACGAGGAGACTACCGTGGCTGCTTTCTATCTTGAGGGATTAAAAAGACCTAGGAAATTTCTTTCGCTTGCTAAACAATTTACAAAATCCAGACCATTAATTTGCTTACTGGGTGGCCAATCAGAGGTGGGTAGATCTGCAGCCCTAAGTCATACATCAAGTACTGCCCATGGTTCTCCTAAATTATTATCAGATCTACTAAAACAATCAAAAATTATTTCTGCATCTGAATTCGGTGAATTTTTTAATATTGTTGAAGCTTTTGATAAATTACCTATTCCTACTGGTAATAGACTTGCAATTGTAACAATAACTGGTGCAGGAGGAGTCATTGGGGCTGACATTGCTGCAAATTATGACATAAAAATTCCAGAATTTTCCAAAAGCACTACACAACAATTGGAAGAAGTTTTTCCTAAGTGGATGCCTCCAAAAAATCCACTCGATTCATGGCCAGCATTTGAAATCCATGGATTAGATGAAGCTTTACGGCAGATAATTCCCATTCTATTCAAAAGCAATGAAATTGACATGTTAATTTTAATGATTGCAGCAATGCAAGTCGCTATCACTTTTAATCCTTCTGTTATACAAGAAATGCGGAAATACAGAAAACCAATTGTCACCTATATTGTAGGAGATCATTCGATTAAATCTCAATGGACTTCCCAAATTCGTTCGGAAGGAGGCGTTGTTTATGATAATATCAGAACTGCAATAAAGGTTCTTGATTTAATGGCAACGTTCGGTTCTGCTAAATACCGCAAATAACGGAAGAGATATTATCAAAAAGAACACTACGTTGAAAGAGATGGATCTTTGGAACTGATTTTCATTCGACACGGAGAAAGTAATGCTAATATTGAGAAGATCTTCTCTAATACAGGTTACAGGCATGGACTCACGATTAGGGGAGTTAAACAGGTTAATTCTTTAGTTGATGTTTTAAATGATAAATTTTCAGGATTTAAACAAATCTACACTAGTCCTCTTAAACGAGCAGTGGAAACAGCAGAGATTCTAAGCAGAATATTCGGGGTGAGGTATGAAATTGATCATAGATTAATTGAATTTAATGTAGGTGTGTTGGAGGGGAAGAAAGATGCCCAAAGCTGGGAATTATTTTTTGAATTGTGGAAAAAATGGTTTGAAGCTGATGATCTTCATGCATCTATCTCAGAGGGAGAATCACTTGTTCAAATAATTTCGAGGATCAAAGATTTCATAGAGTACGTAAGAGAGAGATATTCAAAGAATTCAAATGTTCGACTGTTAGTTGTTTGCCATGGGGGGATTTTAATGAGTTCATTACCATTCCTTCTTGTAAATTTAAGTCCAAGATTCCGACGTTCATTTTATTTGGAAACAACTGATTTCATTTCTATGGAAATAATGGAACAAAATAGTTATGTAAATCAGATTTATTGTACACTTCGACAGTAAGAGTATTAAAGGCCTTAATATTCTCGTGCAAGGATGATTTCTTCCTCATACTTTGAGAATCCCCATTTCTGATACATCGAGTTATGAAAAGAAGAATCTGCATAAGTCGAAAGAATTATCTCCTTGACCCGCATAGACTGGAACCATTTGAAAGCATGAGCAGTAAGAGTAGTTGCGATGTTCTTTTGTCTGTATTCAGGGAGAGTAGCAATTCGAACATAGTTACCACTCTGATAGCGATGAGATACCGTATTAAAGTTATAACCGAGAACTTTATTGTTCAAAAGAGCAACAAATAAGATTTCAGTTTTTTCATTTATCATTTGTGCAAATCTTGCCGGGCCAATCTGCCAAAATTTTGAAAAACATTCTTTCTCAACTTGCATGATACTCTCAATGTCAGATTTCTTTGCTTTTCGAACGGAAATCTGATTATTAACTGAGAAAGGAAAGGAGAGATTATTCGTTACGTATCCATTTATCTTGGTAACTATTTCAAAATTTAGATTTTCAAAAAAGGGTTGAGATGTGAAATATTCTTCTGGAATACGCACAGATAAGTAAGTGAGACTAGGATTTCGAGTTAAGAACTCACTTTCCAGTGATTTCAGTAGTTTTGTTCCAGTTCCTTTATTTCTCCAAGTAGATTCAACAAAAATCGCTCTAATTCTTGCTTTTTGTTGATTAGTTATATGACCAAAGGCAAATCCTGAAATAATACCCGAAGGCTCTTCAGAAATCTTAATTAGATCACGATTCGTTGAAATATAGGAATAAAAATTAGCTTTCTGGGATGGATATTCGAAATCACCCATGCATTGAATATATAGCCGTTCAACTGATGGGAGATCCCCTTTTTTTATAGATCTGATAACAGGAATTCCGATGGTAAAACACCATTAAATTTACAATTAATGAAATTTCTGATTACGTTGAGAATATACTCGTTAAATATTTTAAGGTGTCTTTCAATCTCCAAAATATCAAAAAATAAAATTAAGAGTTCTGATGGCAAAGTTAAAACTTCGTTGTGAATAAAATAGGTGAATAGATTGTGCCCATTGGTGAAAATTTCCCAATAAACCTAGTTGAAAAGATTGCAAAAGTCGAATCACAAAGGCGACAATTCTATCGACCTGTATATTCAATTCACAAATCTTGGGCACGACGGCCTGGATCTACATTTAGGGCTTTGGGTTTAGCTTACTTTTCCGATCTTCCTCTTTTTAGCTCTACGGAAAATGAAGAGGGATCATTCTACAAAAACCATAACTTTTCAGATACAATAATGTTAGACCCCTTTTGTGGCGGTGGAACAAGCTTAGTTGAGCTTAATAGGCTTGGAGTAAAGTCTATAGGGATTGATCTGAATCCAGTTGCTTGGTTCACAACAAAAAAAGAACTGGATCAATTAAATAAAGAAAAATTCATAGATACTTGGAATTCTATCGCTAATAATGTTGGGAAACGAATTAAGGGTTTTTATCAAACGGAATGTTCTGAATGTGGGTCTACACATGCTGATATTATGTATACTTTCTGGGTCCGTACGATTCAATGTCCTGATTGTCGGTCTCGTGAAGATCTATTCAAATATTACATAATAGGTAAAAAACAACGCAAGAGTATAGAGACATGTGTAATTTGTCCAAAATGTGATGGCCTATTCTACTCTACAGAAAGTCTTGATTCACAAACACATTGTACAAAGTGTGGACAAAGTTTTATTCCGAGAGTGGGAAACTGTAGAAAAAAAATATTTTCATGCACCAAATGCAAGAGTGAACATCGTTTAGTGGATATAATTAAACAGGATTTCAAATCATTTTCTTCGAGACAAATCGCTATCGAATTTTACTGTAAGAAATGCAAGTTCCGCGGATATAAACCGGTCAATGAACAAGATATTTTGAATTATGAGAGAGTAGAAAGTTTGTTTGAAGAACAGAAAGATATTCTACTCTTTCCGCGAGAAAAACTCCCTCCTCATGGTCCGAATGTTAAAAATCTTAAAAATTATGGATTTAAGTACTATTCTGATCTATTTAATGCTCGACAGCTTTATTGTTTGAGTTTACTTCTAGAGTCAATCTCTTCAATTACTGATCAGAATCTAAAGGAGTTTTTTCTGAGCGCATTTTCAAGTTGTTTAGAATTCCATACTGTGATTTGCCCCTATAACTATACGATGAAACAAATCGTAAATGTATTTAATTTTCAATCCTTTCTGGTACCTTTGCAATATGTTGAGAATAACGTCTGGGGAACCGATAAAGGAAATGGAACTTATGTAACTTATCTGGAAAGAATACAAAGAGCAAAAGCATATTGTGAAGCTCCATTTGAGATAATAATGCAGGATAATAAGATTAAACGAGTTCCTATAGTGGGTGATCGCATATTTGCGAGAAATATGGAGAATTTCCAAGAACTTGTCAGCAGTACTTATTCGGATACACTTCTAATATCAGGGACATCAGTCGATTTAAAAAAATATGGAATTCCAGATCAATCAATTGATTTAGTCTTAACAGATCCCCCATACTTTGATTATATACAATATTCTGAGTTGGCAAGCTTTTTCTATGTATGGCTGCAGCAAATCTTACAAACAACATATCCCTGGTTTAAAGCATCTACAATTGTCAATGATGAAGAGATTGGACTGCAGAAAAATAAGAAATTATTTGTTTCTCAATTAATTGAGGTCTTTAAAGAGTGTCATCGCGTATTAAAAGAAGATTCACAGTTGATATTCACTTTTCACCATTCAAATTCAAAAGCATGGGCTTTGATCATCAGAGCTTTAAATGAAAGCAAATTTGTACTTGAAAGGGCATTCCCTGTTATAAGTGAATTCCAAGCGCGACCTGTGGCTGGAACCGATATTGATATTATTATAGTAGCCAAAAAAATGACGAAAAATGATCATTTGAGAAATAAAGGGAATGGAAAGCATGTATTTAGAGAAATCCAAAGCGAAGTTCAGGAATTTAACGAGAAACAACACCTGAATTCAGAGGGTGAATGGGAAAAATTATTGGCTAAATTATTACCATTAATCTCTATCTATCTCCTCCATGGAAATGATACGACTCTTCAAGAAACCTTAGATGAGATTTTTAGACTGAAGAAATAGTTAAAACCACCTACTCAGAAAGAGAGGAATATCCTTCATCAACCACAAAAAGAGGTCAAAATTTTGCCAGAAATCTATAAACCTGGATATCTCGAAGCTATATTTGGGCCAATGAAATCGGGTAAAAGTGAGTATTTAATTCGGATGTTTAACGAACTTCGTTATTCTGATATTAAAGGAATTGTCTTCAAACCCGCAGTTAATACCCGAGAACGGGGGATTGCATCACGAGGGAGTGATATGCAATTAGATGCGATTATCGTGGATGAGAATAATCCAGCAGAGATTTTATCTTATTTAGAATCTCTAGATTGTAAGTTCGTGGGAGTTGATGAGGCACAATTCTTTGCAGATGATCTTGTTGAGGTCATCGAAGAATTACTACAGAAGGATTATCATGTGATAGTCTGTGGATTGCTCTTAAGTTTCAGAGGAGAACCATTTGGACCAATGCCTTCATTAGTTGGAAGAGCACACCATGTAACACGCTTAACTGCTATATGTGAATTTCCAAATTGTAATCGGTGGGCTGTCCTTACACAAAGATTGTTAGATGGAAAGCCCAGTCCTTATAATAGTCCTCTAGTCTTAATTGAAAATTCGGGACAATCAGAGACTTATGAACCAAGATGCGTAAATCACCACCAAGTACCCTTGAAACCCAAAACCTAGGTAATGAAAGAGCGATTGAACGATATTTTCCGTTTACATTAGTTAGTCGGATTGCGTATCGTGAAAGTAGTGCAAAACGCTATTATCGTCCAATATTAACTCTGCATAAATGGTTTGCTCGTAGATTGGGTTCTGTTTTTCGATCCATTTTAATCTATGCAAGTGTCGACGCTAATAATCATGAAGAAAGCTCCAAGGAAAGTAAATTCTGGGATTTATATTTAAAAGATCATTCTTTTTCAGATAAGACAATTTTGGATCCATTTATGGGAGGAGGGACAACTATTATTGAAGCACTGAGATTAGGATACTCTAGAGTTATTGGAGGTGATTTAAACCCTGTAGCGTGGTTTACGGTCAAGAAAGAAATTGAAGATGTGGATTTGGATCATCTTCAAACGGTTTTTCAGGATATTTCTCTCAAAGTAAAGGAGGATATTCAACGTTTTTATAAAACGGACTGTAATCGGTGTGATTCTAGTGCTGATGTTATGTACTACTTCTGGATTAAGGAAATACGATGTACAGAATGTCGTCATAAAATTCCTCTGTATCGTAGCTTTCTATTTGCAATTAATAGGAAAGATGACACAACACAATACGTTATCTGTCCAGATTGTAATCATCTATTCATAGCAAAGCGAAAAGATTCTTCAAGATGCCCACAGTGTTCTACAAGGTTTCAATCATCTTCTTTCCTTGTTAAGAGAGGACGATATTATTGCCCTTCATGTACACACTCTGGACGTATTGTTAAAGCGAATAAACAACAAGGTAAACCAAATGAAAGAATGTATGCAATTGAATATTATTGTAGTGAATGTAACATTCGAGATTTTAAATCAGCTAGTGAGAATGATATAGAACTATACAAGAGAGCCGAATTCGAGTACAATTTATTGAAAAGTGAATTACCTTTACCAGCTCAAAAAATACCCCCAGGAGCAAAAACAAATGAATTACTAAACCATCAAATATTTCATTTCACCGAAATGTTCAATACACGGCAGCTCCTTTCATTAGGTAAATTATTATCAGCTATACTCGATATTGAAGATAGAAATTGTAGAGAATTTTTACTTATTACGTTTTCAACCGCTTTAGAGTATAACAATTTGTTATGTGAATACCATAGGAAAAATCATTATGTTTATAACTTGTTTAGAAAGCATGCATACCCTGCAACACTAAATCCGTGTGAGAACAATCCGTGGGGAACAAAATACGGAACAGGCACATTCAAGAACTTCTTCAAGAAGATGATAAGTGTAAAAAAGTACTCAAAAGCTCCATATGAAGTTTATATTGATTCATCAGGGAAATCTAAACGAAAACAGATGAAAAATCCAATTTCGCGACCTATCTCATCGACCTCATCTACAGAAAGTCCTCACTCCGAAATAAAGGAAATTTCCCTCTATTGTCATTCCTCATCAGATATTCCTCTTTCTAAAAGAAGTATTGATTTAGTGGTTACAGATCCCCCCTACTATGATAATGTACAATATGCGGAACTTGCAGACTTCTATTATGTCTGGTTACGCCTGGCATTGAAAGATCACTATTCTTGGTTTATCCCTGAATACTCACCAAAGGAAACTGAGATAGTAAAAAATGTGAAGAGAGGAAAATTCGATGAGCAGTATGGAAAGGAGCTCTCATCCGTTTTCAAAGAAATTGCTAGGGTATTAAAAGACGAGGGCCTGTTAATATTCACATTCCATCATAAAGAACTGGATGCGTGGATCATTTTAATAAAAACTTTAGTAGAACATAAATTTTTCATTAAGAACATTTATCCAGTTCATTCTGAGATGAAAACAAGCACTCAGATACATGGAACCAACAGTATTGGAATTGATGTGATTTTCGTTTGCAGAAAACATTTAGATAAAGTTACACCTAATACTTGGACTCAAATTATTCAAAAAACCAAGGTTGAAATTCGTGAGAAACTAACACTCTTGAAGAGATCATCAGAAGATATTTCAGAAATCGATGAATTCGTTCTGAAGATGGGTATAGGTCTCAAATATCTCACCTGGTACTATCATGCGTTAGAAAGAAAGAGGGAGAAGGTTCCTATTAAAGATTTCTTGGAAAAGATCTCCCAATTATAGAATCCCCTAGTTTTTATCATATATCCAACGCGTTAGATACATGAACGGGGTATCAATTATTCCTAAAAACCATTTGATAATAATCTGTCCTGTAATAAGCCTTTGAACTTCATTAAGGGTATAAGGGATTACGTTAGGATCAAAATAACTATGAATTGAAAGAAAAACATAGAAACCGAGTGGCACGAAGATCAGAGAATCGAGTCCTAGGCTAAGGAGGTCACTAAAGACATTGCGAATCCAAAGGTACTTCCACCAATCGGTATCATTCTGTGTTTTCTTTTGAATCCATATTCTTAGATTGTCATAAATCCACGCGTCGAACCGTTCACTGATAAAAAAGCTAATCCAAGAGGCTAATGTAAATGCTGGAACGACTGCAAATCCAGCTAAGGGGTCGGTAGGTTTAACTTCATTAGGTAAATTTATAGCGAATATTAAGAAGATAACCATCAATATTTGGCTTACCAAAGCGATCCAAATCATATTGTATACTGCACGTCTTCCAAATTTCTCGTTCACCATGTCAGTAATTTGTAAGGTAAATGGGAATACAATGACTCCTACGGGGGCATAAACAGTTCCCAAAAATAGAAAATCAAGGTCAAAATGGGTTATCTTAGCTGCAAAGAATTGAGCTAAGGTAAGAAACAGAATATAACTTGCTAATAATGCATGATAAGAATTGGTTTTGACAGTATGTTTTGCTGCTAAATATGTAAATATTCCTAGAGCTAGAAAGACTCCTATTACTGTTACTATTGTTTCCAAAGCTTTTCTTCTCCGTTCTTCATTGTTTCTTTATCGAATCTTCAACTAACTTTCCTTTTGAAATTTTGGATGTTCTTCCATGTCGTTTATCAATCTCGTCTAAAGAGTCCAATAACTTGCGTAATGCCGCACGAATCGCATCACTTAGACTTACGAACTTTTTATCCGTTCCAATATGGTTTTGCAGGTCATCAAGTATGTGTTGAGGTACTTCAACAGAGATTTTCGTCATAATGGGTCAATTCCAAAAAGATTCATTCTTCCGATATTCATAGAGGAGGATTGAAGGAGGATTGGGAGAGGATTAAAAATCTAGAGCCAAAGTGCAAAGTCAATCAAGAAGCTAGATATGTATTGATTGAACTAAATCCAACGCAGACTATCGAGAGTTAATGTATTTGCCCTCAATATAGTTCTTCCAGTCTATCAGAACCTTTTGAGGAATAATTTCTTCAACCTGACTCAGTTTTACTCTTAGATCGGCAAGTTCTTTGACAAGAGATTTCATTGATTCATCAAAATCCTTGATGAGATAAACATCTACAAGTTCGGGTGCCTCGTGAAATATCTCCAGTCTAGCTTCAGGAATATAGATCATTCCCTTTCTGATGAGTTCAAATATTTGTTCTATCAGAAAGGTGGCATCAACAAGGGATGAAATACCTAAAAGTGATATTAGTAAATTTAGAGTTTGTCTTTCTGTATGTCGAAAAACGGAGACAATCATCACTTGCCAAGCGATGACTTCTAACTGAACTTCAGAGTCTTGACTCGACATACAATTCAAACCATTTTGTCATAATATATGAATTTGACTAGACAATTCGTCCTAAGTAGCTACTTATTCATTACTTTTATCCGACAATATGTCATTCAAAGTAAAAAGCAAGTGTGCAAATATTGGATGAGGTGAGGATTTATTAACAATTCGTTTTAAGAACAACTGTAAAGTTTGATTTGTCTAGTTAGCATCTTACACATTGTCAGTAAACTGAACATCCAAAATCAAATCGATTCAGCCTCCCCTTCATGAATGAGAGAAGTGATTGCATTGGAGTTCATTAGTCTCTTTCAAATGTTATCCACCATCTATGTACGGATTGAACCACATCACGAGACTTGGATGCTTTGGCTAAAAGAGAAATCAACCCAAGAAATATTTGAGGTAGCGATTGGTACAATCCTAGTACAAAATACAAATTGGAAGAATGTAGATATTGCTATATCAAATTTATTTAAGGAAAATATCAATTCGTTTGAGGAGATTCTTAGAACTGAAGTAGGCCATCTTGAAGAGCTAATACGTCCTGCAGGATTTTATAAGCAAAAGGCTCGATCCTTGATATCGTTATCCAAAGCGTTTTCTAGCTATAGTTCAAGAAAGGATGGAGTTCCCTCACGTAAGGAGTTAATTAACATAAAAGGGGTTGGAAAGGAAACTGCAGACTCCCTGCTAGTCTATTGTTTCAATTCTCCTGTACCTATTGTTGGAACATACACAAGACGATTCTTTGCTCGGATTTTCGGAGAAATTAAATTTTTACAATTAAAGTACGAGGTTATTCAGGAATTAATGACGGAATCCCTTCCCTCAGATTATTTCATTTTAGGCAAATTTCATGCACTAATCGTTAGTCACAGTCAACAAGTTTGTAATAAGGTTAAGCCATTATGTGAAAATTGTCAGCTGAAATCCCACTGTACTTATGGACAATTCCACAAGAAGAGACCTGAACTAATTAACATTCAGAATACAATAGTAATTCCAAAAAAAGCTAAGTAGATATGCGATTTTCAGATTTCTTATCTTTCCATTCTTCTTTTGTTATATCTAATAGGAATATATCCCGATATTCCCCATTTACAAAGAGAGCCTCGCGTCGAACACCTGATTTCTGGAATCCACATTTTTCATAACACCTCTGAGCTCGAGGATTATTTGAAAACACTTCCAGTTCGGCTGAATGTAGATTTAGGGTTGTAAAGGCATATTTGAGCATTACTTCGATTGCCTCCGTACCAAATCCTTTACCCCAATAAACTGGATTAAATATTGCTATCCCTAAATTCCCACGACGACTTATTGGGTCTTTGATTCTAACTTCTACATTTCCAATATAGATGTCAGAGTCAGTCAGAACAATTCCATATACATAGGATTCCCCATTTTTTCTTTCTTCCCAAGTTTTACGAATCCATTCCTCCTCTTCCTGAGCTGAATGAGGTGTAGTTGCATTTAAAAATTGTTTTAATTCTTGATTATTCCAATATTTCATGATTTCTGGAAGATCTGTGAGTTCTAACCCTCGCAAGTAAATATTCTGACCAAAAAGCATGTTTAGAAATATCTCACATAATTTTTAAGAAAGCTCCCTGTGGATTTCACTACTTACATTAGCTGATTCGGGTCTAATAATGGATTTATCTGACTATATTACAACACATGGATTGAGTGCATCGTTAATTATTGTTGATTCACCTACACGAACAGTAGAAGAAACATGTAAAGTATTAAAATGCAAGATTGAAGAAATTGTAAAATCTATTATTGTTGTAGACCCTTCAGATAATTACTATCTTGTGATCTTACAAGGAAATCGGAAAATAAAAACCTCCAAGTTAAAAAAATTGTTACTTGTGCGAGATATTAAACTAGCTTCGCCTAATAGAGTTAAGAAGCAAACAGGGTACTACGTTGGAGACGTTCCTCCCATCAGTCTTGAATTACCGACAATCTTAGACGAATTGGCTTTAAATCAACAAAAAGTCTATGGAGGTGGAGGTGAGGAAGGGAAAAATTTACTTATATCCGTTGAAGAGCTAATAGAAAGTACTCATCCATTAATTGCTGATATATCGGTCGCTTTATAGTTCTTTGTACTCCCTTGCTCGACGTATTCCCATATGTGTTAAATTATTTATTACTTGATGAAATTCGAGAGATTTAAGCCTTTGTTGCTCCTCTAAGGTAGCTAATTCTACAAAATATGCTTTCATTGCTGGAATGAGATCTTCTTTGATATTTTTAGGTACTTTTTTCCATTGTCGAACAAATCTCTGGAGTTTTAAAAGACGCTGTGGATTGTTTATGACGAAAATATTGTTTGTCGTTGATATAAATTCCATACCTGACGAAGCATCATAACCAAAGACAAGTCGGGCTGGATATGCAGAAAATAGAAGATTGCAGTATGCTGCAGTAACCGAGGAAAAGGCGCTAATTAAAGCACCGTCAATCGGAGGTTGATGCTCTAAATACACTTGAGCTCCAGTGCTAGAATGTACAACGCCCCAAGGACGAGTTTCAGGGAAACTCGAATAACGGGAATGAGATTCAAATAAATTTTTCAATAAAGCATGGAAAAAGAGGAGTTCTTCAACCGAGAGAGCAGAAAATGAACATTCTCCGTTTCCAACAGTTACTTTCTTATTATAAGTAACAGCAGTTACTGCTTCTTGGAAAATTTCATCCACTAAAGATGGCTCCATGGAACTTCCTTCAGAGAAGAATTGGGAATACGTAACTGCTGCAGATCCCGCAAGAATACTTCGGATATTATCAATCTCCGGAGATTGAGCATCATTTACCGTAATCTTCCGTAAAAGTCTTGTAGTAACAAGTGGATCAGATATCACAATATTATATTTGCGATGTAAATCAATAATCAAAATTTCTCTTGCATGACTAGGGTGAGGTGTAGCATATCTTAACCGAATGGTACCAATTGATTGGTCTGTTCCCCAAATTTCATGACCAAGCTTGGATAGAGCCGTGATAAAGTCGAGTGTCATTTGTTGTTTTTCTTGGTTGATATCTCCAAAAGACCACATCACACGGTCGTCTGAAGTCATCAATGCCCAATTATTAAGATATAATCGTCGTTGGTCCGATTCCACTTCAAAATATGCTCCGATATCATCTCTCAAGAGAATAGTCTGTGAGATTTGTCTAGCTCTAGGTTTCACTCTAAAAAAGTTTTGTGAAATTAATTGCGAGGGTGATGATCGATTTTCTTTTTAATCAGAATAGCTTTTTCCCAATCTGTCGGGATAGTGGGTATTATGGAAAATACAGATGTCTTAGTGGTCGGTGGAGGGCCTGCTGGAGTTATTTCAGCATTGACTTCAGCTAAAAATGGCCATAAAGTTATTTTGATTGATGCTAAATCATATGAAGAGATAGGAAATAAAACATGCGGGGATGCGATAAATCTTGGCCCACTGAAGATGTTGGATAAAGAACTAGGGATAAAATTCCCATCTGGCGAAGAAGTAGCTGATGATGTAGAAGCCTTAGTTTTCCAAACTGATAAGGTAACTTTTCCATTATTTGGAGACGGATTCGTCCTTAATAGACATCCTTATGGGCAACGTCTTTTAAAGTTGGCAGTAGAGAGTGGTGTGGAAGTACGCGCAGAAACTAAGGCAATAAAAGCAATCGTAGATGAAACTGGAGTAAAAGGAGCAATAGTAAAGAAAAAAGGGGAGACAACTCCATATGAGATTCATTCACACATCACAATTGATTGTAGTGGAAGAAATTATCAGATCAGAAAAACAGTTCCTTCTCACCTTTTTCCCAATTTAGAGAAGAAAATGGAAAAAAGAGATGTAGCCGCCTCCTACCGTGAAATAATTCGTCTAAAAGAAGACCATCCGTATGCAAAGAAAATACTCTTGATATATGACGGTAAAATTCCTGAACCTGGATATTTTTGGATCTTCAGTAAGGGACCTAAAAGATTAAATATTGGTATTGGATGGTATCTCGATATGTCAGTTGAGAAAGGGATGAAGGAGCTTTTTAGAGAAGTTTTGCATAAATACTATCCTCCAGGAACCTATGAAGTGGAAGATAAAGGTGGGTATACAATTCCAACACGGTATCCACTAATGAACGCCGTGACTCATGGATTTATAGCCGCTGGAGATAGTGCTTTTCATGTCAATCCGTTCTCTGCGGAAGGACATGGGCCTGCTCTTGCAGCAGGATATTATGCAGGAAAAGTCGCGTCCGAGGCTTTAAAAGCTCAAGATGTACGTGCTGAGCAACTATGGGGATATAACGTGGCAGTCATGAAAGATTTCGGATTATCTCATACTAAATTACAATTGTTCACAGAAGCACTACGTAAAGTGAAAACACCAGGATTAGAATATCTATTTAAACGTAAAATTTTATCTCAAGATCAGTTTATGACCTTACACGGTGGAATGAGTCTTGGAAGAAGTGAAGTCCTTAAAATCGTCTTGAAAGGATTTCCAAGGTATGATCTATTGTATAATTTATATAAAATAGTAAAAGGTGTACAGAAATTCGATAATCTTTTTGAGAGATTCCCAAATTCACCCGAAGAATTTCCTGAATGGGAAAATGAATTTACTACTGTGATGGATAATATTAGAAATTGGTAAATTCATCTCTCAACAAGAGATCCTAAATAAAATTGGGGGTTGAAAGGCTTAGATTATTCTAAGCACTACGCATATTAATTGGAACATAAGGTTCTGGTTTAATATGACGATTGTTATTCACTGAAACGAACAGTGAATTAAAAACTGCGCCGAAATTGGCGGTTCCATTGTATTTTGAATTTATTTTTTTCATAGTTTATACCTTCTATATTTTTTACTTATCTAAAGCGTTGTTATCAAAAACACCGTCTGTATCAGTATATTTATACTGAATAACTTCCACTTCCCGTCTAATGCTTTAGACTATGAATTTTATTATTCCTTTGAAGGAATAACGATGTTCAGACTTTTATTTCAACACTTGCTTTGCAATTAAAGACACTCTTGAGTACTTTAAATCTCTTATGTTAAAGGTAAAACCAATATAGAATTCGTCGGAATACTTCCCAACTGGAGGGAAAATTAGAATCAACTTCCGGTAAGGAGGCTTTACATCACGTTCTTTTAATTACTTGGGGAAAACGGAGTATTACTGAAGTTCCCTTAGTCCAATCTTCCTTAACTCTATTAAGAAAAAATACTTCTCCACCGAAAATATCAACGAGAGATTTAATTATTGTAACTCCAAGTCCAGTAGAACCCTTTTTTGCTTTCCATCCTCTTTTTAATCTCTCCGCTCTGTTGAATAAAACTTCAATAATCTCTGGAGGAATACCACTCCCGAAATCATCAAATTTTATTTGAATGTATTCACGCTCATCAATGAAATCAGTAATTTGAATCTTAACTTCAACTAGTGAACTTTCTGTGAATTTTATTGCATTTGTTAAGACATTTAAGAATATTTCTGCCAATAATTTATTAGCCCAGATTATTGTATTATTTCTTGGAACTTCTATATTAAATTCAGGCTGTAAAGTCTTTTCAGGGAACATAGAAGATATTTCTTTGATACAATCTTCAAGAGTTGTTATTATTTCAATTTTCTCTAATTTTCCCATTGGATCTTCTAGTCTACTTAAATCTCGTAATTCTTCCAAAATGGAAATTGTATGTGTGGTATTAGATTGAGCTATCTTTAAAAATGATTTTTCTTTTTCTCCTAATTTATTTGTCAATTCAAGACTTTCTAAGGCCATATTTATTATATTCAAGTAATTTGGAATATCATGTCTAATAATATTTAATACTAAAGAGTCTTTCGATGCTAGAGAATCAAATAATTGCCTTTGATGCCTTTCTGAAGTAATATCTTGTATGAGTTCTATAGCGGCAATCTTTCCTTGATATGTTATTGGAAGGGCAATGACACGATACCATTTTCCATCGATGAGGCTTCTATCTTCTTTTATCATAGGTTTCATTTTTTCAATGCTGTCCATTGCGGAACAATGTGGGCATGGATAATCTCTTCCGAAATTAACCTTGTAACAATTCTGATTTCTTTGGTCACCCCTTATCTTTACGATTTGAGGATCTTCCCAGAGGATTTCATTTTTTAGGTTCTTCAATTGAACGATATAACCTGAGGGGACAAAAACCAGATCTGTTAATCGTTTTATCTCGTTAAATGACAGTAAATCTGTTTCATCGAATGTCTTTGTTGGATTATCTTGAGTCATTAGGAGGCAGACCTTTTTCTTCACTCTAATTCAAATTCTTACACACATACCATAAAAACGATTGTTTATGAAATACTCTATTCTCAAGAAAAAGAATCAATGGTTAATTTAAGTTGAAATTAAAACGCTTAAAACCTTAATCAGTAGTTTTAACCTTGTTTTTTTTCTGTGAAGTGCTTGTAGAGTAAACTTCCAGAATCTCTCGTAAAAACAACCCTGTAGGACAGTCGACTTGAGCGATTTTCTCTGGAGTTCCTGTTGCTAGAACCATTCCTCCATTATCACCACCCTCAGGGCCTAACTCTACGATCCAGTCACAGGTTTTGATCACATCAAGGTTGTGTTCGATGACTACAACAGTATTTCCTTCTTTCACAAGTCTTTGTAAAACTGCCAGAAGAAAAGATATATCATGTGTGGAAAGACCAGTAGTTGGTTCATCTAAGATGTAAAATGTTTTTCCTGTAGATTTCTTTGATAATTCTTTTGCTAACTTGACCCTTTGAGCTTCACCGCCAGAAAGCGTTGTCGCTGCTTGACCAATTTGGATATACCCAAGTCCTACATCAACAATGGTTTGTAATTTTTTCTTAATCGGGGGGATTTTTTCGAAGAATTCCAATCCTTCCTCAACGGTTAGATTTAGGATATCGGAAATGTTCTTACCTTTATAACGGATTTCAAGCGTTTCTGAATTATACCGCTTACCTTTGCAATCTTCACAAGTTATCCATACATCAGGTAAAAATGAAAGTTCAATTTTAATTTGGCCTCCTCCACGGCATTTTTCACATCTTCCTCCTTTCACATTAAACGAAAATCGTCCTGGTTTATATCCCCGAAGTTTAGACTCCTTTACTTGGGTAAATAATTGACGAATATGATCCCACACTCCTGTATAGGTGGCTGGGTTACTTCTGGGAGTTCTACCTATAGGACTTTGATCAATGTTAATAACTTTATCAACATACTCAAGTCCAATAAACTTCTCATGACTTCCTACACGTGTTTTTGAACCGTGTAAGTACTTCATTAAGCCTTTATAGAGAGTTTCATTCATTAAAGTCGATTTACCTGAACCTGATACTCCTGTTAAACAAATAAATCTGCCAAGAGGAAAATCCACATCGATATTCTTCAAATTGTTCTCTTTAGCTCCAAATATGGAGATCTTTTTCCCATTTCCATTGAGACGAGATTTTGGAATTGCAATAACTTTTTTTCCCGATAGATAAGCTCCTGTTAGAGAGTTTGGGGAGTTAAGAATTACTTCAGGGGAGCCCTGGGCGACTAGAGTCCCTCCATGAATTCCTGGACCAGGGCCGAGATCAATAACATGATCTGCTGATAGAATAGTTTGGTGATCATGTTCAACTGCTATCACAGTATTACCGATGGCACGTAAGTTTTTCAAAGATTCAAGTAGTTTATTTTGATCTCTTGCGTGTAATCCGATACTGGGTTCATCTAAGACGTAAGTTACTCCAACTAACGCTGAACCGATTTGAGTTGCCAGTCGAATGCGCTGTGATTCCCCTCCAGACAATGTCATCGATGCGCGATCCAATGTCAAATACGGTAATCCTACAGAAATAAGAAACATTAATCTACTTTCTATTTCTCTTAATATATTCGTTGCAATTTTTAGATGAGTTTTTGATAACCCTCCCCGCGTTTCCTCGATCCAATCTAAGCATTGCTCAACTGTAGTATTACTGATGTCAACAATATTTTTATCATTGATAGTCACTGCTAAGCTGGATGGTTTTAGTCGCTTTCCCTGGCAGGTTTCACAAGAATCTTTTCGCATTAAGGTTTCATAATATCTTCGTGAGCCATCAGATTTCGTTTCACGGTAACGACGCCAAATCGTATTTACGAGACCTTCGTGATGATGCTTTTTTGACTCCCATCGACTCTTATCTGATTCAAAAACGATACTAATATCCCCTTTGGATCCATGAAGTAGTCTTTCGATTACATCATCAGATAGATCTTTAACAGGGGTGTCTACAGAAAAATCATCCCAAGCTTTATCGAGAGCAGTGTAGTAGGAATACCTCCACGTCCCGGGCTCTAATGGTCTATCCATAAAGGCGCCTGTTCGGAAACTTAAATCTTTATTGGTAATAATTAGATCAGGATCGATTTTCAGCGTTTTTCCCAGACCCTGACACTCTGGACAACTTCCCCAAGGAGAATTGAAACTAAAATTTCTGGGTTTTAATTCTTCAAATGAAAGAGAACAATCAGCACAGGCATAGTTTTCTGAAAATAAGTTATCAATCGACTTTTTTGTACCATTTTCGATCTTGGTAACAATAAGTAAGCCCTCCCCTAATGCAAGGGCTTGCTCAATTGCTTCAATAAGCCGTGATTTAGACAAGTGGTCATTAATGATTAATCGGTCAATAATTACTTCAATAGTGTGAATCTTGTATCTATCAAGTTTT
Organism: Candidatus Hodarchaeota archaeon; assembly: GCA_016840035.1. Lineage (GTDB taxonomy): Archaea > Asgardarchaeota > Heimdallarchaeia > Hodarchaeales > Hodarchaeaceae > Hodarchaeum. Next base: position 54,819 of record JAEOTC010000077.1, on the reverse strand, counting down.
GGAGGGTCTGTTAGCTCATATTCTTCATTATCTACCCTAACTCGTGCATATCCTAATTCTGTCAATCGATCCCATTGTGTATGATGGGTTCCTTTCTTTCCACGAATGATAGGGGCAAGTATTTTGATGCGTGTTCCTTCTTCCCATGACCGAATCATCCTTGCAATTGATTGAGGAGTTTGAATCTTAAGTTCTTTCCCACACGAAGTGCAATGAGGAATTCCTACATTTGCATAAAGAAGACGGAGGTAATCGTAAATTTCTGTCTGAGTACCAACAGTGGAACGAGGATTTCTGCTTGTAGTCTTTTGCTCAATACTAACAGCTGGACTTAATCCCTCTATATGATCAACATCAGGTTTCTGCATTCTACCAAGGAATTGTCGTGCATAGGCAGATAATGACTCTACATAACGTCTTTGTCCTTCTGCGAAGATGACATCAAATGCCAAGCTTGATTTCCCACTACCAGAAACACCTGTGATCACAACGAGTTGATTATGAGGAATTTCGACAGATAAGTTACGGAGATTATGAACTCGGGCATTTTGGACAGAAATTACCTCTTTCTTGCCAGAAACCATTAGTAGTACTCTTCATGCTATGCTTATTTATATTCATAGAATTTGGCAAATGGTTTAGGAATTAGAAATAGATTTAATATTCACTATACTCTTCCTTATACTCTTCCCAAATCCTAGAAACCGTACAGGTAGGTTATTGCTGATTTACAGCATTTTGATGTCATTATTAAAAGACCAGTTCACAAATAAAAAAGTCTTTCAGACGGTTATCAAATAAAAAAATACCCAGTAATTCAATCTTGTCATATTCTGAATACAATCTTTTGACATGTGGGTTCTTATGTAAAGAGAGATATCGTATCAGAACTATAGTCACTAAATTCTCCTAAAACTTTAAGAATTCTATGATGTTCGTGTAATGCATTAATTTAAAAAAGCGGCCAAATCAAGAAGGATGGTAAGGATGGTTTTAGGTAAAATAATGCGGTTTGTCCTCACTCAGATGAGTAAACGTCGATTACCAATAGTTGACGGTGAGATAGAGGTAGAGGGATTAAGAGGAAGTTCAGTTGAGATTATTCGGGATAAATGGGGAATTCCGCATATTTTTGCTGACCATAAATATGATTTATTCTTTGCCCAAGGATTTGTACAAGCACAAGACCGCTTATGGCAGATGGAACTCAATCGAAGAACAGCAAATGGTACTTTGAGTGAATTAATTGGTGATCTTGCAATCGAAACAGACCGTACATCCCGAACATTCGGATTCGCTCGATTAGGAAAGATAGATTGGAATAATGCTACAGAAGAGGTAAAAGATTGTATACAAGCATATACAGATGGAGTAAATGCTTTTTTACAGCATAAAAAATCGAAGTTGCCAGTAGAATTTACTCTGATCAGACATAAACCAAAAATGTGGAGTCCCGAGGATAGTTGTGCATTTGCTCGAGTTATGCTTTGGCAGCTTTCACATGCCTGGTATGGGGAAATAGTTAGGTCAAAAATAGTTGAAGAGGTCGGGGCCGATCACGCTGCTGAATTAGAAATAAAATTTCCTATTACTCATCCAATAACTTTGCCTAATGGAATCGAGTTCAATGTCTTAAGTAAAGATGGTATTCTTTCAGGATCTAACGGCCCTTTTTTGTCACAAGGGCAAGGAAGCAATACGTGGGTTGTTTCTAAAGAGAAAAGTACAACTGGACATACTTACTTGTGTAATGATATGCATTTATCATTGATGCTACCAAGTATTTGGTACGAAACACATTTAATGGGAGCTGAATTCAATGTATCTGGAGTTTCGTTGTGTGGAGTACCTATGATTCTCGTGGGCCACAATCAAAGCATAGCTTGGGGGAGTACATTAGCTTTTACAGATGCTGAGGACTTATACATTGAAAGAATGAACGAACAGAATCCTAATCAATACGAAGTTAATGGAGAGTTTATTGATGCGGAGATTATTGAAGAAGAGATAATTATTAAAGGACAAGAAGGCCCTCTCATCGAAAAAGTACTTATAACTCGACATGGACCAATAATTAGTGATGTGATTGAAGGATCAAACGTTAGACTTGCGATTAATTCTATGGCATTAAGACCCAGTCAGGCATTACAGGGCTATATTTCATTGAACAAAGCGTCAAATTGGAATGAATTTGTTGAAGCAATGAGATCCATTGATGCAACACAGCTAAACATGTCATATGCCGATACAGAGAACAATATCGGTTATTGGGTTACGGGAAAGGTTCCTCTTAGAGTACCTAAACATAAAGGCACTGTTCCTGTTCCAGGATGGGATGATTCTTATGAATGGCAAGGAGAGATTCCTTTCAAATCAATGCCTCACGCACTAAACCCAAAGCAGGGCTATATTATCAATTGTAACCATAAAATTGTACCTGATGATTTTCCCTATTATTTGGGAGATGTTTGGATGAATGGAGCTAGGGCAGCCCGGTTTGAACAGATGCTTAAGGAGAGAGGAGAAAAGTTATCTGTCGAAGATTTTAAAGCAATGCAGATGGATGTGACATGTTTACCTGGAAAAGAATTTATCGAACTAATCAGAAATTTGGGTTTGCCAACTCCTTCGAATTCGGAAGTGGCAGAAGCACTGCAACTGTTACTCTCATGGAACGGCGTGTTATCTCCTGAATCAATCGGAGGTACAATTTATGAGGTCCTTCGGTACATGATCGTTAGGGATATTTTGAGTTGTAGTTTAAGTGAGAATTTAGTGTTTGAAATCATGGGAAAGGGGTTCAATCCAGTCTTGTATCATGCTAATGAGTTTTACGGACACGATACCTATATCATCATGCGACTACTGAAATCTCCAAATTCTTGGTGGATTCAAGAGGCGGGGGGTACAGAAGAGATAATCTTACGTAATTTGAAAAAAACTTTTGAGTGGTTAACTCGTTCCTGCGGGAAAAAACCAACGGATTGGCAATGGGGAAAACTACATAAAGTCAATTTCCCTCATGCAATGGGGTTAAAAAGACCATTGGATCAGGTATTTAACCGTGGCAATATTCCTATTGGTGGGGATACAGACACTCTATGTCAAACAGCTATCCATGCAGATGATCCATATAACGTTAATGCATGGGCTCCATCCCATAGACAGATAATTGACTTAAATGATCTTTCAAAATCGCTAATGATATTTGCACCAGGACAATCTGGGCATTTAGCTAGTCCACATTATGATGATCTGATACCCATGTGGTACAAAGGGGACTATCATCCAATGTTGTGGGATCGAGATGAGATAAAATCACGTGCTCAAAGTCGACTCTTACTAAAAAAGAATTAAAATTTCCCAAGCTAGGAATATATACTTGCCAAGAGTAAATTGTATATAAGTTCGATATCCCGCTCTTTTATTATGGCGACAATTACTACGAAGGATCAGGTTTCTTCTAAATCGTTTTCTCGCTGGTTTTTTGGTCATTTATTGGCAAATCCATTGAATTTAATAGTCATATTTGTTGGTACATCAATATCTATTTTAATACGCATGCTAATACCAATATTTTTGGGACAGGCACTAGATAGGGCGATTATCGATCTACCAGACTTACGTACAAATAGTCAACAACTCGATCTCTTGCGTGATTTCGTATTTCTGATTCTGATAATGGGAATCCTCCGCTTCTTAATTGGGATTATCACCTCGATTGCTAATGAATGGTTATCATGGACCTCACAAAAACGAATTCGTGAGGAATTTTTTGACTCTATGCAAAATAAACCACTAAAATTTCATGATTCAGTAAGAACAGGGGAATTAATGGCGTTAGCTACTAATGATCTTTCTCAAGTTGGTGGATTAATTTCCCCAGGTTTTTCTATGATGGCTGATGTATTCATCTCAGTCACGATAGCTGCAGTACTTGTCTTAACAATTCTAAAAGCCCCCCAGCTGTTATTATTATCAATACCATTTTTTCTAGTCTATTTGTGGGCTGTGTTTAGCTATAACAAGAAAATGGCTCCTATTAGCCACACATTTATGCGAAAATGGAGTGCAATAGCGACTGCGGTTCAGGATAACATAACAGGTGCAGAAGTGGTTCGAGCTTTTGCAGAGGAGTCGTATGAACGGAGAAAGTTCATGGATTTTGTCTTGGACTTCAGAGATACATGGTATAAACGACAAATTCTTCAAGCACGATATTTCCCAACTCTAATTTTATTCGCTACAACAGGAACCTCTGTTCTCATCGGATCTTTACTTATTCTAGCTGGTGAAATTACCATAGGCACCTTAGTAGGATTTACTGGTATTTTATTTACCCTTATTGGTCCTACATATATCATCTCGTTTGCGGTTATGCTTTATAATGGTGGATTAGCTGGAGCAAGGCGTATTTACAATATGGAAATGAAAGAGGTTGGTGAGGATACTCTAGAAAATGGAATGTCCTTAATGGAAACTATTCAGGGAAAAATTAAGTTTCAGAATGTTTCGTTCCAGTATCCTACCTCAAAAGGACCAATTCTTGATGATATTTCATTTAGTGTCGCTCCAGGACAAATGATAGCAATTGTGGGCCCCACTGGATCTGGAAAATCATCTTTGACAAAATTATTATTGAGATTGTACGATTATTCTGGTGATATATTCTTAGATGATGTGAATATCCAAAAAATCCCCTTAGAAATTTTAAGGAAACAAATAGGATTGATTGAGCAGGATGTCTATCTTTTTCCTAGATCAATTCGAGAGAATATCGCATTCGGTGCCAGAGAAGCTGATGATCCGAGTATTATTGAAGCTGCAAAATTGGCTCAAGCTCATGATTTTATTTCCGAATTTCCTAAGGGATATGATACCTATGTCGGAGAAGGGGGAAGTCAACTCTCTGGAGGTCAACGACAAAGAGTAGCTCTTGCACGAACATTTCTGACCGATCCAAGAATATTAATCCTTGATGATTCAACTTCCTCCGTGGATTCAAAAACAGAAGAAGAAATAGTAAAAGCAATTAACGCTGTGAGTCAAGGGCGTACCACTTTTATCATTACACACCGACTATCACAGATAAGAAGAGCGGATTGTGTTATCGTGATAAAGGGAAATAAAATTGTTGCTAAAGGACATCATTCAAAGCTTATTCGTGCTTCACCTGATTATAGACGGATCTTTGGTAAGTACGCGGTGTTACCCCCATTAGAAAGCGAGTACACAGATGAAATTGGAGGTAGTTCATAATGGGTTGGATATTTGAAGGAATTGAGAGATCTGAAGATGAAAGAAGGTACAGTGATCGTGAACTTATTCAACGCTCTCTCAAAAGATTAGCACCTTATCGAAAGCCCATCATTATTTCGTCAGTTACTACTATTCTGTTAACAGTTATTAGTCTTTTAACCCCGCTCATTTTTGGATTTCTAATCCAAACATTGGATTCATCGGATTTAACAGAAGTGAGCATTGTAGTCGTCTTGTTTGCAGGAACATGTTATTTAGTGTTATCTGTTTTTAGTTGGCTCGGGGATTTTACAATAAATGTTCAAGTAGCTAAAGTCGTTCCTTTTTTCATGGTGACCTTACGTGGAGACATCTTTGATGCCTTACAAAAACAAGATATGAAATTCTTTGATAAACATCGTAGCGGAAGATTGAATTCTCGTGTTTCCAGTGACGCTGCTGATTATGGAGGAGCCGTTTCTATCGTTTTAACAGTTGTAGGGCAATTCTTGATTATTATAGCAGTATTTTTTGTCTTGGCCTTAATCAATTTACAATTAGCTTTAATTACTGCATCAGTAATTCCTGTATTAATAGTAATCAGCTATTTATTCCGAAAAGTAGCTCGTTCAACAAGCATGGGTTTTAGAAAGGCACATGCATCGGTAAATGCCGCCATTGCGGAGAGTGTAAATGGAATTCAAGTGTCTAAATCTTTTGGTGTTGAATCTGAATCATTAGACGAGTTTAAAGGAATAAATCAGAAGCACTTTCAGGCTGGATTTAAAAGAAGCATATCTATGATGCTCTTTTTTCCATTTGTTGAACTATTGTCAGCCACTGCCACAGTCCTCATTCTCTTAGTTGGGGGTGAACTCGCATTATCTGGATCCAGTATAATTACTGCAGCGTATTTATTCATCTTTGTTTCTTATCTGAATAACTTTTTCTTCCCAATAACTCAGTTAATCAGTTTTTACGCACAAATTCAGGCAGGTTTTGCCGCATTTGAGCGAATCCTTCAAGTAATCGACACAGAACCCTCAGTTCAAGACTTAGGGAATATAGAGAAGGAGTCTATTACAGGAAAGATCGAATTTCAAAATGTGGATTTCGCCTATGTTCCTGAATCTCCAGTTCTAACTAATTTCACCTTAAAAATTAACCCCGGAGAGAAATTAGCAATTGTTGGACATACCGGGGCTGGAAAAACTTCGATAATAGCCTTATTAACAAGGTTTTATGAGTTTCAAAATGGAAAAATACTCGTCGATGGGACACACGTTCGAGATTACAAGCTTAAAGGATATCGAAACCATTTAGGTGTTGTATTACAAACTCCATTTCTATTTAACGGGACGATATTAGAAAATATAACTTATGGCCGTAAAAATGCTTCTGAAGACGACTTAAAACAAGCACTACAAATTTCTCGTGTCGAAGAAATTTTGGAATACTTGAAAGACGGTTTAAATACCTCCGTGGGTGAAGGTGGATCACTTCTAAGTACTGGGCAAAGACAGCTGATCAGTTTTGCACGCGCACTATTAGCAGATCCAAAAATCTTGATTCTAGATGAGGCTACTTCCTCTGTTGATGCTTATACTGAGTCAATGATACAAGAATCACTTGAGGAGCTGATGAAAGGTAGAACGTCTATTATTATTGCTCACAGATTATCCACTGTCAAGAATGCTGATCGGATTATTGTAATCGATCATGGGCAAATTATAGAGGAAGGAACTCATGATGATTTATTAGCATTAGACGGTGAGTACGCTACCCTTTACAACACATATTTCAAACATCAAGAGGTAGATTGGACTCCCAATGGAACCACACCTCCCATTGGAGCAGAGATGGCTGAAAATCCCTGAATTAGATCCATTGCGGAATTTCGCTCAATGTAATCAGAAATAGTCCCGTCACTGTAATTGAAATCAGTACATAAAGAATTAGGAATAATCCATGGGTGTAAAGCCATTGAACTTGATCGATTGTACCACGACTTTTTCTTGCCAGATGACTTAATCGAATTAATATTTGATGTTCTTCTTTAGAAATATGATCCTTATCGAGGATTTTCTCGATTTTTAGATCGTGATTTATTCGTGCTAACCGTAGACGTGCACGATGGATCATAATTTGAGTAATGAGGGAAATAAAAACTAAACAAAGAAGTATTAGTATATTTAATCCTGCAATTATTCGGGTAGAGAGTAATTGTCCGTTGAAAAAGAATTGAAGGGATAGGAAAGTCAGAACTGATGCAGACATTGCTACTGACACAAGAGGAGTAACTGCAGCGCTTAAATATTCAATTCTACTGCCAGAAAGGTTTAATAATTCGAGGAGCTCACTTCTAAGAGCAAGGGCTTCATGAGAGTGACTAAGATCATGCGATTTATTCGTTGACAGCACTTTTCACCAAATTATTTGATATTTATTTAAGATATTTGACACCAAAAGCACGTAAAGCATCATTAAACATTTCTATGGGTGCTGCAGTTAAACCAGCACCAATTTGACCAATTCCAGCTTCTTTGTGAGCTATTCCAGTATTAATGAGAGGTGTTTCGTTGAGTTCAACCACTCTACGTATATCTACACCAGTAGGTGTTCCTTTGAAGTCCAAAATCGGTATAGTGAAGGATTTATTTTTTCCTTCCGTTATTTCGTACATTCTCTCGGTTCTGGATACAGCCTCACTTGCTGCCCCACCAACAAAAGAAACTATTGCGGGGGAAGCAGCCATTGCAAATCCTCCAATTCCAATGACTTCAGAAATAGTAGAATCACCGAGATCTGGGCACGCATCATCTGCAGTATATCCTGGAAAATAAAGCCCTTCAACCATCGTGGCAGGAGAAGTGAACCATTTACGACCCAATCCTGAGACTTGAATTCCAATATCAGTTCCATTTCGAGCCATTGCAACCATTAAAGGACAATAATCAATATCACGCGCAGCGTCAGCAATTAATTTTGAATGAGGCATTGATAAATTCAAATTAAAAATATCAGCATTTTCTTTAATAAACTGAAAAACTTCCTTGACTTGAGATGAGTCGGCGGTATCTAAAAGATGAGGTGTGATTTCACCCAAGAATAAATAGGTACCAGAACGATTCCTGTTGTGAGCTTCATCCCCTTGATGAAGAGATTCAGAGATAATAGCTTTAACATTGATTCCTTTAGAATGGATGATAGCTTTTCTTAGTGTAGGAGCTAAAGTATCTCTCATCCAGTTTAAACGGGCTAAAACGTCATCACTCCACCCTCCAAATCGAAGAACTTTACCTCTACCTTCGTTAAGAGTACAATAGGCATTACTTTTAGTTTTAGGATCTTCTAGAATAAAAACTGGCTGATGTGGTGCAGTTATACCAGTCATAGGACCAACAGTGTCATGATCATGGTTGGAATCGAAATTGATCTCTCCGGAAGCAGCCAAAGTGTACCCCTCCTCAATAGTGTTAGCTAAGCCTTCATAAACAAGAATCCCAGCAATAGCCCCTTTAGTTGGACCGGACATCCTTTCCCATTCTATTGGGGGTCCTGCATGAAAAATCGTCCTTTTTTCCATTCCAGGGACTACGTTTATAGCTAGATCAATGTCAACCAGAATGGGTTGTACATCCGCCATTCGTTGTAAGGCTTTTTTATTAGCTTTTTCAATCATATTTTTAATAGTCATGTTAACCACTATCTTTTTCTGGCTTAGAGTAGTTCATTTAATAAATGTAATAACTCCTGATTTCCTTGAGCGGGTGGCTCCCATTTGATATGGACTGTTGGAATCCCTTGAGCTTTTGCTGCTTCAAAAAATGAATGTAATCCAATATTTACTACTTTAGGGCCGTTACTTAGTAGTTTGTCAATCTGTGTATCCATATTGATCCTTCCTCAATGAATGTAATTTAACTCCTCTCTAAGAGCGATTAGAGCTGCAAGTCTTGCCGCTTGTGCATTAGTAGGCATTACTATAACCCCATGATCGGTTAATCTTTCAATTGATTTATTGTAATCTTGTGGATCTAATTGTGTTCCACACACATGAGCAATAATTGGGATTTTTTGATCAATTTTCTTCCATTGCATGAAAGCATCCTCCATATCAGAAATTGGATCAGGATGAGATCCGTATCCTAATACAAAATCAAGTAAAATGACTGCAGTTTCAGGATCTTTAATTTCACGTAAAAATCTTTGTGTTCTTTCAGTTTGATCTATCATTGGATGTGGTTTACCCTGTGTAAATTCATCAGCTCCCATATCTATAAGTGTGTGGCCTTTACTTGTATTTTCGTCCTCAATAATAACTGTACCTTCAAGATGTACGTTGGTATTCAGCACTTCATTCTCCAAAAGTAGGTCTCTGATAATTTGGGCTGATTCAAAAGTAAAAGTACCTCCAGCAAACAATCCACGGATATATTTTTGACTAGGTTTGATCTGTTGATTCGAGTCATATAAGATCTCTTTGATGCTGGCCTCATCCTCGAAGCGAATTATTGACCGCTCTAACTTCTTGGATGTAAAAAAGTTAGCTGCTGCATAAGCAGCTTCTTCCAACGTATTAACGGTTAATGATTTATCCTCAATATCGCAATATCCATGTTCCTTCCCGAGAAAGATAATAATTACTGGTTTTGAGCTATTTTTTATCTCTTTAACGATTTTATCCATAGTTTTTGCTTCAGGTGGCTTAGAAACTAAGATAATAAGTTCTATAGACGAATCACGTTCCAAAGCATGTAATCCATCGATCATGGTAATTCCTCCCACCGAATCCTTTACATCGCGAGATCCTGTACCAATAGCATGAGTGACACCAAGATTAAGATGATGACATAATGTCATTACCTCTTGAGTTCCAGTACCAGAGGCAGCAATGATTCCTATTGGACCTGGATTCACTATATTACAGAATCCTAGACCTATATTTTTTATCATTGCTGTACCACAATCTGGGCCCATTAATAGTAACCCTTTTTCATGTGCTTCTTTCTTTAAACGAATTTCGTCACTTAAAGAAACATTGTCAGAAAAAAGAAGAACATTTAATCCAGTCATTAGTGCAATATGCGAATCTCTTGCTGCATACTCCCCAGGAACAGATATTACAGCTAAATTTGCATCGGGTAGGCCTTCGAGTGCTCCACGGATAGACCGATATAGGAGTGTACTATCATGGGAAGCTTGAACAGTTTGAGACAAGAAGTTAATAATGAAATCTATTGCCTCATCTGCAATCGCCAAGGTGTCGGCACGTATCGAAATAACAATATCATTGGCATCAGCGGAACTTGCTTCTGGAGTAAGTAAACCCACCTCATCTAACAAAGGTTTATTCTTAGGAGTTCCCATTAATACAGATGCTATTTGGATTCCCTCAACTTCCTTAGTAACACTTGCTGCTGCTCTCATTAATTGAACAGAATCACGATATTCTTGATGTATGAGGTGGGTTTTCACTACTGACATAAATAACTCTCATTTTCAAGCATAAAAAACATAATATGAGGAGACTCTTCTTTGTCATAAAGAATTTTTTGTGTAATGGAAGTAAATTGTACCCACTATTCTACCAATTGTTGTTTCCAATTTCTCCATAAAATACCTGTTATCCCTAAAAAAATTCCAACTAAGGCTCCTACTCCCGCTAATAGTAGACTAAGTCCATAAAATGGAAATTTAATATCCGGTCGAATAGATTGAACATCAGTAACAACATCAGGTACGTAAATTCCTGTTAAAACTATTAGAAAAGTAATTATTAGGCATAAAAGACCTGTAGCAAGATAAAAAATAGGACCACCAAGTGAGTACCCTTCACCTCCGAAAATACTTTCGTAGAGGGTCTTTTGTTCCATGGATGAATTTCTATCTGAATTGGTGTTCATTCTTCATTCAAATTTCTATTGTTTTAGACTTGTTAAGAATTACTACAGAATTATATCTTTCTATTCGTATACTTTTTCGTCCGAATATTCGGCCCCTATTGCATCCTTTTCCACATCTCTAGGCTCAAATGACGGATCAATTGAATTTAGTTCGTTGAAATACTCATGTTGTATTAATAGACTCATAATTTCATTTGTACCTGTCCAGATGCTCAATAATCGAATATCTCTAAGAAGTCGCTCTATTGGATACACGTTGGTATATCCAATTCCACCTAAAATTTGCATTGCATGATTGATTACCTCCCAAGCCGAGTCTGTGGCGAATTTTTTGCTTTCCGATACTAATCGCCTCACTAACCCATTTGTTAATCCATTATTCTTGTCAATTGTACAACTTGCTGAAAAGAGTAAACCACTAGCTGCATCAAGTAAGGTTAGACTTTCAGAGATTTTGAATGAGACGGCTTGGAATTTTCTGATAGGCCTTCCAAATGCTTTACGGCGCGTACTATACTTACCAGCAACTTGAAGACCCGCACGTGCCGCACCAATAGCACCTGCAGCAGAAGTCATACGTTCTGGTATCATCATTTGGTTGAATATTTCGCCTCCCTGATTTAAATCACCTATAAGATTCTCTTCAGGAACTTCAACGTCCTTAAATAAAAGACGACCAGTACCTCCTCCTCTTGATCCCATCAATCCATATACATGCTTTGTTTCAACACCTAGACCCTTTTCCATGATAAAAGTGCTTATAGACTTTCTAGGATCAGAAGCTTTCGGGTTTGTTTTTGCATAAACTAGAAAAATATCTGCTCCTTCTGCACCTACCACAAAACGTTTTTGTCCATTTAGTAAGAACATATCCCCTTGTTTTTCAGCCATACATGTTGCACCAAAAAAATCAGATCCCCCTCTTGGCTCAGTTAAAGCTTCTGCACAATAAAGCTTCCCTCTTAAGATGGGTTTCAAGTATTTCTCCTTTTGCTCAGATGTCCCAAAATGATGTATTGCTTCTCCCACAATACTTGGAAGAGAATATAAACACCCCAATGCAGGACCTAGCGCACCTACCTCTTCGATAACAGCTGATTCCGCTACCCAATTCAGATTTGATCCCCCTAAGTCGGCAGGAAAGCGAATTCCCAATAAACTTTGTTTAGCCATATTTTCAATGAATTCTGTAGGGTATTGAATTTCCTCTCTATCCATCTTTCGTAACATTGAGGGGGGAATAGCTTTGATAGCTTTTCTAACCTTATATTTTATTTCTCTCTCTTCTTCTGTAAGTAGAACATCAAGCATTAGATTACTCTCCATTTATGGTTTTTTTTTGGGAAAACTTGGTTCACTTAGAGATTTTTAGTCCTAAAAATCCTTTCCCTTAACTTATTTGAAGAGGAAAAAACTGAATATTATCCAGAAATATTCGGATTAAACAACTTAGAAAATCTAAAGCGAGTGAAAGATTTGAGTTCCAATAATATCACCAATGTTTTATTCACATGGGATGTAAATACACGATTAAAAACCTATATTGAGGATAACTTGGCTAAATTTTCTGGAATAAATCTTTTATTCCCTAATCCTTTAACTGATGAGGTTTTACTAGATCTAGCTCCCTCAGCTGATATTATTATTGGATGGAGAGTAAAGGATGAAGTTAAATTAACTGCTAAAAGGATGAAACTATTTATAAATCCTGGAACTGGGATAAAACATCATATTGACTTTTTTAGAAAGCTTAACCAGACCCGAAATGTGATTTTAATTAATGGTCATGGAAATTCTTATTTTACTGCTCAACATGCTGTAGCAATGTTACTTACACTCCTGAATAAAGTCATCCCTCATCATACGTGGATGAAAAATGGTAAATGGAGAACAGGAGATAAGGATGCAATTTCTATCCCCTTGAGGGATAAAAGAATTGGACTTCTGGGGTATGGTGCAATTAATACTAAAGTTCACAAATTTCTTGCAGGTTTTGATGTCGAGTTCTCGATTTTAACCAGAACTGGAAAATCCCCTTCTTCAAGTACAAAGGGTAATAAATTGTTTAGTGGAAACCAATTACTTGGTTTTCTAGAATCCATTGATGTACTAATCATTGCAGTTCCAGAAACGTCAGACACTATTGGTTTAATAGGAGAAAAAGAATTAGATCATTTAGGATCTGAAGGAATCATAGTCAATGTTAGTAGAGGATCTGTTGTCGATGAGAAGAGTTTGTTCGAAGCTTTACAACAGAAAAAAATTATGGGCGCAGCAATCGATGTCTGGTACGAATATTCACCTCTTGAAGATGAGAATGGAGGAAAATATCCTTTTCATTTTCCATTTAATGCTTTGGACAATGTTATATTATCCCCCCACAGAGCAGCTTCTCCTTTTTCCGACTTGAAACGGTGGAATGAAGTGATTGAAAATATCAAAAGACATCACCTTGGTAGTAGAGAATACTTGAATGTGGTTCAGTTAGATAGGGAATATTGAGAGTTAATCTCCACTCCACATGTATTTCAATGGACGACCGTTCAGAAAATTGAGAATATCTTCAACAATCATATTTGTTTGATGGGTGATAACGTCTCGAGTATTGCCTCCAAAGTGGGGCATTACCGTAACATTATCAAATTTTAAAAAACGGTTATCCGAATCCACTGGTTCATCATCGAATACATCTAATCCTGCCCCAGCGATGCGATTGTTCTCCAAAGCATCAAATAATGCGTCTTCATCGATGCAGAAGGAGCGAGAAAGATTGAAAAATTGTGCAGTGGGTTTCATTAAGCGAAACATTGTATCACTGATTAATTCTTCAGCTTCTTCGATAGGAGGAGTGTGAATTGTTATCATATCAGATGTTTTCATAAGAATTTCTAATTCTACCTTAGTAGCTTTAATTTCTGCCACAACAGCATGATCTTCAGGTATAAACGGGTCATAATAGATGATTTTTGATCCAAAACCATGGAATAAACGTTTTCCAACTCGTTGACCAATTTGACCAAATCCAATTATACCAATTGTAAGTCCACCAAGCTCCACCCCCATATATTTTGCCAAAAATTTAGTAAAACCGTCTTCATCTAAATCCGAAACATCAAAATCTCCAGTACGAAGAAATCGGTCTAATTCAACTATTTTTCGCGCCTGTGAAAGCATCATGGCAACAGTTAAATCAGCAACCGCATCAGCATTCCGAAACGGGGTGTAAATAACGGGAATACCTTTTTTTAAGGCTGATTCATGATCAACATTAACTGGAGTCCCACGGGTGCAACCTATCAGCTTCAGATCTGTTTTCTCGACTACTTTTGCATCTACTTCATCAGCTTCAGTAATAAAAATGTCAATCTTACCTGAATTAAGCTTCTCAATCAGTTCATCCTCATCAAAATACAGAACCCCAGTTTCCCGCCAATTTTCATAAATTACTTCTAAATCTCTAGATTCGTTTAGAGCGTGTAATCCCGATTCAGTAAAGGGAGTAGTAATCAGAATTTTCATTCATTGCCACCAAGATGAACAATCAGGTATAAATTTAATCTTCCTCAAAAGATTTCTGATATTGGGCCTTCCATTCAGGATATAATGCTTCATATTCATCGAATTGGTCTTGTTGAGGATAATAAATGGAAAAATCAGAAATGATCTGAACTACTTCTTCTAAATTGCTGTATTTTTCTGTACCAATCATTGCTGCGAATGCACCTGATACAGAAGCTCCTTCTGGTAAAAATGTTTTAATCTCACAGTTTAGAACATTAGCAAGGATTTGACAAAGAACTTTTGATCGGGCAACTCCTCCCATCAAAAGAGTTTCTGTTGCCTGTTTTCCACTTATTGCTAGAATTTGGTCGTAATTCGCACGTGCTGCGAAAGCAATATTCTCTACAACAGATCGAGAGAATCCAGCAATATTTACTGGAGTATCAAATGAATAAGCAATAGGCGTAAAGGAGAATCCACCGTAAATAGGAACTGAAAGCATTGCTTGAGATGAAAACACCTGTGGACCTAGGTTTGCAATTACTCCACCACTACCAGGTGGTTTTGTAAGTACTAAAGATTCAAATTTGTCGTAAGGATTCTCCACCCCGAGTGGAGTAAGAATTGAGTCAATAAACCATTTGTGGATGTCTCCAACTGATCCAGCATTCGATTCAAGAACCCAAAGATTATTTGGAAATGCTCCTGTCCAAATCTTCTGTTCGGAGTCAATAATCGGTTTATCAATTATCATTTGTAAAGGCATTGTGGAACCCGCAACAATCCCAAGTGTGTTTTCCTTTATTCCTCCACATCCGAGAATTGATGCTTGAGTATCAGCGGCATTCATAACAACTGGAGTATTGGAATTTAGATCGAGAAGTGAAGCAATTGCTGGAGTAATGGTACCAATGACTTTTCCATACTCATACTTTTCTGGGAGTATTTCATGAGGAATCTCAAATTCAGAGAGTATCTTATCAGACCATTTTCGGTGTTTGATATCAAAAAGTAGTGTTTCAGCTGCAGCAGTATCGTCAATAGTATAATTGCCTGTTAATCTAAAATTTACCCAACCATCAATGGACAGAAGATGTTTGATTTTGTCATATACATCTTCTTCATTTTCTTTAAACCATAATAGCCTTGTTAAGGCGAATAGGAAAGGAAGACCATGGCCAGTTATTTCATATAATTCCTCATTAGGCATTATCTCCTCAGTATCGACTTCAAGTCCACGAGCATCTCGGTTAGGTCCAGCATACAGAGGTATACCTTTATCATCAAAAAAAACACAACCGTGTCTCTGAGAAGTAGCCGTGATAGCTGTTATGTCTCTAGAGGAAATTTTCGAATTAAGTATTGCTTCATTTGCAGTTTGTAGAAGAATATCCCAAAACTGTTCGGGTTTGAATTCACTCCCATATGGGTCTAGATCCTCGGGTATGAAGTAAAGATGATTCCACGCAGTCTTAGAATAGCCAATTACATAACCTCGATCATCAAGAACAACAGCTTTTCCTCCACTTGTTCCTGCATCAAGTGAAAGGTAATAATCTGGCATGATTTCCCCACAACCTAATCAAATCCTGGAAAAGGACGAATTTGCCCTCCAAACTTTTTAGTGTTAAGATAAATTTGAAAATATTCTTCTAATGCTCGTGTTTTTATTGCAGCATTCTGAAAAGATTCTTCGCTAACAGCTACAACACCGTGATTTTCTAAAATAAGGGTTTGACTATCCCATAATAATTCAGCAACGGCTTCTCCCAGTTCTTCAGATCCACTTTGCTTATAAGGTACCATGACAATCTCTGGAACTAAGAATCCTAATTCAGCGGTAAGAGGTGGGATTTTGGGAGGGTTAGCTAGGATTGAATAAGCTGTTGCGAGAGGAGCATGAGAGTGAACAATAAATTGAAAATCCTCATCTTCTTGATAAATGCGGAGATGAATGGGCCATTCTACGCTTGGAGAAAGATCGTTATCATTGTTTAACTCTTCTCCCTCAAGTGTCATCTTAATTAAATCTTCTGGTTCGACGAGATCTTTTTTCTTACCAGAGGGAGTAATCCAAAAGAACTTCTCTGGTTCTTCAAGAGAACGAAAACTTAGATTTCCCCCAATATCTGTTAGGATTTTTTCTTTATACAGCTCTTTCATAGTCTTACATAATTCAACTTTTCTTTCATGATCTGACACTTGAATCCACCATTTCATATGATATCAATTGGAGATAGATAGGTAACTATTTCATCAGTTTTTGCAGTTTTAAAAGATCAGGCATTCTACCTTTTACCTTGAGTTTCTTAGAGGTATAAGCTTTCATGCCACCAATTTCTCCCTTCATTACACCAACCCAGGTATTGGAATCCGTAATAATTTTAACGTCTGCTTTCACTGGTTCTCCTTCTATAACTTCATTGGGAGATCCCGCTTCAACAAGAAAGTAAAATGTCTTCTCTAGATCTGTAAATTCAAAAGCCATTGTTTTATTCCATTTTCTAAAGGTTTTTTTTGCTTTATCAGTTAGAAAATTCTCCCTAAATTTGTGGATCATCGTAACATATTCTTCTTCAGACATAAGATTCCACCAATCGTGTAAATTAGTTGTCTCTGATTCGAATTTTGGAGGTAATATCAATGTGGAATTGATGATTACAAAAGGATTCTGTCTTTACGATGTATTGAAAGACAACAATGAGTAGAGTTACACTACAGAAATTAGTCAAGGATTGGATAATGAAGAGTCTTAGCTGAATTCCTCAATCCCAAGAGCCTTCAATCGGTCAATATTCGGTTTGGTTGTTTTAGTGTCCCAGTTTAAAGATTCAAGAAATCCCATAATTAGTTCTCTTTCGACTTTACTGGATATAGCTTTATTAGGCCCATGATTAGCTTTTTCTAACGCTCTAGAGGGAAGTTTATAATCGAGAGGATTTATTCCTGCCCGTAAATTAAAAATATGCTTTAAATTAAGAATCCTCTCGCCGATCATTATGAGATCTTCAATTGACAGGTTAAACCCTGTAATTAAGTTCACAAATTCAAGGACAGGAAAATTTCCAGTGAGTAAACTAAACTGACACAAACCTAAAGTGGAAACTGTTTTGTGATAGCAATAAAAATTGGATATACGCTTGTTTTTAGGAAGCTCAGGAAACATTTGACTGAATTTTGCTAGATCGATCATTAATTCCATGAATGGGGTATGTCTTCCCGGTGCGGGATCTAATCTATAGGAAAGCAAAAGACTATTAGAAAATCGTGGATCATGAGCAGGAAGAGCTTGGTTCTGAATATGTACTCCTGAGGTAGTAGGGAATTTCTCAGTAGCACGGATGAAACCATCTGCGAAAACTTCTCCAAGGCCTTTTCTCTTAGTAATTAATTTCAGGATAGCTAAATAGTCTGTAGGATCTCCCCAAACTGGATTTAGGCCACCAAGTTGTTCTTGTGCAATTTCTTTTTTTTCTAACATTTCAATAATAAATGCTAGGACCCCTCCAGAAGCAATAGTATCCAAACCCTGACGATTACAGTAATCATTCAATTGATATATCGAACCAAGATCATCGTTTAACAAATTTGCTCCAAGCATGATTAGAGTCTCATATTCGGGTTTGTGTGTTTCTTCGAGGGTAAAATTCTCATTTGAATATCTCATTATTCCCCCACAGGCCATAGGGCAACTGTGACAGCCATAGTTTTTAATTTGATACTTTGTAACATTATCACCAGTAATTTTAGTGCTTTTCTTAAGAGGAAAATCAAGGTATGAGCCCTTCCAGTTTTTTATTGGGGCATCCCCGGTTTCAACGGCGATAGCAGGTCCCGCACAAGTTCCCCATCTACGATAACCTTCTATTATCATATTACTCGGACTCATTGAACCATAGTTCTTAATTCCGAATCGTCTAATCCAGGGAGCAAAAGCAGTAGAGGCTTTTAATCCTGGTTTTAGAAGAGGACTAATGCCTTTATTGATGCGTTTATTAACTAATTTCCTGAGTTCATTGAGACCAGAGGGATCTGCAACGTAAATTGGTTTATTTCCTTTTGCTACGATAGCTTTAAGGTTTTTTGAGCCCATTACTGCCCCAACACCACTCCGAGCTGCAATTCGGCCTTTATCTGTGACTATTCCTGAAATTAGAACCATATTTTCTCCAGCTAATCCAATACTGGCAATTTGACATTTCTTACCATATGTGTCCTTTAGAGCTTCTTCAGTTTCGACACAATCCTTCCCTTTGAGGTCTTCTGCCGATTTAATTTCTATTTTGTTATCCATAACAACAATAATAGACAATTGTTTAGATTTACCTTTGATTATCAGAGAATCAAATCCTGTCTTTCGTAATTCTGGTCCAAACCGACCACCAGAATTAGCTTCGCCCCAACCTCCTGTGAGAGGGGATTTACATACGACAGTAAATCTACCAGAAAACGGAACTTTTGTTGCACTTAGAAGACCAGTAATAAAACACAGATGATTATCAGGAGATAAAGGATCACATTCAATCGGCATATTTCTTAGAAGATAATCAATAACCACCCCCTCACCACCTAAATAGTTCTTAAATTTTATATTCTCGAATGAAAATTCTTCAAAACCTATTTTACCCGTACTTAAATCAATTATTCCTATTTTCATGGTATTCAAGCCAGTCATGATTAAAATCAACTCAAGTATGTGCTGAGGGATTCTTTTCCTCATAGATTTGCCTGAAAATTTTTACTTTTCCCTAACTGGAGGGATTGACAAACCATTATAGTCTCATTAACATTCAGAAACAAGTTTTTTTACAGATGATGATCTTTTTCTCTTTTGGTAATTGAAGTTGTATGGCAAAGTAGTAGGGACCAATATTCCAAGAGCGGATGCAAAGGAAAAAGTTACGGGCACAGCTTTATTTATTGATGATTTACGATTTCCACGAACATTAATAATGAAGGTATTAAGAGCAAAGGTGCCTCATGCGATCATTAACTCAATAAATATAGACAACGCGGAAAAAATGCCTGGAGTTCATAAAGTATTTACAGGCAAGTCTTTAGGTTTGGATAAAAACCATTTATTCGGCACTTGTATTTTTGATCAACCCCCAATTGCTATTGATAAAGTAAGACATGCGGGAGAGGTTATAGCTGTTGTTATTGCAGAAACTGAAAGCCAAGCACTAGTTGCGATTAAGGAAATTGATGTGAACTTAGAAGAATTACCTTTTGTATTGGATGCCATTGAAGCAGCAGATCCAAACGCTCCCCTTATTCATGAACAGAATGGAAACTATCGTCACGTACCTACTTTTGTTCCTATTCCAAAATCAAACGTCTTTTACATGTACCAATTGAAAAAAGGTGACCATGAAGAAGTTTTTAAGGATGCCGAGATTATAGTTGAAGATGAATTCGAGTATCCACTTATGAATCACGCAGCTATCGAACCTCATGGTGCTATTGCACGCTGGGATCATACAGGAGACATCCATGTATGGAGTAGCTCACAGGCCCCCTTTGTGTTAAGGGAGGTTCTCTCAGACTACTTCGATATTAAACAAATGACGAAACTTCACATTCATATCCCGTATCTTGGAGGGGGTTTTGGTGGAAAGAGTGATTATACTATTGAACCACTTGTTACACTCGCTGCAAAATTAGTCCCAGGTTATCACGTCAAATTTGTTCTAACTCGAAAAGAAGTATTTATTGGATCAGTATTGGGACGTGGAATGAAGGGATTCATGAAGTTAGGAGCGAAAAGTGACGGTACCCTCGTTGGAATAGAAGCCACACAATATTATTCTGATGGTGCTTATGGAGATACAGGTTGTAATGTTGTATTAGCGGGAGGTCATAACTGTGTTGGCCCCTATTATTTCCCCAATTGCAATCTCAAGTCTTTTGGAGTGTATACTAACTCAACCCCTGTCGGAGCATTTCGTGGATATGGCCATCCCGAAGGACAATTCATGGTTGAACGTTTAATCGATAAAATCGCTCTAAAATTGGATATGAATCCTAATCAACTGAGAATGAAGAACTTTTTACAACATGGTGACACGAATTCACTAGGTCAAATCGTTACTAGACATAATGGGGATATTAGAAAGTGCTTCACTCAAACAGTGGCAAAATTGAATGAAACTTCTCTACCTCCGGAGGATGAAGAGTATTTTTACGGTCGTGCAGTAGTTGGACTAATAAAATCACCTGTTCAAACAGCAAATGCATCCTCAACTGTATTTTTAAAATTTAATGAGGATTTAACGGTTAATATCTCGATTGGTGGTGTAGAAATGGGTCAAGGTTGTTTAACCGTTCTTGCTCAAATTGCATCTCAAACTCTACATATTCCAGTAGAACGAATACGGATAAATTATGAGATCAACACACAACTGACCCCATATGAATGGCAGACGGTTGCAAGTATGACAACCATGCGAGTTGGAAATGCAATCATTATAGCATGTGAAGAAGCCATTAAAAAGTTTAAAACAAATGCTGCTGAAGTGTGGAATTGTTCCTTAAATGATATTGTTTATAATGGGACGAGAGTAAGTTATCAGGATAAAACACTTAGTCTTAAAGAACTAGTTTTAGGTTATCAGTACCCAGATGGACATACCTTGGGAAATCCGATTCTGAGTACTGGTTCATCAGTTGTTCGTAATGTTACTTTCCCAGATTTAGAGACGGGTCAGTATCAGCCTTACGAGTGGACATATGGGAGTCAAGGAGTAGACCTTAAAATCAATAAAACAACTGGAAAAATCAGTATTTTACACTTTGTTACGGCTTTAGATGCTGGAAAAATCATTAATCCCGCTTTAGCAGAGGGACAAATTACTGGAGGGGTAATGCAAGGTATTGGTCAGGCATTAAAAGAGAAAATCGAATATGATGAGTCAGGTAACATGATTACAACGAATTTACGTAAATATGCCATCCCCAGACTTTCTGATATGCCTGAAAAATATAGTTGTATCTTTATCGAAACACCTCAACCCGATGGCCCCTTTGGTGCACGACCAATTGCTGAACATCCAGCTATAGGTCCCCCTTCTGTCATCTTAAATGCAATTCAAAGAGCAACAGGAATTTCATTAACAAGCATACCGGTAACTACAGAACGGATGCTTGAATTATTAAGGAATGGAGGAGAATGAAATGGAACTAAATATAATCGTTAATAAAAAAGCGTATACATTTGAAGTAGAGCCTTCTGATTCGTTACTTGACATTCTTCGTGAGAAGCTAAATCTAACAGGTACAAAAAATGGATGCAAACAGGGTCATTGTGGAGCCTGTACCGTCGTTGTTAATGGTAAAGCTGTGAAAAGTTGCATTACTAAAGCTAGAAAACTGGAAAATGCTAATATTGTTACTATTGAGGGTATATCAAGTGACTTCTCTCTTCATGCAATTCAGGAAGCATTTATTGAAGCCACAGGGGTTCAATGTGGATTCTGCACTCCTGGATATATTATGGAGTTGTATGCGCTTTTTAATGCGAACCCTGAAGTAGGAAAAGAAGATATCAATAAAGCTCTCGAAAAACACCTTTGTAGGTGCACGGGGTATAAACCCATAGTTCAATCAGCGATGCTTGCCCAACAAAAGATTCGAAAAGAATAAGTTTATTCTTTAATTCGTGGTTCTCCTACAAATTGGATTTTATTCCCCTCAGAATCAACAGCATTAAAATATGATACGAGTTCTGGTATATCGATAATTTCATCAGAAGGAACTCCTTTCTCCTTTAGAATTTCTCTGGCTTTATCTAAGTCAGTTACTTCGAAAGATAAAACTCCCGAACCTGATACAAATTTAGATCCTTCAGGGAGAAGATTTAGTCCTAATCTAGTTCCTTTTACGGGAAGATCAAGTTCACACCAACCAACCTCCTTACCTCCGTCCCAAGCTACTTTAAAATCAAAAGTGTTCACATAAAAATCTCTTGCTCTTTCTATATCTAGAACATGATACTGGAAATACATATAGTCTGTTTTAAATGGAAATTTTTGCTTCATTTCGTATTCACCTTCCTAACGCTTTCTTTACTCACTAGTGTGAAATATTTATTTTAACTATAATGACTACAAAATTATGGGTTACTCAAAGATTAGGACGAATTTTAAAACTGGTTTCGGGATAATCTCTGTCCGTCTTAAATGGCCGACAGACTTCCTTTTTTTCAATTAGTCGTTGCATTCCCCGATTTGGAAAAGCTCTTTAGCAGCATCAATATCAATAACGGGAACAGCATTATGAATACAAGCAAAAGATTTACATTTTTTGACTGTCACTCCGCCCCATTTGATTCCCCAACCCTTCAATGCACTAAAAATAACTGCAAAATCATCACCTTTTGCAGTTAAGGAATACCCCACTCGAATCGGCATGCTTTCACTATGGACAGTTCTATTAACGACTCCATTTTCTTCTAAACGACTCAGACTTTCTGATAGGACTCGTGCAGAGATCTTTTCATTATAATGGCCTTGAATTTGTTCTTGTAATTGACTAAAATATAATTCTTGGCACATCAGAAGCTCACAAATAATATACAGTGTCCATTTACGGCCTAAGATTTTCATTGCTAGGCTTGCGGCACATTCTTCCATTTTTTCTTCGTTCAAACTAGCACATCCAGCAGAAATCGTTGCTATTTACACAATTAAAATGGAATATAATAAGGATATCAAGATAAGTTAGTTGCTTACTCTAATATAATCTGCTTGTTTTTTGTTATCAAGGTTTTCGGACAAAAGAAATGTTAGATTTACTTACTATTTAGTAAGGTGCTAATTTTTTTATTCGCAAAAACTTTATTCTGAATTGTTACCTGTTTCTTCTATTGGCAGGAATATTATAAACACGAATTCTTGTGGATAAAGCTTGATAGTTTAAATCTTTCACAAAATCAGACTTTCATTAGTAAAAGAAAGATCTAAATTAGAAATTGAGTTGAAATTTATGTCATTACTTGAAACAGATATGATTGGAGCAATTGTGCTTCTAGTAGTAGGTGTGGTGGCAATCGTATTAGCCCTCCTCCTATTAAAGGAATATTTGGTATCTAAAAAACCATATCACTTGGCATGGGCTATTAGTTTCTTAGTACTTTTCGTCTCGGGAGTGATAATTATTCTTCTCGGATGGGCAGATGCCATAGGTC
Organism: Candidatus Hodarchaeota archaeon; assembly: GCA_016840035.1. Lineage (GTDB taxonomy): Archaea > Asgardarchaeota > Heimdallarchaeia > Hodarchaeales > Hodarchaeaceae > Hodarchaeum. The sequence goes on along the minus strand of JAEOTC010000077.1, from coordinate 30,990 downwards.
ACGAATTAGTCCCCCCTGTAGCTGCATTGATCCCAGCAGGACTTGCTGTCGGACTTTTGTATGCTGTGTTCGATGACACACAATATGGATTATTTTATACCATATACGCGTTAATCGTTATTGCACTCTTAACGGTAATTAAACTAGGTATATTAGAACTGGATATAGCCTCCATGGTTATTATGGCAATTCATATTCCCTCTGGATTAATTATTTCCTTTTTGCCATTATACACCGTGTATACAAAAGAAACAGAGTGGACAAGTGCTTTCTTTGGAATTGGTGGGTTATTAATTTCATTTGGTGGAGTTTTATTAGCTATGGCTACAGTTGGATCAGGGAATGAAGACTTATTGAACTTGGTCTTCGATGTACTTCCCTATCTCCTCTTAATAGTAGGAGTTTTGTTTGTCCTAGGAATTGGATTACCCAAGAAATGGAAAGTTGACATTCCTGTGATTAGTAACCTATTCTAAGGTGATTTTCAATGGATACAGTAGATACTACTGATTCAAAAACCGATTGGTTGAAAAGAAAAATTAACTATGGCGCGACTTACAAAGGAATGATAACGTTTACCCTTGTGTGGCTCTTTGTAATAATTTTATTCCTCTCTACATTTTCTGAACCCATAAAACTCATTTTTGGAAAACCTCTATTGCCTATTGAGCTATCAGATGATTTTGTAGATAGAGCAGGACGAATTATTATCCTTTACCACAGTATAGCTGTACCAGTGGTTGCAGTATGTACATATTTTGTACTAATGTTCATGGATGTCCGTGAAAAATTCAAAACACGGGTTAAATGGCCATTGTTCATTGGTAGTATTTTTGCTTCAGGAAGTGGTATAATATTTGCCTATATAGATCCCAAGGGATGGATTTTCCACGGTTTTTACCTTGTTGGACTTTCTCTTTGTTTCTATGCAGGAATTATGCTATTACTAGGTGTTTTTCCAACGGGTTCATTCCCAAAACGTGATGCGGAAAATAGACGGAATATTCTTCTTGGCCAATATGCGGTAACCCTTCTTACGGTTTGTATTCTACTTAGTGTCATTCTTGGTGGAGTAATCGGGTCTTTCTTTGGAAATGGCATGATACCACTATTAGCTGAATATTTTCTCCGTCCAGAGGTAATTGAAACATATGCACTTGAATATGATCATGTATTAGTGGATGCGGTAAAAGCACACTTGCATATCATGCTTGCGCTTATCGATGTAATTATTTTATTAGTTGTATATCGATATACTGTACAAGATCAAAAAGGAAAATGGTATGGATTATCTATGGCCTTAGCAATACCTGGTATGTTAATCATGTCAATTGGGTCATGGGCTGTTACTTTTAACGAAATAATTAGTTACCCATTTGATATGCATTATTTGATATATGCAGGATCTGCAATTCTTGTAACAGTTGGCTTAATTTTGGCCTTAACTGGTTGGAAAAAATTAAGTAAAGAGTTCCTTGGTGGAGACTATGATTCTTCCTCATCGTCTACCAAGGTTAAAGCCATTTTCAAGGATCCTGTGAGATTTTCTCTCTATTTCCATTTTATTTGGGTCAATTTTGTTATGACTTTTGGTGGAATTTTCCTTGCACTCAGTCTTCGAGGTGGTGATGATCCATCCCCTTTTACAGAAATACTGAAAATACCTGCCTTTAGAGAGGGTCCATTAGCAGTTGAAACGACTGTAGCTCGCGGTCATTGGCACATTTTAGCTACCCTTTCTGCAATCATGTTGGTGTTACTTCTAATTGATGTACTCGATATAAAGGGATCAATCAGAAATGTAATGGGTTGGTTATTCCTTGCAGGAAGTGTTGTGGCATTTGGTCTTGGTGCTATCTACCTATATTTTCCACACTTTGATCTAGCTTGGGCAGATAGTATTACTCCTTCTGATCCATTATCTCTTGGCATGTTTGAAGATGTAGCAGCCTTTTGGAAAGCACAGGAGCTATTTGGTTTTGGAAATTGGTTACCAATTGTTATGGATTTAGGAATCATGCTTTTTGTAATCGCATTAGCAATTCTCTGCTTTAATCAATTGATTCAGATCATAAAAGGTCGACATGATGTCAAGGATTGGCCAGAATAAGTAACATAAAACAATCTCAAAAGTGGTGAAATGGAAACATATGACAGACATGGACTCTCCTGAATACTTACATGACTACGAGCAAGCAACAGTCTCCACAACCACAACTACTCCCTTTTTTCTTTATGGAGAGTTGATTAAGAGTAAGCAAACATTCTTGTTACTTTACACTACATTCTTTGCTTACCTCATCAGTGCTTGGTGGACTGGGATTAGTTTGAGCGTATTTCTGTGGTTGAACGTGGGAGTGTTTTTCGCTATTTCGGGAAGTACTCTGTTAAATATGTATATTGACCGGGATATTGATGCTCTTATGGAAAGAACAAGAGATCGACCACTCCCCATGGGAAAAATCTCACCTAAGACGGTTCTTAAACACGGTTTCCTCTTTACAATTGCAGGAATATTAGCAATTGCGATTTTTGTGGATCTCCTGACCTCAGTGGTCGTTTTCCTCGGGGCTTTTTTTGATGTGGTTGTTTATTCCTACTTATTGAAGAGGAGAACACGATTTTCTATAATCTTTGGTGGAATTGCAGGGGGCCTCCCTGCATTAGCAGGAGCCACAGCTGTTTCCGCATCAATCACTATTCCAGGGATTTTAATGGGGTTATTTGTATTATGTTGGATTCCCTTACACATCCTAACATTAGCTTTACTCCCTAAAAATCTTGAAGGTTATCGAAATGCACAGGTTCCAATGTGGCCAGTCATACGAAGTAAAAACCAGACAATTAAAGTAATCACTCTCTCTGCTATCTTAAGTACAATACTAATCGCTTTAACTGGAATGGTGTTAGAGATTCGATTTCTACCTCTGATCCCATTATTCGCCTTCTGTTTCTATATGATATGGATGTCACTTAACAATCTTCGAAATCCCACACAAATACGGACATTTAGAATCTTCAAACTAGCATCCATGCTGATGGCGTTTGCTTTCTTGTGGCTCTTTATCGGTGTTATTGCCTCTCCCCCTTAGAAAATATTAGATCAATATAAATAAATGTTGATCTATAATCTCCTTCTTTTTTTCTTTTTTGAGTTTTATACTTTGGAAAATCCTACGAAAAACTGGAGTAAACAAAGTAATAAAATAAATATTGTTGTATCTCCAGATCCACGATGGCAAATGACAAGCCCCCTGCTCAATATACTTCTTATGAAGAGACAGTTCTAACTACTTCACAAACTACACCTTTTTCTCTTTACGGTGAGCTAATCAAAACAAAGCAGACCTTTTTATTGGTGTACACGACTATTTTTGCTTATTTGATAACCGCTTGGGTAAATAATTTTAATGTAATGACCTTTTTATGGTTAATAACTGGATTATTTTTAGCGGTTTCAGGGAGTACACTCCTGAATATGTATATTGATCGTGATATTGATTCATTGATGAAACGGACTAAAGAACGCGCGCTACCATCAGGTAAAATTCCTCCTTATACAGTATTAAAACATGGTCTTCTCTTCACCATTGCTGGAGGATTCTTTGTTGGTGTATTCGTAAATGCGCTAACAATGCTTGTTGTATTTTTAGGGGCGTTTTTTGACATTGTTGTATATTCTTTCTGGCTTAAGCGGAGAACTCGCTATTCTATTGTATTTGGAGGATTAGCAGGTGGATTTCCCGCATTAGCTGGCGTAACTGCTGTTACAAATTCTATCACTGTTGCAGGGATATTGATGGGGCTATTTGTGGTCTGTTGGATCCCTTTACACTTCTTAACTCTTGCACTCATTCCAGAAAATTTAAGTGGCTATCAGGAGGCTAATATTCCAGTTTGGCCGATTGTTCGTGGCCAAACAGAGACTATACAAGTTATTACCATTTCAGCTATTATTAGCAGCATATTAATTATATCTACAGGATTTGTTCTAAGTATTGAATTAATTCTCTTGACTCCCCTTCTGGTGATTAATGCGTTTGTCCTCTATTTAGCAGTAAAGAACTTAATTACCCCCTCTCAAAAACTTAGCTTTAAAATTTTTAAAACTGCTTCAATTTTGATGGCTTTTGCATTCTTGTGGTTTTATATTGCGCTAATTGGAACCACTCTGTTCTTTTAAGAAGAAATATTAATTAGATGGTTCATCAATCACCCATCTCCTTAGAATCATTTTGAATAAACAAAGAGGATGTAGAGTGAATGGAGTTTTCGAGTAAGGTACAGCTTAACAATGGTACCAAAATGCCGTATCTAGGTTTGGGGGTTTACCTAATAAGACCCGAAGAAGCTGATCGAGTTTTTGAGTGGGCTATTGACATTGGTTATCGATTATTCGATACTGCAGCTTTCTATGGGAATGAACGAGAGGTGGGTAAAGCGGTTGCAACAAGTACTGTTGATCGAAAGGAGCTTTTTGTGACCTCCAAACTCTGGAACAGTGATCATGGATATGAAAAGGCCCTAAATGCATTTGATAAAAGCATGGATCAATTTGGTCTGGATTATATCGATCTTTATTTAATTCATTGGCCTGTCACAAATTTGAGATTAAAATCGTGGGCTGCACTCGAATCGTTATTAGAAACAGAAAGAGTGAAAGCGATAGGTGTTAGTAATTTTGTGATCAGGCATTTAGAAGAACTCCTCGGCACATGTTCGATTATTCCTGCAGTGAACCAAGTTGAATTCCATCCCTGGTGGTATAACAAAGATCTTTTGGAATATTGCAAGGAAAAAAATATCCAGTTGCAAGCATATAGTCCATTAACCAAAGGGAAATATCTCGGAAATAAAACATTGCATGAAATTGGAGAAAAATATGGAAAATCTCCTGCACAAATTCTGATTCGTTGGTGTTTACAGCATAATGTTCCGACAATCCCAAAGAGTGCAACTAAAGATCATTTACAACAAAATGCAGACGTTTTCGATTTTACTCTATCTACGAACGATTTAGAGACTATAGATATGTTAAACGAAGATACATCAATCACTTGGGATCCAAGAGGAATTCCTTAAATTGAAAAAGAATCAAATCATATTTCCTTTAATTAGAGGGTGGTCCTTAAACATCGATAAATTGATACTTATACTTCGAATTGTTAATTTCTAGAATTAAGACAGTATTTTTAGGAGCAAATCGCTTATCAGTTGGCGATCCAGGATTTAACATTAGGATGCCATTAATGACTTCAGCTGCTGGATGGTGAGTGTGACCAGAGATGATTATATTCGGATTATCTTTTTGAAAAAGATCCTGCACCCGACCGAAGAAACTTGATGGTCTACCATTTCCATGTGTGAGACCTATTGTAAGATCCTCAACTTTGAGGGTTAATTTGGGGGGAAATTTTCTCTTCACTTCCAAATTACACATATTTCCATGGACTGCTATCAGGGGTGCTATAGATTCAAGGGTATCAGCCACATCAAGTTCCTCAAAATCTCCTGCATGTAGAATCATGTCAACATCTTTAAAAGCATCTAAAACGTTTTTGGGTAATTCCCCACGTCTCGAGGGGATATGTGTATCAGAGATCAAGCCTAAAACTTTCAAATTTAAAATAACACCTATATTGCTAATTTTTCAACCGAAGATTAATGATTTTATGACTATAGGGAATACACGATCCTCAAACAGTGGTTTTCCGCAATCCAGAAAATCACCCTCTTTGATAGAAATTTCATCTAAAGAGAGGATTTCATTTGAGATTCCTGTTTCTCTTTTCATGACATTCCCTACAGAGTTACCAATATCTGTTTCAAAGACAAGAAAAATTGGTTTTTCAGATTGTATTGTTTTAGGTAATCCTTTCACAATTCCTTTTGAAAAAATTGTTAATTTTTCATAAACTGAACGGACAGGATCTATAAAAGCCAAGACAAAGTTATCTTCGCCCTCTTCAATATCCATTCTCAGAAAGGCATTGCGAATCTGGGTGGCAACATAATCAATTGATAGAAGTTGTCTGTCGATTTGGGGGAGAACTACAGGTAAATTACGAACAGGAAGGTCAATTTTACTTCGATCCTTCGAAATAAATGTTGTTGACCCACTTACGTTTAGTGTATGTCCGCTAGCACCAATAACAGTTGCTCTAATTTTCTCTGGAGTTTCAATTTGCTCCAAATTGTTTTCACTGAGGAGAGATCGTATGTGATTTCCCAGTAGCTTTCCAAGATCGTGGAATTCCTCATCAGATTTTTGATAAATGAATTCCGCCACACCTCCAGAGAAACTAACAGCAGGACTATTCTCAAAGCATTCTTGAGGAAGATTTTCCGTCATCATCAGTTTTTGCGTAAGTTTAGAGAGCTTTTCACCCTTAAGTACTTCAAGCAATGAATCAGCTAATTTTTGACTTACAAGAAGTTTTTCTTCTTCAGTTATTTTCTCACCTAACTTATGAGTCAGGTTACATGCCTCTAAAACCCAAACTCCAGCAGGTTCCAAGCGAATAATCTCATTAGCATCATTAAATGCTAATAATCTACCTCCAACATTTATACATGCTGTAGCAGTAATAATACCATTATCAATGACAGCAATGTTCGAGGTTCCGCCTCCCACATCAGAATGAATGATCTTTTTCCCATGAGTTGCGGAATAGGTCACAGCTCCTGACCCATATGCAGAGATCATTGATTCGAAGTTGGGTCCAGCAGTACTAGCGACAAAATTACCAAGTTGAGCTTCCTTAGCCAGGAATTGAACAATTTTCTCTGCATTATTACGTTTAGCAGACTCACCAGTGATGATAACTGCCCCAGAATCTATGGTGGCTGGATCAATGTTCGCTTTCTGATATTCGTGGAGGAGAGCAGGTAAAAGGCGGTCAATATCAATTTCATTGGTTGTAGGGCGTAAAGGAGTAAAAATAATGTCTCCTCGATGTTTTATGTTGCGTTCAGCGACGTAGAATTTTTCTGTTTTTGATGAAGGGTCTTTCTTGAGAACTAACTCCGAAAAGACCAGATGAGAAGTGCTGGTGCCTACATCAACTCCTACTGAATTCATCCGTTTCTCTGCAACTTTAATTGTCATTTATAATCTGGTATCCTAAAAGCTTAGTATAGGTAAAAAAGGGAATCAATCCAAGAATCGATGAAAATCACTCGTAACAAAAATGTAGTGGTTGTGACACAAAAAGTATGTAGATCCACGATTGAAGAATTTTCTGAAAATTATCCTTTTTTTTTGTAGATATTCCTTGAACTTGTGAAACTGCAAGCTGGGTATCGAGAACAACCGAAGAATTTCTCCCCTGTACGGGAATTGGTTCTTTCACGTAGGTTACCGGAGTTACAAGCAGGACAAGGGTAAGAAGCGTTTTCAGTCTTTGATTTACGCTGCTTGGTGGAAAAGTGAGATTTCCTCTTTTTATAGGTTGAACTTCCAAGATCAGAAAAGGCTTCTTTTAGTTGATCTTGGAGATTTTCGATTTGGGAAAGTAATTTTTGATGCAGGAAAAGATATTCTGAACGAATAGTTTCAAGCATCATGTCATACGAGCAGGTTTCAGATGCCACCTCATCCATTCGAATTTCAACCTGTCTGGTAAATTTGGGTGTAACTAAATCAGGCCAAATCGCATTAAATACAGTAATGATTGTTTTACCAGTATTGGTACTTTCATAGGAGTTTCCTTTTCGTACGATATATTGTCTTAATTCAAGTTTCTTAATAACATCTGGACGGGAAGATTTCGTACCGATTTTGAGTTTTTCTAATCGTTTAATTAAGGTAGCATCACTCCATCGGGCAGGAGGCTTCGTTTTAAAGGCTTCTGACCGTATATTACGGACTTGTACGATCTGACCTGCTTCGAAGGAGAATGAGGGAGTTTCACGGGGTCTTCTCCAGTTCATTGCTTCAGTCCACCCAAGTGATTCTGTGGATTGATATTTCTGGGAAAAAGGTTCTTCTTTGATTGCTAATCTTACTGTACCACGCTGTTGGATGAGGTCTTCCATAAACATCCCAATATACCAACGAGCAATAAAGGTCCAACTTTTAAGGTGTAAGGGAGTTATTTTTCCTCCAATCGATGGAATTTCCCCAGTTGGATGGATAGGATCATGATCTTCAGTTCCTTGTTTCCGTCCATTCGTACGAACCTGAGTCATTGTTTTAATCTGTTGAAAAAATGGTTTATAAGGAGGGTGAGACTGGAGGTTCGTAAGAATTTCGTTATGAGGGAAATTTGATTTAAATTGTCTATTCTCAGTCCTTGGGTAGGAGATGTATCCCTGTTCGTAAAGAGTTGCGAGAATTTCTAGGGCGTTATCAGCTTTCAGTTTTAATTGACGGGAAAGTAACGCTATCGCGTCAGTAGTGTTCATAGGACGCGGAGGTGGAATCTTAGTCTGTTTTTGTTGAAATGAAGAAATCTTCCCTAAAGTGGATTTTTTTAACTTATCAAGAATCGTCTGAACATCGTTTTCGTTGGTAAAAGGGGATTTATCATGCTGAACAGACACTAAAATCTGTTTTCTACTCTCATCCAGTAGATCTGCAAGAATATTATACTTTTCTTGTACAAGAAACTCTGTACGTTCAATATCCTTATCCACAATCAACTTAAGAGTAGGTAGTTGGACTCGACCGACAGATAAAACAAGACCCCGCTCATTTCGAACTTTTCGTGCAGCAATAGTTACTTCTCGAGTCCCAGCAAAACCCACCCAGGCATCTACCATTCTTCTGCCTTGTACAGCTAATGCCTGATTAACAGACCAATTTGCTAATTGATTGAAGGCCCGTAAAATTTCAACAGAAGTTAGAGACGAATTCCATACTCTCCGAGTATTAACTCTTAATATGGGATTGGCCCGAATTGCAATTTTATAGGCTTCATAGGCAATATTATCTCCTTCTGAATCAGGATCGGTCGCTAACCAGAGTTCTTCGCTTTTAGTCGCTAGTTCACGTATAATTTTCCGAAATTCATAATTCTCTTTGATAATAAGTGCTTTAGGATCCTGTACAATATTGATTGGAGCAGTTTCTCCCCACCCGTAACCTTTTTTTGTATCAACTGTGGTAATATGACCTGACAAAGGAAGAAAAGTCAGATTGTTGCCTTTCCATGGACCCGAACGAGTATATATACGTTTACCAACTTTCTTTGTCTTTATTGCAGGGAGGAGAGTCTCACAGAAAGTTCGCACTTGAGAGGATTTTTCCCCTATAATCAGCACATTTTTTCCGTGAGTTGACATAATTCGTTATCTCTCCAGTATAAGTAGTTTATTTCTATATTATATACAAATAAAGGAAATTTGAGAGTTTTCCCCTAAGTATAATCCTCTACCTCTTCCTTAAAAAGATACTGGCAAATTTACCTTATTTCCAATTATTTTTGATATTCCAATTTCTGATATTTATGCCAAATCTTGGAAAAATATTTAAGTTGGATGGGGTAAGTCCCATAAGTGTGATACCAATGGATATTGTTTATCGAAAATTTCAACCGAATGAGGGTTTGGAGGAAATTCAAGCAGAGATATTTGTAACTGCTCAGAATCGTATCCCAGATCGAGATTATCCTGTACCTCCAAAAGATGAGGTTGTAAAGCAAATAAAGGAACGGAATGAAAACGATCCTCCAGATGTTAATGCTTTTAGATATGCACTTACATCAGATGGAAAACCTCTAGCGTATGTTCAGAGTCATTTTATGAATCGATTCAACGCTACAGAGATCAGTTATCCCCATGCAATGGATGAATGTCCTCCTGAAGTTCAAGACAAGTTGTTTAAAGAAGTGTTGAACTATATCGTTGATCGTGACAAGGATAAGGGTGATAATCATCAAATAATAGCTGGTGGAGTATATCAATCGAAAAGAAAAGCTGAAATTACCTTTCTAAAGTCCAACGGATTTAAAGTGGATAGGAAATACATCACTTATCGATATAACCCTGAGAATTTAGAATTTAAAGGAGAAGAAAAATATACTCTTCGTAAAGGCGATTTGACAAATGAAACAGACTTAACCGCTCTTATTGAACTAGGAAGAGTTGATGAAACTGCTCTTGAGGCATTCCCTGAAGAAGAGCAGCTAAAAAGGTACTATGGAAATATCCAAAATCGTCCGCTGAAAACGTTGTTAATCTTTGAAAACGAGTTAATTGTAGCAGCTGGAGCTATTCGAGCTGAAGAAGGCCAAAATCCAATGGTTCAATTTACTTTTTATCGTCCTGGATATGAACCAGCCTGGAAATTGTTAGTGACCAAAATTGCAAAACAAGCATATGAAATAACTCAAAAACATCTCTCTGGTACATACGAGGCTGATTCAGGTACCGAATTCAACATGGTTCAAGAACTTGAAAAATCTGGTCATGTAAAATTCATTTCTAAGAGTTATCGGTTTCACTTACCGAAAGAATAAAGAAGGTATGCATCCTTCTACTTAGGGTTCCTGAGTAAGAAGGGTATCATAAATTCTCATTTCTCTGACTCAGAAATGACGGAAAAACGGTAAGGATGTGATACTCTTCCTTATGAACGACTTTGCATCCAAGAGAATACAATATCCTAACTAGCTAATTTCTAATTGTTTAAAGCGTTCTTTAGTTAACATCTGATATTTCTTCTGTTGAGAGACAATATGATCAATTTCCTCTGAAATTACAGTGGATCTGCCTGCAAGTTTTACGATCGTGAAAGTAGTATCAGCAACTCTTTCAAATTCTGTATCATGGGTAACGATAATTGTCTGACGAACAGGTTTAGTTTTATCAAAAACTTCGACTAGCTCTTTTCGCCTATACGAATCAAGCATAACTGTAGGTTCGTCAAGAAGCATTATGTCTTGATTGGCTAATAATTTTGCAATTGCTAAGCGAATGGCAAGACATGCAATAACTTGTTCCCCTCCTGAAAGAATAGTTAAATCATATTTCTTGCCTGATTGCAGGATTAACAATTCATAATCCTCGGTAATCTCGATTCCCTCGTATTCTTCATTATTCATCAAGTACGAAAAAATTTCTGTGGAATATTCTGAAATAGCCATTACATGTTGTCTACGTAAGATTGGTACTATTTCCTTTGTAAAATTCCTTACAATCTCAATAGTATCAAGTTTTGATTGAGTGATTTTTAAATCGTGTTTAATCGATTTTAATTTTTTCTCTTTCTCCCTTATCTCCCGAAGAGACTTTTTTTTGTCAGGAATTTGGTCTTTTACTAGACTAGAGATATTGGTTTCAATTTGAACCTTCTTGGTCTTTAGTTTCTCCACACGATTTTTAAATTTACGAAATGTTTTTTCATCAAACTCGTCTAATTTAGATGAAAGATCCAATTTTATAGTAATTTGTTCTTCAATTAATTGTTCAATCGAGTCGTGGGTACTAATCAATGTCTCCAAACGTGGGATTATGTTCAGGATGTGCTTTTGGTCTTGTTTTTGATATTTTAATACTTTGATATTCTCTTCTAGTTCCAAATAATTGAAATTCTTTTGATTATTTGATACTTCCTTGATAATAGAATCCATTTCAGATCGAAAATTACCTAGTTGTTCACTTAATATCAGTATATTTTCAATCCGATTGATTCGATCTCCTAAAATGTTCTGATCTGATTCAATCTTCTCAAGCTCGATTTCAAGCTCGTTATAAATTTTTGAAGGATCTTTGAGATCTTCAATACTGCTCTCCACTCTCCCTAAATTTTTCTTCAAGTCCTTGATGGTTGATTGGAAATCTTTTAATTCTTTAGCATGAAGTTGTAGCGAAATTTGGTTCTTTTCTCGCTTATTAATATCTTCCAGGCTATCTATTGACTTCTTGATGGCAAGATCATTTAACTGCTTCTCTTTGGTCAGTTTCTTTATTTCTTGCCTGATCTCCTTTATCTTTGTCCTCTTAGTTGCCTTGATATTCTTTCTATGAGAGTCATTGAGTGATTGTTCGCACAATGGACAATTTTCGATATTCTTTGTTTTGATTAAGCTCAATAATTTAGATTCATTTTCCACTTGATCTTGTAAACTTGTAATCTTTCCCTGTATTGTCGTATTTTTTAAGTTCTGATTCTGAAGAAGTTTTTCTTGCTTTATCTTGAGTACTGAAAGATCAACGTTGAGGATTTCTTCAAGAGATGTCCTCCAATCTGGAAGAATACTGGAAAGTGTAGCTTCGAGGTCTTTCTTTTTTACGCTTATTCCTTCACTATCTTCAAGGATAGTATTTTTTTTCTCTTCTAACACACTCAACTCCTTTTCTTTCAAGATTACCTCATCGATTCTCCTTTTGATGACGATTTTCGATTCTTTAAGCTGTTCACTTCTCGTTTTAATTGTTGTTAATTCTTTCTGATAATTTTGCGACTTCACACCAATTTCATGCGCCAAATTACTTATTTTAGTGTTAATCGTATCGATTTGAGATTCTAAGCTTGCTTTTCTTTTTGTTAGCTCTGATAAAACACTCCTTACATTCTTCCCCTCCTCCACTTTCAAATCAAGTTTTTTTAGACTCTCTTCTAGATGTGATAACTTCATTGTATTTTCAGTTTTCAGTTCTTTTACTTCTTTTATGTCTGAAGGTATAGATTTTTTGGTTAATTCTTCTAATGATATAATCAAATCTTTAGATTCATTTTTACGTTTTTCTATCTCTTGTTCCTTTGATTTTAATCTCTCCTCAATTTGATTAATAGTTTCTCTCTCATTGTTTAATTCCTCGTATTTCTCAACAGCTTTCTCTAGTTTTGGTTTGAGATCGATAATATCCTTCTGTAAAGTGTTTAATTTTAATTCTAAGCTCTCAAGATCGGTTTCGATTTCGTTTTTTCTCTTAATATCCTCTTGAAAGTCTCGAATTCGATCGTGAAACGCGGTGATAGATTGATCTGTAGACCTTTCAACGACTCGTAATCGGTCGGATGTTATTTTATATAGGTAGTAACCTAGAATTTTGTCAAAAAGCTCTCTTCTCTCTGATGGCCTTTCCGAGGCAATAGCTGCAATCTGTCCCTGTGGAATATAGACCACATTGGAAAAAACACGTTGTCCTAAACCTAAAATTTGGCCCATTTCTTCATTTACTGCTTTAGCTTTCTCAGCTATTCTTTTACCATTTTTTTCTGTAAGTAAAGCGGAAGATGTACTATGTGTTGCTGAACGTTCTACTACGAAATCTTTCTCATCCACACTAAATTCTAGTGTGATTTCCATTCTCCTTGTGTCATGACGGATTAAACTTGAAATAGTTTTACCAGGGACACTTCCAAACAGGCCATAGGTAATAGCCTCGAAAATCGACGATTTTCCTGCTCCATTCTCTCCTAAGACAACGTTATGTCCTGGAGTGAAACTAAAAGAGGTTTTTTGAAATGTTTTAAAATTCGATAAATCCAGCTTTTCTAAACGTAAAACCACTCTTACCCCTCCTCACTAGATTTCACTATTAAATTTTTTGCAAACTGTGAGTAGCGCTTATCAAGTAGGGTTTCTTGATGAGAAATTTTTGCATTACCCTCGATTATACGGATAGAATCTTCAATCAAGGAAATATAATCATCTGTGAGTTTAGAAGGTAATTCATAGTTCCTGGTTATCAGCCCTTCGTAAGCTTCCCGTTTTGTAAGAATTTTCTTTGCAATACCTTTTTTTTCTACTTCAAGAAATTTTGGGACGATTATTGTATGGAGAGCTTTCTTGGGAATATGCTTAAAATATTCAAGATTTATAAACGGATGCTCTTTTCCCTTGTAATCTCCTTGGAATACGAACCGAACGATGGCATCTGTTTTATCATTTTTAAGTAAAATCGCCTCTGCCTCCTCTCTGATCTCAGTAACACTAGTACTACGAAATTTGTGTGTATATTCGATCTTCTCTCTGGTAGAGATGGGCACATACTCGACTTCTGAGACCCAATGATCGTCTATACGAACATTTCTAACATCGTATAATCCTCGTTCAGGTTGCTTCCATTCTGAAACACTAGTATGTTCTGTTGATCCAGGGCAATAGATATGATGGGTTTTATTTTCCCAGCGTTCATGCAAGTGTCCTACTGCGATATAATCAAAATTACCTCGTTTTATTGTGCGTAATTTCACATCTGTTGCACCAGGCATTCCCTCCACAAATGCATGAATCATCAACAGCTTAAGGCCTTTGAAAGCTTCAAGCTCTGACGAATTTTGACGAATTAATTGCTGTAGGATTTTATCGGTCCGTTTTCCATAATAATTGACTGCAAGAATTTGAACCGTCTTTTCGTCATCCAGTTCAATATAGGCTATCTCATCCTGAATATATTGAATTCCGATGTCTAAATCAGCTAAGAATTCCAAAATATCCCCCCCATAACGTCTTGCCCGAGAATATGAAACATCATGATTTCCTTGGGAAATAATCAAGGGGATTTCGGCTTCTTGTAGTTTTCCCAAGATCTTCACTGCTTGGCGAAGTTCTGGAGCTTGAGGCTTGGCGTTCTCAAACAAATCACCAGTCATAATCACAAAATCAGGTCTAAGGTTGATACAGCTATTGATTGAATATGAGAGTGCTCGTGCAAAATCATCAAATCGTTCTAGAAGGCCATACTGACGGTTTCCAAGATGAGAATCAGTTAAGTGACAAAAATGGATACTTTTTCGTTTCATGAGTGAAATTCACCATTTCTTTAATCAATTTCAATATCAATTTTCCTTTCTGTTTGCTGTTCAGTTTTTGAGGCATATCTCGCACGTGAAGTCGCCCATGTCCGAAGATCCGAAATTTCATCCTTCATAAGTCTCGATAATGTGACGGTTTCATCGATCGCATTCATTATATCTGTGGTTTCTACCTCACGATCATCGAAGAAAGCCTCAAACATCGCCTCTATTATTACCTGCTCTATTTCTGCGCCGGAAAAACCAGTGGTCAATCCTGTTAATGCATTTATATCGAATTTTTTAGGATCACGTCCTCTTTTTTCAAAATGGATTCTGAAAATGTCCGTCCTTTCAGAATCTGAAGGTAGATCTACAAAGAAGATCTCATCAAATCTACCTTTTCTTAGTAATTCAGGAGGTAATTGACTTACATCGTTAGCAGTAGCAATAACAAATACTGGATCCTCTTTTTCCTGAAGCCAAGTTATAAATGTTCCAAATACTCGACTTGTTGTTCCGGCATCTGTTTGGCCACTCGATCGGATGCCGCTGAATCCTTTTTCAATTTCATCAATCCATAAAATAGCTGGACTTACAGATTCTGCAATTTTGATAGCTTTTCGAATATTTCGCTCGGACTCCCCAACGATTCCTCCAAACAATCTCCCTACATCTAATCGTAGTAAAGGAAGCTTCCAAAGCGAAGCTATGGCTTTTGCTGTAAGGCTCTTTCCACATCCTGCTATACCTATTAACATTACCCCTTTAGGGGCAGGTAAGCCGTAGTCTTTAGATTTTTCTGTGAATCCTTTACTTCTCTTAGTTAACCAATTCTTAAGATTATCCAAGCCTCCAATCGAGTCAAGTTTCTCAACTCGTTGATAAAACTCTAAGATCCCTGATTTTTTGATGATTTGTTCCTTTTCTCTTATAATAATATCTGGATTGAAAGATTTGGCCTTAACTAGACTTTTAGCGAATACATTCTCTGCCTCAACTAAAGTTAATCCTAATGCAGACTTTAATACGAGCTCCTGCTGTTCTTCCGTAAGATTCACGTCTACTTTCGGATTTTCGCGCATAGGTTCAACGATGCTCTGGAGGACATTGTTTAAGATGTCCAAATCGGGTAAATCCCAATCAATTACCGTGATGGTTTTTTCTAATTCAGTTGGAATATACAAGACTGGAGAGACAATGACACACGATTTTCTCAGTTTATCTAATGGTTCTTTCAAATCCCTTAATCTTCTGATAATGACGGGATCCTTCATAAAAGGATGGAAATCCTTTAGTAGGAATACCGCTGGACGACTGTAGTCAACAATGTAATTTAATGCTGCAAATGGATCAGTTGCTGCGGCATCAACCGCTTTCCCACTTAAGTCTTTGAACCCTTCCGTTGTACTCCAGATAATAAGTCGTTTTTCACTTTCAGCGGTTATATTGTTTAAGGTAAGCGTGATCCGAGCTTCTTCCCATGAAACAATGTATATAATTGAGTACCTTGCCCTGATAAGTGTTGCAACTTCTTCTGGTTGACTTTCTATTAAATCTGTCATCATTTACACCCATTTTAATCATCGAGTTGTTTCGACACGATCTGTTATCTTCACTTTTCTTTCATAATATTCACGAGTATGCTCCCGTTTTGTGACCTCACCTAAAGCCTGATCTAGAAATTCTGTGGTTTTGACACAATCCTTTCCTTTCAGCCCCTTCACCGTATAGGAGACATTCCCTTGTTTATCAATTGTTATCGCAATTTCTGTTTGCTGTACACTCATTATTGCCAACCTCGTTTAACTGCTACTAAGTGAATTTCTCCAGTTTCTGCTTCAGTCCTAGATTGTATGCTATAACCTTTAGCTTTGACTGAACGAATCACTTTGATGGTCGAGTATTCCCTTTGCACTTCACCTAAGAATTCAGACTCCGAACGACCAACTGCTCTTCTTGCACCATACCAATCCGCAACCATCTGATAGATCTCTTCAGGACACCTGTTAAATCCCACATCATATTGTTTTCCCGTTTTGACAACAACGTCTCCACGTGTTTTCCGTCCTGCATATCCAAGGATTGGAACGTTCTCCTTTACAACATAATTTAGGTTTAATAACGCTTCGATTAAACACTCACGATCTTTGATTTGTGTTTTTATAATCGTAAAATGTGACATACTCTCAATCGCCTCGTAATAATAGGTTTTGATTTCCTAGTGAATACCCTAACTATGGGGAGAAGATATTTTTATTCTTTGGCCTCGCAGAGGAATCTAAAATCATTAACACTCTAGAAAGTAGTTTACTGAAGGGAGAATCAATATTCAATTTGTACAAGAGCAATTACAAAGAAGAGAATATTGAATAATTTGGGGGAACAGAAAAGAATGACGAATAACCCAAAACCTAGGAAGTCTTCAAAACATTGTTTTCAACTCTTCCTCATTCTACTTTTCATCAGTAATATCAGATTTTATTTTCACGAAAATCCTTACAAAAAGTTAATTTGGGAGATACTGGTTCTAGCACTGATTTATGTGACTATTTTTTTCGGTTTCCAAAATATACTTTTTCTCCGACGCCTATATCATGTGATTACCTTCCATTAGTGAAATAATTTTTATTTATTCCCCTGAATACATACAACTATGGTCCTTGAACAACATTGATAGATAGGGGAAAAAGTAAACCTAACAAACGAAGAATAAAATAAATGAACCTAATATCAAAAATTGTATATACGTAATTTTTTACCTACAAAGTGATAAAAATGACCTTTAGAATGATTGATTTGACACAACGTCTCTCTATACATACGCCTCCTTGGCCAAGTTACATGCCGTTGCAATTACAGTATTTTAAACGAATTGCAGGAGCCCACATGGGACAAGGAGCCAATGGACAAATTATAAAGACTAGTAATCATGTTGGTACGCATATTGATGGTGAAATACATTTCTTTGCTGCAGGAAGGACCATAGGTGAAATGGAGTTAGAAGAATTTTGTGGTTCAGGTGTAGTTGTTGATATATCCAATGAAATGACTGATTATGATCTGTATTCCCCAGATCTATTAATGGAAAAAGCAGATATAAAGAAAGGGGACATCCTCCTGATAAAAACTGGCTATCAGAGATATGCGTGGGATCAACCTGAGAGTGATGAAGTGAGATATTTTGTAAAACACCCAGGTCCTGACGCTGATTTCCCTCAATGGGCAATAGATATGAAATTCAAGTGGATAGGGGTCGATTGTGGATCAGCTGACCATCCGATGAATACTATTATACGTGATTGGCATCCGAAGTCATTTGTTGAAGCAGAAGAAAAACTGACGAAAAAGTTTGGTGTGAGTAGCTGGGATGAGATGTTCCCACCTTCTAAGTTCTACCAAATTATGCATCTTGAACTCTTTCCGAAAGGTGTTATTCATGCTGAAAATTTATGGATTCCTGATGATCCTGCATTGACCAACAAGCGCACATGGATAGGATGTTTCCCACTTCGCGGTATAGAATTAGAATCTTCGATGTGCCGCATTGTAGCTTTTCCAGATGCTCCCTTAGACTAATTCTCATCTTTTTTCTTTCCTTTTTCTGGAAATCTACACTTTTTTGCTTTTCCTTCACACCATTTCGACTATCGATTTTATATAGTTGAAGAGCTCTCTTTGCATCTTGGCTTATTTGGGTAGTTGAGGGAAATGCATAAACTTACCAAATCGGACAATGTGAATTCTAGTAACAAAGAATTGAGCGAAAATGATTTTGAACTTGATGAATCTGAAACTATGATCAAATCCCTGATAGATGAGGGATATTTAGATTTTCTTAATCACCGCTGGGGATATGAGACCACTCTAAAAATAAGTAAATACATAAAGGCGAACCTTCAAGGTATAAAACCCGAAAGTAATTTAGGAGCCTTAGATGTTTATCAAGAATCAGAATTAGAATTGAAGTGTCAATTAATCAAGAGTAGAATATTGAGGAATGAGGGTAACATTCAGCAATCTTTAGTTCTTGCAGAGGAGGTAGCTAATAAAGCTTATAACAGATATCTTGAGTATAGATCATCCAAAGATCAATTTGGGATTTCTCAGCATAAATTTCTACAGTTAAACGCGATTCTATTTTCTGCTCAGGCTCATTATCAACTTGGGAGGTATAAAGAGAGTCTCAACTGTATTGGAACAGGCAATTTATTGGTCTCAAAGTTCAGTCAAGATGAAAAGGCTCTGGCATCACCAATACTGATCGAGTTATCTAATACGCGCGGAAGGATTAATGAAAAGCGTGGTGATATAAATAAGGCTTTATCTTGTTACCAGAAAAGTCTTGAACGTGCAAACAAGCTCTCTGATTATAAAATTAAAAATTACTATTATCTTGCCCAATGTTATGAAGAAATAGGGAAGGTTCTATTCAAGAAAAACGAGTTAAAGATGTGTATCGAGTTTTACCAAAGAGCTCTAGAATATTATCTTGCCCTGGGAAATAAATTTGAACAATCAAGTATTTATTTCATGCTTATTAGGGCATTTCTAAGTAAATCTGATATAATCCGAGCAGAACATATTTTACAAGATTTAGAAACCATCACACAGAATACTAGAAATCCAATTATGCTGATTCGACTCCGATTGGCTAATGCATTAATTTTCAGCGAAAAACCACGCTTGAGGGATAAAGCTGAAGCGGAAAAGATTCTTTCTAAGATCGAAAAAGAGAATATTGAGGATCATGAAATATCATTATTAGTAAGACTAAAACTAACCCAGCTCCTATTACAGGAATATAAGGCATTGGGGGAAGAAATTGTATATAAAGAAGTACAGGATTTAATTAAGAAAATGAGAAAACAAACTCCCATATCCATTGAAGGTCTAATTCTCCAATCTAAGTTTTCTCTAATCGAAGGTGATCTTGAAGATGCTAATGCGTACTTAAACCAAGCTCTGAGAATCACTAAGGAGAAAGGGTTGAATCTCTATCAAACAATGGTCACTATGGAAAAAGAAGAGCTAACAAATCAGATGAAACAGCTGAAAACAGTTTATCTACAGAATCTACCTGTGTTAAATCGAATTGAGGAAACTCAAGTGTTTGATTACTTGAAAGAGGTACAAAAACTAGTTTCTTCGGATTTCTCCCTCAAATAAGGACTTTGATTTCATTAATTCCCAAAAATTCTCTATTCACCTCTCTCCAAAAAAACTATATTTGAGAACGAGTTCTTTCTCTTATATAACACTATTGGAAGAAAATTGCATATGGAACGTGTTGAATTCTTTAAGAAACAAATACAACTTGAAAAAGACATCGTTGAAGCTGCCCATGAGGCTGTCAAAGATATCAAAAACCGCATGGTCAAAGAATTAATTGAAGGAATAGCAAGTGATTCTAATAAGCATGCATCATTACTGACTTCATTACTCGCTGCCCAAGAAGGAAAAAATCCTCTTATTGATGAGAAAGTTACAGATCAATTGAAGGAGAATCTAGAAAGGCATATCAAACTAGAACAACATGCTATTGATACATATAAGGAACTGTTAAAGACTGTTGAAGGAGAAAGCGAGATTCTAATCATTAAGTATATTTTAAACGATGAAGTTAGGCACCATGCTCTTCTTAAGAAGATTCATAAAATGGTGGTTGAAAAAGAAACTCTCACTGAACAGGATCTTTGGGATCTTACTTGGAAGGATTCAATTTCACATGGGTCCCCAGGAGGATAGTTTCTCCCCCTTTAATTTTTTAGTAGAATTGGAATTGAATTGACGGTAATGTCAAGACCATTCGTTCAGTAAGACGAACATGGCATATTGGACACTCATGTCTCATTTTCACACTTTGAAGCAAATGCGGTCTATGGAAGATATTTGAACACTGTGTACATTCTACTAAATCGACATCTGAGGCTTTAATCACGCTTTTTAGACAGATAGGACATGTTAATCTTTGGGTGCAGAACCCGCAATTTTTTTGTCCTTCTAAAATCGGATTATTGCATTTTGGACAATTTGATTGATAACTAGATCTTTGTTTTGAAGGTGATGTAGAAACCTGTGAAGCTTGACCTCTTTTATCATAAATATCTTTCAAACCTGAACTCCAGATACGAAACAGGGTATCTTCAGATTCAATCTCAAATCGTTGAATGAATTTCTTGATTGCAGCAGAATACTCTTGTTTGAATTCATTCCGTTCCGGTAACTCCATAAGAAATGGTAAATTAGTCCATGAACAATATTCTCCTACTAGGGGTAACACAGCACGTTTAATTTCGTTTCGTGTTGATTGCTGATATAGAGAAAGATAAAATTCTTCTGGGGCTTGTGGGGGTCGTTTGGCAAATCGAATCGTCAATGCTCGAACAGTCAATTCATCTGAAATGTCGATAGTTTGATCAGAAAGAACATAATCTAATGTATTTTGTGGTATTTTCTCAAAATACGCTCCTAGTAACTCTTCACGAATAGATGTATGGGAATTCTTGACTAGGGCCAATATTTTGACATCATTTTCAATAGATGTTCCTACAATCTGTTTGGTTACCGATGATAATAAAGAACGGCCTTCAGTTGAAAATTCTTTTGAGGGATCAGCCGTTGTAATCTCTTGGAGTAATCGATAATTATTATTAGAATGTCTAAATTGTGAAAGACATTGATCGATGAGAGTAGGCTTTAAACATTTAGTTTTAAGTTGTAGAATTATATATTTGAGCAAAATCCTAAGTTTTTTCTCAGTTAATGAATCGAAATAGACTGCAACTGAGGGAGAAAATGATGAGAGTGCATGATCATCAATGATTTCAATTGTAACTCTTGGATATTTTGAAATGATACTGGAAAATAGTTTTTTCACAAACTCCAGTAATGATGAATCGGATTCGAGGGCTGAAAGTCGCATTAAGGCTGGAAATATAAGGTTTCTTGGATTCTGTTTCAATATGGATAGAATGAAGCCGTCAACACTCTTATGATTCAAAAATGAAGACTCATTGACCGAAAGAATCGCATAGAGCATTTCTTGACTCTTTGCTTCAAATTCTGGGATTATACTCTTCCCTAGATAAGTGGTATGTGTTCTTGGTAAAGAAATGAGGATTTCACTTAATAATGGTATACTCTTATCTAATGCATGTATCAGTAGATCACGATATTTTGATAAACTTCTATTTGACAAAGAGGAAATATACTTCCAGAATGTCCCCGATTCAATGTCTATCAGTTTTTTTGTAATCGATACAATTGGATCCTTCGATTTCTTGGTTTTACTTGCGAATTGTTTCAAAAATAACGGTAAACTTTCGTCAGGTCGGAGTAAGAATACTTCTTCCCAAGCTATAATTAGGGTTTTCTCGAATCCCACTCCTGATACTAATTTCGAGACTTCTTTCTCTGTAAATCCACTTGCAATGATACTCTTTGGGAATGTAATTTTACTCCCATAAACGATAATTTCGTCAAAATGAGTTGTAAAATGGGTTTTCATGGACTCTGCTAAATGTGAGTATACTGTTGTATCAATAGGTTCCGATGTGGTAAGTAAAGGACGGAAAAATTCATAGTTTGAGTAGAGGAAACTAAGTTGAGGTAAATATTGAGTTTTAATAATATATTTACTCATTGCATTAATTATTTTAGCATTAAAACTATTCAGTAAAAGGAATACTCGATTTTTGTCAATGTAATACCTTTGCTGAATAATTTGTTCAATAAGTTTTTTCCATTGTGAGGTTTTGAGGGTGTTTATTGAAGGAAGAAGGATTTTTCCTATAATTTCTTCTTCTGTCTTGAAATAAGTGGTTATTAGACGTTGCTTCTCATTGATTGAATATTTTTGAAAAGCTGAAGCGAAGAATTCCAAATGCTTCTCTAAATCCTTTTGAAAGATCATAAGGAGAGAATCGAGATAATCTAAAGCAACGGTATCTTTTTTTTTGTCGAGAAACTCTAGTACAAAACTTGCAGTCTGATATAGTGAAAAATCAACAATTTTAGTTAATATATTAAGTTCCTCTGCTTTCTCATCCTTAGATATTAGGGAAAAATAGGATATGAACAATGCCTTAGTTTTTACTTGATCAGAAGGAGGGATTGTGCCTAGTAGCTTTCTTACGGGAATTTTTTTTGCAATTAGCCAGTCGAGAAAAGACTGTTGAGCCTTACTAGATGAAGAACTGAATTTTGGGAAAAGATAATTGATTTCTTCCTGTGTTTCGTCAAACATTTTTAAAAATGGTTCGATTTTCTTGGGAGATAGTTTTCCTGGGAGATTTTGCGCGTTACATGCAGTGATTAAACTCTCTTTTGGAGTCTTTCGTAACAGAGGAAGGATTAGATCAGTAGGTTGTATGATATAATTAGTTAAGACGAGATATAATACTCGGACATCACATTTAACCCAGAAAGAAAGTAGCTCAATGAGGGAATTATTCTCTGCTGTCACCAGATCTTTGTAACTTTTTTCACTCAATTCGGGATTTAATTGACTCAAAATCCTTTGGATGATACTTTTATCCACAATATCCCAATTTTGAACCATTCTGTCAAGGAACTTTGTTTGTTCAGTTTTTCCAACTGAAAGTAAAGAATCAAGAAAATTAGAATCGTTAAACATGCTTATTAAGTACTCAAATCGCTCTGAATTCAGTTCTTCCAAATGATTTAATATATAGACCATACTTTGAGGTAGTGTTTGTTCGAAACCATAAATCATCTGTTTAGGTTCATTGTTCATCTGAAAATTACTGAAAAATACTTTTATGGCTTGTTCAGGATCTTCTTTAGCAAGATTACTGATTTTTTTCTTCCAAACGAAAGGAACTCGTCCAAAAGAAACCTTCTCATAATCCGTTTTCTGCATGGCTGTCGAGATTCCTGATATAGCTATAGGTGATTTGGAATTTTCTGACCTCAAAAAGTTAACGATAGAGGGCAATAAATTCATTGGAGAGTGTGTTTCAGAAAAAATGAGGATTAAACCCTTCTATGATCTTTTTCCGGAGATAAAGAAAAAAGAGGGGGATTTAGGAACGTTTTTCTACAATTTCCTTAAATTCTGCTAACAATCCGTGTAAATAATCAAATCCAGCTTGCCAGAATTCTTCTGTTCTAATATCCAGACCTACCGAAGCTGCAAGATCGACCGGAAATTGCGACCCACCTGCTTCCAGAATTCTCTTTAATTTTGGAATGAATGGATTTCCTTCTTCAAGATATTTCTGATATAGGCCAAGTACGAACAGCATACCGAAAGAATAAGCATAACAATAGTATCGAATAAATAGAAAGTGCGGGATAGATGCCCAATTTGCACTCTGCTCCGGTAAAAAGTTAACAGAATCACCATAAGCTTCTTTAACGTATTTATCCCAGATATCGCTCATTTCTTGGAAAGAAAGAGTTTTTGTTGCACCCTTCAGATGACATTCCTTTTCAAAATAGATGTACATTGTTTGCCGGGAGATGGTTCCAATAGCATCTTCAAGTTGGTTTACGAGTAGAGTAAGTTTTCCCTCTTCATCAGTCATTGTTTTAAGAAGTTTGGAGATTAGAATCTGTTCGCTAAATACGGAAGCGGTCTCAGCAACTACTAATGGAGGGTGATAATTGAACAGGGTTTGCTTACGAGCGGCAAACATGTCATGGAGGGCGTGTCCCATTTCATGAGCTAGTGTGGCTACTCCATCGGAAGTTCCATCGAACGACATGTGGATTACGGGTTTAAGTGCGGGTGTTATTCCAGCACAGAATGCCCCAGTTCTTTTACCTTTCCTGATCTCAGAATCAATCAAGTTCTCATCAAAGAGTCTCTGGCCCATCGTACCTATTTCGGGGTCGAATTCATTGAATGCTGACATAACTGCCTCTTCTGCTTCTTTCCAAGAATACTTTGTGACCTTAGTAATTGGAGCGTAAAGGTCTGAGCCTTTAATCGCCGTACCTTGTCCCATTAGCTTTGCTTTTGCTTTATAGTATTCTTGTACAAGCGTATAGTTCTTTTTGACAACATCCATCATCTTTTCGACGATTTTTTCATCGGTTTGGTTACGAATGTGCGCAATAGTCATTGTGGATGGATATTTTCGAAGATCCACATTCTGCCCATGATCTTTCCAGATATTATTGAAACAATGAGAGATTGCGATAGAATTGTCAACATGTTTCTGGTAATAAGCCTTGAAAACGTTTTCACGGGTAGTAGAGTTAGGGTCTCGGAACAACGGACGCATTTCTCCTTGGGAAAGAGTTTTCTTTTCTCCATCAATCTCTACTTCAAATTTAAAATCAGCAGTAAATTCTTCATAGAATTTTACCCATGCACTAGAACCTATGAGTGCTTTTTGATTTAGTACCTGTTCTACTGGTTCTGTTAATTGGTAGGGTTCTCGTAAACGAAGAACTTCAAGATAATGATGATAATTTTTGAGTTGAGGATCATTGAGAAACTTTGAAAAAACCTCAGGTTCCATCTTATTAATTTCCAGATTTATCCAGATCAGCTTGTTTCCAATAGCAACATTTTTCTGTTGGACTTTTGCAAAAACAGCTTTAAAATTATCGTTTGTAGTCTCCTGTGAAAACAGTAGTGATCCATATGATCCACATTGAACTAGGAAATTCCCTATTTCTTCATGCTGCTTAAGAAAGGAAGCAAATTCAGATGAAGATAAGCTTGAAAGCTTTCCTCGATACTTAGCAATATCCTCGGCCATTTGATCTGCTTTTTCTAGATCCAAATCTATTTGTGGATCGTCATATCCCTTATATAAAAAGGTTAAATCCCAAGTTGTTGTCATTTTTCTTAATATCCTTTTATACTTGAATAGGAGTATGTTTGAAAGAATTCTTCAAGATTTTAATTATCCTTTGCCTGTGAAGAACAAAGATTTACGTTAAATGATTCAGAAGGAAAGATTCATTTAACTTTGAAGAGAACAGTTAAGAGAGAAAAACTCAGATAAAGTTACAATCGTTAATTTCAGTGATGATTTGTAATTAAAATATCGGACTTAATTCTTTTATACTGGTTTTTGACTCTAAGAATCTTAATTATCAGATAGCAATAGCTGAAAATGCTTCGATTGCTATAAGATACATTTGAGTAGAAAGTGAAGAGTTATGAAAACACAATTACTAGAAGATGCCGTCTTGTCAGAAATGAACTTGAACAAGCAATATGGCATATTTAACAACAATATGATGATGCTTTTATCGGATGAGGACAAAGCATTCGTTGAGAAGATTCAGGGTATCTGTTTAGAAAAAGATGAAGCACTTGGAGGAGTTCCAGGGCATAATAAGATGGATGTTTATGATTTATTTCCTTGGGCTGGTAGTCATGGGCTTATCAATAGGTCGAATGAATATCCTCACCGGGATGATCTTGAAATCGGGTTGAAACCAGAAATTCTTAGGCAATGGACCTTGGATATTTTTAATCCTCAATTGAGTATGGCTTTGGGTGCCTCTGTTCTTGCTGTTAATCCAATTGCCCATCATAATGAAGGCAAAGAATCTCTAGTAAATGACCTAAAGGGATTACTAGACGGTACAAAGATCGGATGTATTGGAATCACTGAACCTCTGCAAGGCTCTGACGCAGTCAATATGAAGGTAAAAGCAGAAAAAGTTGATGATGGTATTGTACTAAACGGTGAGAAGTGCTACACCACAAATAGTCCAAAAGCAGATTTATGTGTTGTATATGCGGTGTACAATCCAGAAGATCCTCGTGGAACCATGGTTCAAGGAGTTTCCCATAAGGATTGGTCTTCTGGCTTTAAAGCAGAACGAATTGGAATTCCATCAGTTAACAAACTTCATATTGGAAAAACAATTTTTACAGATTCACACATCCCAACTGATTACATCACAGGAGATAATGGTGCTGGGTACGAAATCCTCTTTGAAGGGCTAGTACCAGAACGAATTGGAATTGCTGCTGAGTGTGTAGGTAACATGTGGGGTGCATTCACCTTAGCATCGATCTACACTACTGTCCGAAAACAATTTGGTGAGAAAATTCTAAGACACCAAGCTGTTGGAATGGCAGTTATGGCCAAATATCACGCACGATTAACTACTGCAACAATGGCACTCCTAAAGCTAGCGGAAACCTATGACGCGAAAAAGGATGAACTTGCAGACATTCCCCCTACAATGAATCCATTAGTTGCTACAGCTTCCCATATGAAAGAATACTGCTCATTTTTGAACCATGAGTTATGTTATGAGTTAATGCATGCTATGGGCGGTACGGGCGTTACAGATCAAACCAAAATGCCCCATCATCAGGGTCTTTCAGAAATTTCTGAAGTAGTTGGTGGAACCAGAAACGTACAGTTCTTAATTGGCTCCCGTACAATTAATACAATGGTGAAAATGTCTTAATTTTCTCCATTCATCTTTTTTCTTTTTATTCCCTGTCTTAATCCTTACTTAATTTCAGAATGTCTTATCTTCAATTTTTACGATCTTAGCTATCCCCAAACAGATCACACATAATACTATAAAGAGTACTAGCAGGATTGATATACTCACGAAAAACCTTACAAGTCCTAAATCCTTACTATTTAGAAATGGATATAGATAACTCGTTGTTAGAACTCCATGTACTTGAGAAAATCCTAAGTACAGAATTGGGTACAGTAACCAGACTGGAAGGGATTTTAGTTGATAATCTACCCTTTCAGTTACAAACCAATCGAGAATAAAGAATACTGGGACCAGATAGTGAAGTACAATATTTGAAAAAGCATCGAATCCTGTAGGATGATAGATCGGACTAAGCACCGTTGCGAATACTATGAATGTTACAGAAATATATATGGTAATTGCACCTTTTACTGGCCCATGTAGCCTGGTCATAACTGTAGAATTGTTAAAATAGATTAATGCCAGACTCCACCAAATTAAAACAAATAAATTTGTCTGCATTGTGAAATATCTGTAGGAACTAAGTACTTTTACACCTGAAGAAATGGAAATCGAACCAGAGTCGGCTATTTGTAAGTAATGACTCATAATTATTGTAAACCACCCCAAAAAAGAGAAACTAAGTCTTGCAACCCAAATCGAATACTTATTCTTCTCAGAAACCATTTCTAATATCGTCCATTTACTTTTGGATGTTAAAACGGTGAGAATCTTTACCAAGTAGAATTTAAGCAAATTACTGAGGTGGAAAATATAAATTGTGCGGATATTTTGTCGAGAATTATTTATTATTAATTTTACGTATTATTCTCTTGTAGAACTTCCCTTATGGGAACAATAAGTGGGATATTTTCTCTAGGTGTCAATTGGATGACATTACTTGCTGTAAAGGTGTTTGATGATGATGATCGGGAAATAATCTCAACAATTTCTGTCAGTCCAGATGATTATCATCTTTCTTCTCATTTACCAGCCATCCGTCGATTACTCGATCAGAATTATAGTGGGTACCCTATTCAGGGATGGGTTTTTGGAGAAAGATTACTAGCCTTTTCTTATTTAAAGGCTCAAAAAATACTCTTAGTTGCAATAGCTAGTATGAATACTTCATTTTCAAAGCTTAAAGCGTTTCTCAAGGCATTGGGGAAATCCTACAAATCTGAAATTTTTGAAAACCAACAAGCTACCTTTCAAAAAGATTTTCAAGATATTTGTGACACTATCGTGAGAATGGTCGATTCTTCGATTACACTCAGAATCTCATTATTGGGTTTAGCCCGTTCAGGGAAAACTACATTCGTACAGCAATATATTACAGAACAACAATTAGCGGGTTTTAATTCCTATGAACCCACAAAGCTCGTAAATATTGTAACTCAAGAAAACTCCACGCAAAGCCCACACTTGAGATTTTATGATTTGGGTATGGCATTTCAGCAACATTGGTGGAAGTTTTCAACAGAATCAGATGGGTACATCTTCTTTGTAGATGTATCGGATAGTAGGGCAATTAGTAATTCAAAAGAATTATTAGAGGAAATACGAAATTTTTGGGATCTCCCCTATGTGATTGCAGCCAATAAAAAGGATGTTGGATCTATAAAGAATATAAGAAGGTATCTCTCAAGAAAATTCCTTGTACCTATTCGCTTAATATATGAAACAGAGTCCTCTACAGGGTTGGGGTGTGATTTACTCCTACAAGGGTTGATTACAGAGATTAAGAAAACAAAGGCTTATCAACCGTTAATGCAATCTCAACCATCAAAAAATGATCTTTAACGCCCTACTGCGAAGATACTCAGAGTAGTTCTGGTTTTCTTTATCTAACATGAATTACAGTCATACTTGAGAACTAAATTTATTTGAACCCTTACTTAAAAGTGTACTTCCTTCAGGAAGGCCAGTTTCTTTCGCAATTACCTCACACTTTAATATTAATAGGAAATATATGAAATCGATATCATGCAAGTCTTCGAAGTTTGCCTGACCCTTACTAATGACCACGTCGGCCTGTTTGAGAAATGATAAGAATTTTGGATCTCGTCGATCTCGTCCTACTTCGTAAAGTTCAACTTGAGGGATTTGAGAGATTCCAACCTCTTCGGCGTCAATCCTCATTGCATCGTTCAGTATTGGTTCTTCTTTGACTACAAAAATAATCCTTTTAACATTATAGCTTTGAAGGATTGTCTCTAAAAGTAATTTATCAAATACAATTTCCCCAGTATTATCCGCAATGTAAATGAGAGAGTTTGCAGTTGTTAATTGCAGATGCAATTGTTTTACATGATTTACAGTTAACAATGAATTTACTGCTTTATTAATTGCCTTGTTCACATTGAATGGTTTAAGCGCTCCAAAATCAATGATATTACCTGCGATGGCCAGTTTACACGCCATTAACAGGGGATCATTTGCATTCTTAACTTTCTCTTCCAGTTCGGGGTATAAATTGAGTACAATTCGATTGTATTTCTTTTTAACCTCGGTATACGGATCGTCTTTACCAGTTAATCGACTCACAATAGCCTGAGTTTCGTATGCGAGGAGTATAGTCCTTGTTTCCCAGTCGGAATTAAGTATTGTCTTCATGGCTTCCTGTAGAATCTGTTTTTGTATTGTCGAATCTTCAGTTGCTAGACGTGCAGCTTGTAAGACCTGTTTCTGAAGACATGGAATACAGTCCAGGTGTATTTTCATTGTTAAACCTCAAAATTCTAGTAATAATCCTAAGAGTACCATAATATAGACTGAAACAATGCTGATAATTGCAGCTCGATCAAGACGTATAATATAATATACTGAAATCGCTCTTGCAGATAAAATTATTACCCATAACTGGAGTATTATTGCGCTAGATAATGAAATCAAGTTCTCAGTCTGTAAATTGATTGCATTAACTATTCCTAACACAGGGATGATGGTCAGAGGGGATAGTGATATACCTAAAAGGGTTGATAAAGGGAGAATATCTTTTATTAACACAGGTTTGTCTCTTAGCTGGATTTTGGTAATAATGAATGTTACTCCAGAGAGTACAAACCATGATATAAGAATGGAGAGTAAGCTTAGGAGGAAGTCGTGATCAGTGTTAACAGCATTAAAGAAAAGGAAAACTAATATCGACTCCGCTTCCGCCGTTAAACCTGCGAATATTAGGAAAAATAGAACTAGCCACCCAATGAACATCATATACGACTTCTTAACAAAGAAAAAGAGTGAGGAAGGAGCGAGAATATTCCAAATATACGCTAAAGATGTAGATTTCTTCAAGTCTCCTTTCCCCAAAAATTCATTTGTATCTTGTGCTGAATCTAATAAATTATACGCAAACCAACCACTTTCGGAAAGAATCCACGATTTTTCGGGAGTCTGTTTCAGAAGTGTCCCTAATAAACCTATATGATGATAGATTGATCCGACCTGAATTGGTTTTGCAGCTTTTCTAGAATTTAATGAGCTTTGAAGAGCAGTGAAACCGATACCCCGATTTTCATGTGAGTTTGCTAGAATCAAAATGATTTGTTGTCGAATGGGATGTGATAATGCCTTAAAAATCTCCGTTACATCTTTATCGTGTAACTTAGGCATAGTAAATTCCTCATAAGAATGATCCTTTAAAAAATAACGCTTTTTCATAAGGGATATTGGATTAAAAGGGTTCACAGTCAATATATGAAATAATTGTTTTTCAAAAAGATGTAAAAAAAGGAGGGGGAAGAAGAAGAAAGAATTAAATTCTTCTCCGACGTTCTCGAATCACAAGGACTACAACAGGAATGGCTAAGACAACAATCATGAGCCTCATATTATCTCGTATGAAGCTTGTCAAGGTCGTAAAG
>JAEOTC010000283.1 GCA_016840035.1 Candidatus Hodarchaeota archaeon | reverse complement strand
TTTCCAAACATTTTTGCTCCCCCAGCCATTTTTGCTTCAAAGTTCTTTGTTTTATACCCTAACCTCTCTAATTTTGCAACCATTGCCGAAACGGCCAAATTGGAATATTTAGCTGGAGCATACCTAGCTCTCTGTAGGTTTTTCTTCTTCATTCTTTCATAAGATTCAGGCAACATTACATGTCCCATAATTGCACAACGATCAGATTCTTTCAATTTTTTGGGATATATTACCAGTCCAACGCAGGAACCGAGAGCTGAAATTTTGAGAATATCATTAGTGTAGCCTATTGCCATCTGACTGATTTCTACGTAAATAACGTTCAGTGGGGGGTCATCTTGTTCCAAACTTGGCAATGATTGCTTTTGGGCCATTAAACCACATCTATTCTCATATTCTAATTAACTAAAATTTCGATTGTGCATACTTTATTCTACTTCGGAAAATAGAGATTTCATGAATTGATCAAATGTTTCATTGTGAGGAACAATTGCGAGATCCACAGCAATATTCCGCTTGGAGGTAAAAATATCACATTCAACAACAAGTACCGTTGATTTATCCTGATTTAGCTTGTTCAGTTCATGTTTATCTAACGATTCAATTGTACCAAATCGAAGTTTGGGTGGAGAAGGAAAAGAATTAGACTTTAAAAAGTAATTTAAAGCTTCTACATATTTTAAAAGTAATATTGACCCTGTTTCTTTAATTAAAGAGAAATACAAGGGTGATAATCCAGAAAGATGTCCAGTGTTGTTATCTGGAGAAGTAGTCATCAAATCAATTATTTTACCTACACTTTCTTTCTCAAAGAAAACAAGTAATGTATATTTCAAATCACTAACTGTATTTAATGATATTATCGCCAAATCTTGATCTGATGGCATCTTAACTAATCTATGGATTGATTCTACATTATCAAGAGCCACATTCGGAATGCTCATGTAAGTTGATCGATTCAAGAATTGGGTTAGTGCAACTGCTGCATGACCTGCACCAATATTTCCGACTTCTTGAAGAGCATCGAGATGAAAATCTGATAACTCCTCTAGGGTAAATTGTTCATTATGCATGGATTTTTGCCTCCAAAAAATTCATTGGATCTATTATTAAAACGACTTGTCCTCCTTCCATCACAGTAGCTCCAGAAAAGGTTCCTACTCTACTGAGGAAGTCATTAATAGGTTTTATAACAACATCTCTTTCCCCCAATAGCTCATTCACTAGGAATCCTAAATTCCGAGTTCCTTTTCGCCACAAAACTACATTTTCTTTTTGTATTATCTTATTATTCGTAGATTTTTCCCTCTGGTAAGAAATATTCTCTTGAGAGGATTCAAATCTCATATATTTTCGTAAATCAATTAATGGGACTGGTTCATTATCAACAATGATTGATTTATTTGTTGTATCTGAATCTGAAAGAATCATATGGTTTGGTACAGATAAGATTTGTTCGATATTTGCCATTGGGATGGCAAAACGATGTTTCTTTACTTGTAACATTAGAACTTTCGTAATTGCAACTGAAATTGGAATAATTAGCCGAACTAGTGTATATTCTCCTGGTTTTGAGTCAAACTCGATATTTCCACTACATTCTTCTATTAGTTGCTTCACAATGTTTAGCCCAACACCTCTCCCTGATATTTCCGTTGTTTGCTCTGCTGTGGAAAGATGCTGAGAAAAAAGCATTGCTTGCAAATCATCATTACTTACAGATGACTTCCTAGATACAAAACCTAATTTTTCTGCTTTCTTACGTATCTTCTTATAATCTAACCCTCCACCATCATCCTTTATTTCAATAATAATATCAGAGCGTTCATGTGTAATGTCTAATCTAATCAAACCACGCTCATTTTTCTTTTTCTTAAGCCTTTTTTCTGGCAATTCTATTCCGTGGCTGACTGCATTACGAAGTAAATGGGTTAAAGGATTTGTTAATTTCTCAATAATTGACCTGTCTATTCCAATATGTTTGCCAGTTATAATCAAGTCAACTTTCTTCCCTTCTTTTTGGCCCAAATCTCGAACCATTCTAGGAAATCGAGTTAATATTGTTTCTAGTGGAACTAAACGCATTCTAATGACTAAGTCTTGAATATTAGCAATGGTTCTTTCATAGTTGGCTAAATTTTCCTTGAAAGATCTAGTGTAAGCTTGTTGTTCACCAATTTCCCTGATAAACTGTCCAGAAACAACTAGATCTCCTAGTAATTGAATTATATTATCTAGATCGTGTAAATTTACTCTAACATTTAATGATTCCTGTGTACCTTCCATCACACCAGTTTTCTCGAGAGTACTTACAGAATCTAATAATCGAGACATGTTCGCAGAAACAACATCCTGACTTTCCTCAATAATCCTCGTGATAGCTTCATCTTCTTCTTGCGTAGTGAGTTCAATGTATAACTCTCTGAATGTAATTCCAGCTTCAATTTCATCAACTGGAGGAATAGTGCGTTCAATAGTTGCTAACTTCTTTAGTTTCTTAAGAAGGACTAAGCTACGGGCACTTACTACTTTACAATCGGGATTAAATTGAACTTTAACACGGAGTTTGTTTCCTAGATTTACCATGAATTCATCAAAAGATGCTAGTTGTTGGGTCAATTGATCAAATCGTAGTAACTGAGGAGTTTTGCCACCCTTCAACGAGTTCGCTAATCTTCCCAATTCATCACTATATTGAAATAAAAGCGTTACTGCTTGTTCCAATCTCGTATCATCCATTGAAGTTAGCAAGTTTTCCATACTGTGGGTTAACGAACTAATTTTAGGATAACCAGATAGGGAAAAAAGACCTTTTAAACCGTGTAACGTTCTAAGGACGTCATCATATGCAACGTTTTTCTTCGGATCTTTTTCTAACGTCAAAAGCCCTGAATTCAGTTCTTCAATTCGTTCTGTCAGTTCTGACAGCATTACTTTCTGAAATTCTTCAGTTTCATATTCTTCCATAATAATAGACGACCTTTGTTTATATTTACTGCCTGCTTAGATGCATTAAAATACTCAAATTAGCGTATTTTCAACCGCTTGAACTAGCTGGTCGACTTTAAATGGTTTAATGACAAAATCCCTTGCACCTATCTTTAGAGCTTGCCGAACCAGAGGTTCGTGCCCTAGAGCTGTCACCACTACGATATTTGCCTTTGGATTTAATGTTAATATTTCTTTCATAGCTATTAAACCGTTCATTTTCGGCATAACAATATCCATCGTTACGATATTGGGCATATGTTGCCTATATTTTTCGATCGCATCCGAACCTGTTTCAGCTTCCGCTACAACGTCATAACCACGCTTCTTCAATATTTTGCTAATCATTAGCCTTAAATATTTTGAATCGTCTACAATTAATACAGTAGCCATTGTATTCATTCCTCATTTTTCTTTTTTTCAATGTTTAGTTTTTTTAGAAGTTTATTTTTTTTATTTTGCACAAGTAGACCCGTCATAAAATCATTTTCAATTATATACGCTTGTGACGAGTTATCATTGTAGGATACGTAATTTCTACAACACTCCTCTCCCTTCAAAAATGTACTAAAATCGTCACAGGGAACTAGATCCTCTTTAAAGGAAGAAATAACTCCTTCTAATCTGTCAACTGGGATTAAGAAGCATTGTTCATCAGAGAGAATCGAAAAGAAGGACATTTCTTTCAAATTGTCAGTATGGAATTGATCTTGCAGGATCAATGAACATAAATCTAAAATCGGATATTCTTCAGCTTCAACCTTACCAATCCCAATTAGGGGATGATAAGACTTATCCACGGTTTTTAAGTGAGAGGTAGAACTATAAACCCTCTGAATAAGGGAAACATCTAAAGCTAACCTTAGCTCTTTCCATTTAAAGACAAGATAATCTAATCGAACCCCTTCTTGTGATGAAAAAAGTAAAGATTCCCATTCTTTCCGTTCAGTCTTAATCGTTTCCAATGTATTTAATTCAGAAGGAAGAAGAGAAGATACAAAATCTTTTCCCATGTTTTTTGATTCAGTACTTTCATTTAAAACCAGTATTACTTCTTCACTAAGTCGAGAAGGGCTAATGATTATACCAAGTTCTTGATTGAATGAAAAAAAGCCTGAAACAATTGAGGACGCTAAGTTTGATGAAAAATTAGTATCGTCCTGGTAAACATCAAACTGATCAATGGATATTTTTCCCAACACTCTCTCTACTAAAAGTGTAAATTCTCTTCCCGACTCGGGATCTTGCACAAGAATTCCAACTTTCTTTTCACCATTTCGTTTTTGTGCCTCTTCTCCTCTTAAAAGATAAGCAAAATCAATTAAGGGATTAATATCAGTATGAATTGCTGCTCCTTTGATTGCAGAATGAGTATAATCTTTCATAAGAAATGAATCATGAGCAAGAACTTGAGATATTGATTCCGAGCCGATGAAGTAATAATTTTCATCGTCCTGAAATAATAAACCCTCTTGCGCTGATTCGTGAACACGATGATAAGAATAGTTTTCAGGATTTTCAAAGCAAACAATATGTGATTCGTATTCATTTTTTTCTTCAAATGAAAAATATCTTTTGAAGAGATAATTAACATTTAATACTAGTATGATCTGTCCAGATTTTTCAAGTATTGCACCTTTGAAGATATAATCAGTTTCAACTCCATGGTTAAGGATCAGAGTTTGTCTAATCTCATTTTCATCTATCTCAAGTATTTTAGAAATATTATCAACGAAAAGTGCTATCCTCTGATTGTTAATCTCGAGTATAAGGACTTCTGTTTTTGTGCGATTGTCAAAATTTCGGTCTTTATAGTCTTCACCATCTTCTGATAATAAATTAGCCAAGTTTAAAGTATTAATTACATCTCCATGGTAATTTATTGTACCCATAACACTTTCAGGAGCATTTGGAACTTCCGTTATATGAGATACATTGAAAATGTTTACTAGTTGGTCATTTGGTACTAATATAGTTAAATCCTGAACTGATACAACAGTTCCTGTGAATTTTGTTTTTTGAGGAGTTCGTTTGAAGCTTGCATTCCCAAATGAACTCGTTGGGATTGTTGTACGATTTTTATGCTGTAAATCAATATTATATTCTTTTAAAGATTCGGACATTGAAATAGGAGCCAGAGAGATTTTGTATTTACTTAAATAGCTATTACCGCTATTTTTTAACTCATTTATTATTTCCTCAAAGATTCTCGAAACTCTGATTTGAACTACTATTTTGTTATACCAAAGGAATGCTTTGTCAAAGAAAATTGATTCTCTAATACCTGTTAATTTTAAAAAATCAGAAATTTGTGAGCTTTCTGGTCTCTCAATTATTCCTAATACATTTTCGACTAAGAAAATCGCCTGCTTGCCCTTATTTTCGACCACCATGAAATTTTTTTGCCCACTTAAAGATTTTTTAATCTTAACCAAATCATTATCATAAAGAAAAGCTTGAAGATCAATAACTGGAAGAATACTTCCATGATAAACCGTGGAACCTAGAAAATATTGTTCAGAATTTGCAACGGGAGTAATAGAGGGGTTTTGAATGATCTGAAGAACCGCGATATTATCAATGACGTAATTATCCCCAGATAAGGTGAAATGAATAAGTTTACCTGTACCCTGTTTTTTACCGGCTATTTTTGTTATTGACATTTTTTTCCTTCTCTTTGAAAGCTATTACTTATCCTCTTTTTCAGAATGATCTTCAGCAACTATATTCTCATTATTGCTTTCAGATTCAGCACTAGGTAAAGTGTATTGACTGAAATCAAAATCTAAATCCTCTACTTCCGATGGTAACGTTTCCGGAGACTTTATCATGGTTAAATAGCCTCCTATTGCTTTTTCTAGATCTACAATATGAATCTCCAAGCTCTCATCTAGTTTACCAATCCGTGTAATTAGTGAAGAGTTTGTTAGTTTTTTTCCATTAATAGTTGAAGAATCTGCTTTAGCAAAATCAGTAATTTCTACTAGTCTATCGATTTGATCAACTAATATTCCTACATCCTGTCCCTGAACTGTTGCAATTAATATTATATTTTCAATTTTTTCCAACTTTTCATTGTTGTGTGCATCCCAAAGAAGCACTGATAAGTCGAATACGCTTAAAATATACCCTCGAAGATCTATTATTCCTGCAAGAACTTCTGAAGTTTTAGGAAGCTTCAATATCTTGTCTGATTTGTACACTTCCTTTATAAAATCGATTTTTATTCCGTAGTAATCGTCCTCTATCTGAAAAACAAGATATCGATTAGACATTTGTGTTTGTAACATAGTCATTTTTATTCAATCCTTTAGGCTATTCTGAAGTATTTGTCGGAAATTTTTCATCACACGATCAAAATTTGATATTATTGGCTTTTTAATTTCCTCAGTAGTTCCTGAATATTCAGAACTCAAATAGGTGGAATCTGATTCCACCATAGAATTCAAATCTTTCTCTATTTCATTTTCATCAACAAGATGGGTTGATGTCGTTTCCATTACAATGTTGTCAACAATGCTTCCCAATTGGGGAAAAACACTCGATTTTTTTTCCTCAAATGAGTTATCAGAATAATCAAAACTGATT
This sequence comes from Candidatus Hodarchaeota archaeon, assembly GCA_016840035.1. Lineage (GTDB taxonomy): Archaea > Asgardarchaeota > Heimdallarchaeia > Hodarchaeales > Hodarchaeaceae > Hodarchaeum. The sequence goes on along the minus strand of JAEOTC010000283.1, from coordinate 1,817 downwards.
TCTTCCACAATGTCACCAGATTCACCATACACTGGTATTGACAATAGCATGAAGATGGTTTCAAAAATACGTGAAGAAAGATCGTCAATTATCTCAATGAAATAACGACTTGTTAAAAAAGTCATAGGAAAATTGGTAACTGTTAAGAGACAAACCAGGTTATTCTGACTTCGGATAAAAATCCGTGACCCTTCTTGTACTCCAATGTCATTCAATTCCATATTATTTCCAATCATCTCCCCAAATTGAACTATTGCAGCCATGAGTCCTGCGACAAGTGCTGGATCCTTTCCTGAAGTTTTTTTGTAAACTCTAGAAAAGATTGGAAGTCCACTTCGCTTATTTAAAAGAAGTATTTCTCGTACAGTAAGGTTTATGTCCATATTTTCCTTTTGATTAATCTCTGGATCCTCAAATGCGCGTCGAATCAGTATTTTTTTCACCCCTGGCCTTCTATGTCCTATAAGAAGACATTATTTTCGATTTAAGTCGATTATTATAAAGTAAAAAGTGCAATGGATTCAATCTCACGTTTTTCTACTCAGGACTTTCTTATCCTATGTCTAACCTACTTTCATAATAAATAGAAATTAGGCAATATAAATGGAAAAATAGGTAAAATGGGAAGAACTAGATAGATTATTCTGGTTTAAATTTTGTTATAAACAGATAGATAAATATTATTATAGAAATTTGATGATAAACCATGCTAAAGTGGAAGAAATCACTATAAACCTACTTAAGCGATTATTAATATCGAAATTTGAAAATATTAGATAGAAAAAATTTAACCAACAAATTTTCAGTCAACAGTATTTCGAAAGGACAGTCGGAATTTTATGTAATGGAACAACATAGGTAGCTAGATTTCTTTCAATAACCGCTTTTGGCATTCCATAGATAACACATGTAGATTCATGTTCCGCAATTATCTTTCCACCAGCTCTCTTAATTTTTTTTGCCCCTTCATATCCATCCCTACCCATACCAGTAAGGATAATTCCTAATATATTGGTTTTGTAGACTTGGATAGCAGAGATGAGAGTCACATCGATAGCAGGCATTAGAAAATTAACTTTTTCCCCTCTGTATATGTGAAATCTTTTAGCTTCTTTAATCGCACAATGTTTTCCACCAGGTGCAACGTACACTCGATTGGGTCTTATGAACTCTCTATCAGTTGGAATACGAATATGTAAATGGGGATATAAATTTTTTAATCGTTCAACCCATTGTTCTACCATCTCTTCTGGCATATGCTGGATAATTACAATTGGGGAAAATTTTGAAGGGATTTTTGAAAGGATTAAAGAAATAGCTCTGGGACCACCAGTAGAGGCACCAATAACGATTAGAGTCTCGTGAGACTTCTTGACAATGCTTAATGGTCCACCACTTACAGGAGCTTCTTTAATTATATCTTCTTCTAGAAATGATTTGAAATCAAAGCTTGAAATTGATCGGGTCAAATCGATCTGTGACAGGTGCAAAATTTTATCTATTAATTCTCGTTCAAAACGATTTTTATCTAATGAATCTATCGATTTTGGTTTTTTAACAAATTCTACTGCACCTGATTCAAAAGCAGCCATTCCTAAATTCGATAAAGATGCATCAACTTCTTTTTGACTTAAAGCGGACACAATGATAACAGGTGTTGGGAATCGATCCATAATGTGTCCTATAGTTTCAAAACCATCCATTTCAGGCATCATAATATCCATAGTTATGATATCTGGTTTATATTTTGGAATGGCAATTTTGGATAATGCTACATTTCCATTTGGAGCGGTCCCCACAATTTTTATTCTATTATT
>JAEOTC010000076.1 GCA_016840035.1 Candidatus Hodarchaeota archaeon | reverse complement strand
CAGGTGGGAGCTTTGAGAATAAACTTGAATGGAATGGACATCCGATCAAATCGATTGGTTTTATTCATTGTGTGGGAAGTAGACAAAAAGGAAAGAGTTTTCAACCCGGTCAGAATTGTACTGGGGAATTAAATGAGTACTGTTCACGGGTGTGTTGTACAGCTAGTCTTCAAGCAGTAAATGAGCTAAAGGAACGGTTCCCGCATATAAGAACATATAATCTTTATCGTGATATACGAACATACGGTCGTTTTCATGAAGAAGACTTTTATGAGGTTGCTTCTAAAAATGGAGCAGTTTTTCTGAAATATGCTCCCGAAAAATTACCAACTGTGTATAAACCGGGAAAAGGGCATCAACTCCATATGAAGATAACGGATGAATTGACCTATGGAGAGGAAATTGAAATTCCCGTTGATCTCGTTGTGCTTGTTGTTGGAATGGTCGCCAAGAATCAAAAAGCACTCACTGAACAGTTGAATCTGCCTATTGGTGCTGATCGTTTTCTACTGGAAGTGCACCCTAAACTACGTCCCGTTGAGGTAGCTAATAGTGGGATTATGTTAGCAGGTACTGCTCAAGCACCTTTTGATATCACAGAATCTACATCCGCTGCCCTCGCAGCAGCATCTAAAGCTTCGATAATTCTGGGCAAAGAGTTTACGGAACTTGAGCCATATGTGGCTAAAGTAAAACCCGAAATATGTACAGGGACGGGACTCTGTCTGAATGAATGTGAATATCTCGATGCTATACAAATGATTGAGACAGAAATTGATAATCGAACTATCTCGTATGCATACGTGAATCCAGCTTTGTGTAAAGGTTGTGGTGCGTGCGTTGCTGTATGTCCCACTCCTGGCGCGATTGATGTTCAAGGGTACTCCTTATCTGCTTTGGAAGGGATGGTTGATGGATTCGTACAGGAGGTTGACATATGAGCAAGCCTAATCCTATAAATATCCTTCAGAATCGTTTTAATCGAGTTCATGAAGCAATTGTAATTAAGAATCAGATCCGTGCAGCCTTAAACGGTAGTGATGTCGATCCTGCCAAAGAAAAGACTATTCCAAAAATCGCAAAGGAAATTGGACAACCAAATCATGTTGTTCATTGGTATCTTACTAGTATGAGAAAGTATAGTATTGCCGTGGAAACACCTAATCGTGAGGGTCAATACCACAAGTGGGCTCTTGTTTCACGTGTTCCAATTTAGGGTGTAAAGAAATGACCATTATAGATCCTTATTTAATCGATGAAATCAAGAATTATTCTACCAGTGACTTTAATGTCAGTGCGTGTTTTAATTGTGGTAATTGCACAGCAATATGTCCATTATCTGATGATGCGGATCCTTTTCCACGAAATCTCATCCGATATGCGAGTGTTGGACTAAAGGAGAAGATTGTGGGTAGTGACCAGATGTGGCTATGCTCCTATTGTAACGATTGTTCAGATACTTGCCCTCGCGATGCTGAACCTGGAGAGTTTGTTATGGCAGCCCGAAGATGGGCAATGGGTCAATATGATGTTACGGGCATTTCCCGCTTTATCAATCAGAATCGTTTCGGTAGTTTTTTCCTTATGGGATTTGTGGCTATTTTTGCCCTGATTCTCTTAAACCTTTTAGGTTCTCCTGAAAATATCATTGATGGACGACCTGTGAGACTTTTTGACCTTGTATCAAAAGAAATTATCGAGATCGTGGGAATTGGGATCGCACTTATCCTATTACTTATCATTGGTTTCTCAATTCTAAACATGTATCGGCAGGTATCAAAAGAGTATGATCCAAATTTACAAAATGGAGTCAAGATCGCGTATAACACACGAAAAACTGACAAGAAGCTCAATACAACCTATCACTTACTCTTCTCTCCTTTTATCATGGTAAAACAAGCATTTGTTGTGATTTTCAAAGAAGTTTTTCTTCAATATCGCCAACTTGAGTGTGCTCTTCCCCCACACCGGCCAGAATTTAAATCGCAGTTCCTTCGGACACGATGGCTGATGCATCTTCTCATTTTGTGGGGATTTTTCGGTTTAGGAATTGCTACAACGCTGAATATGTTTTTAAAACCTGATGCGAACCAATTCGTGGAAATCACGTATCCTATACGCTTATTGGGAATTATCAGTGGAATTTCTCTAATGGTTGGAGTGATAATGGCTTTCTCGTCTCGGTTACGAAAAGATAGTCGTTATGCCAGTCATAGTCTTACCTGTGATTGGCTTTTTCTTACGAATCTATTCCTTGTAGGTTTGACTGGATTTTTAATTACATTGACTTATTACATCACATCCATTCCCTCTATCTGGGGTTATTGGTTTTTTGTAATCCATATAATTGCTGTTATGGAATTGATGGTTTTAGCACCTTTTGGGAAATTCGCACACGTCTGGTATCGTGCGTTTGGATTATGGATCCATTACGGACTTCAGGCTCGAAAGAATAAACTTGATATTGCGTTGAAACGCGAAAAAGCACGAAAGAAGAAAGCTAGAGCTGCGGCAAAGGCTACGAAAGCAGCATAATCTTTTTTTCTCTCAAATTTTTGCTCGGATATAGATAAAAGTACTCCCACGGTTTGGTGAAATTATGTCTGAAACTGAAGCCCAAGTAGTGAACGGAATAAATAAAGTACTAGGAAAGCTTTCTGAAGAAGAAAATCGAAAGCGGTTTAAGAAATGGAACAAAACTGTAGCCTTTTCTTTTAAAGAATATGATAAAACGTGGACGACCACATTGACAGCAGGTGTACCTGGAGATCTCGTAGAGGGCCCAATTGATAAATCAAAGAAGTATGATATTCTTTTAATAACAAATTCCACCACTTGGCTGGGAGTTTTAAATAAAGAAATCAAAGCAATGAATGCTTTCACTGCAGGTGATTTAAAAATTAAGGGGAAAATGGTAGATTTGTTGAAATTGAAAAAAGTCCTCTAATAATCTATTTTTCTCCTTTTCCTCTTTCGTAACTAGCCTAAAACCAGAAAATTTGTTTATTTTTGCTAACCTACGGATACATTGGTTAGTTAAGCTTTTATTACATAAATACATTGTAGATGTAACATAAAGAAATTACATCAATAAAGAAATAAATTACATTACTCTAAGAGATGCATTCGATGAAATTGGGCAATAGAAACGTCTGTGATACATGTGGACGTATTGAATCTAATAAACTGAAGATATACGAACATCCAAATGATAAGAACAAGCATTTATGTGATCCATGCAAACAAGAAGTCTATTTTGAGAATATCTCGGCTATTGCACAAAAGAAAAATAATCAAAAGATGATTTAGCTTCTTACTTTATTCTGAGTTCCTTGATTCAACTAGGGGAAAGGTAGCTAGGTCTTTATAGATAGCACCAGAGGGAGTGAGCGTACTTTCTTTAAATATAAAATGAAGAATTTCTTCTTCCTGCCCAATTAAACCTTCCATTTCTTGGAAAAAGGCGTTTAATTGCTGGTTTGTGTCATCAGTCAATCTTTTTACCCGTCCAAGCGTTAAATGAGGGGAAAACCGTCGTTTTTCTCTTGGAATACCAATCATTGAAAGTTTTTGGTCAACTTCTTTTGCCAATGTGATTAAGTTTTGTTGACCTAGAACTAAACCCGTCCAAATGACCCGTGGTCGGGCTTTATTCGGAAATGTGCCAATACTTGAAAATTGCAGTGAGAAGGAGGGAAGTTTGATTGTTTGGAGTTGTTGAATTATGTCAGGGAGCTTCTTTTCGGGGATCTCACCAAGGAACTTCAATGTTAGATGTAACTGGGTTGTTTTAACAGGCCTGATTCCTTTAATCTGTTTCAAATTTTGGAGAACATCATCAATTATCTGAATATTAGCAGTTTTCGCTATTTCTACACATACGAAGCATCTTACCAAGTCAATCATCCTTGAAAGTTAATAATTATAGTGTTTGAGTCGAGGCTCAAGATTTAAAGATTTTTCCTTTGCCTTAAATACAAGGTTTTAAAGTGTCAGTACACCTATATATAGATGTACTGATAAGGGTCACAATAGCATATTTCGCATAATAAAAACTATTGGGGCATGAAATCTGTCAAACGATAACTTTGAACATTTAAACAAGAAATCCAAAGAAAAACCCAAGATTATTCAAGATTGGGAACGTGATTTCAGGCGTGGGCTACTCAAATTGATGATTCTATTGCTAATTCGATTACGTACGCAAGATGCACATGGTTATGGGCTAATCAAATTGCTTAGGGAAACTGATATTCCGTTAAAGGCTGGTACCGTTTATCCATTGCTTAATCGAATGGAAGAACATGGTTTGATCACCTCTGTAATTGCGGAAGACTTGAAATCTCCAGGGATGCCCCGAAGAATCTATACTATTACTAATGCTGGTGAATCAATGATTGAATCCATGATTCAAACATATTTTACTTATCATAAATCCATTCAAAGTTGGTATAATGAAATTCATTCCTCTAAGAGGAATTGAGGTTGAAAGAAATGAAGTCTATGAATCAAGATGCAAAGGTGTTAATCCGATCTTATGTTGATAGTATTGAGGAGTACCTAAAATCCACCTGCAAAATGCATCCCAATGAAATTGATACGTTACTCAATGAAATTAATGATTTTATGTATATTAGAAGTAATGAACTAGCTACAGGAAATACAATTACTCATTCAAACGTTTTACAGGCCATGGAGGAATGTGGTTCTCCCTCTGAAATATGTGATCAGTATTACGAGTCTGATAGCGAAGAATTTGTCCCAACACCTAAATCTCAATCCACATTTACACCAAAACAGAAGAAATCAGGAATGGATAAGGCTCGATTAGCAGGAAAGAAATTTCCTTCTAGTTCTGACACTTTCTTTGGGCAGCTCAGGAAATTCAAGGTTTTCGCCCTCTATCGTGTTATTTTTGGAATGTTCTTTCTTCCTGCAATCCTAATGGCAATATTTTCACCTTTTGGAAATCCATATCAAACTAACTTCTCTTATGAGGATGTTCTTGACCTGATTAATAGTTATCTGGCTGTTACTTATGTATGGATTGTTATGTTCTTTATTCTTGAGGGGTGGATAATACCTAAATGGAAGAACCGTTTATCTTCTAGGGGATTCAGGAGGAGCTTAGATGACGGAGTTATAAACACAATTTCCCGGGTGGGTTTTTTTGGCCTATTCTTCAAAGCATCATTACTTCCAATACCTTGGATTGCTTATGTTATCTTTCCATCATTGATTGTTATCCAAATTCTAATGGAAAGGCAATTAAAAAGCAATCTATGGAACCATACCTTATCTCCAGCTTTAATTACAATTGCGAAATCTATAGAGGAAAATACAGTGTATTCGCATTTTAAAAGGGAATTTAATGGAAGGATTCTCTCCATACAACAATTAACAACTAAGCAGAAAGTGGCTCTTGTTTTTGGAGGAATTTCTCTCTTCTTTAGTTTCTTTTATCCCTGGGGTTATGGTTGGGACGGAAATTTATTCACTACCTATTATAGCACTTTCGAAACCCACTATTTAGTGGTTTATCTTGCAACCCATCTATTCTTGGCGAGTATAGTTTTAATTGCATTTATTATAACAAGTTTTTCATCAGAAGCTAAGCAAGCACATTCCGTGTTAAGATTGGATAGCACTAGCTTCTGGATTGGAAGAATGATTGGAATACGTTCCTTATTGATGATATTTGCGTTCGACTATGGATATCTTTATTCATTTGAAGTGTTTCTTACCCTCTTTTTCTTCATTATCTATGGTTTTTACGAAGCTACGGTAGGATTCCAGAGGCATCAAGCCTTAAAAAAATCGCTTGTAGCTAGTCTACAATCGTTTGGGCAAAGCAGTTTACATGTGTCGAATTATCGACCCGCTTTGGAACCTCGAAAATCTTCGTCTCCAAGTAGAGCCATAAATGCTACTGAATCTTTAAGTGAAGTTCCCAGAGAGATCAAAAGTACCTCAATGGTTAGTCCACAGATTCAAGACTCTCAGACTCCCCCTCCCTCCTCACCGAGTGAATCAGGAATAGTTACGATTTCAAGAGGTTTATACTCATTCTTGGTCCAGCTGACATCGCTGTTAGTTACCCTCCTTACACCTGTGTATTCGTTCCTAAAGGCAATTGGGATTGCTCTCTTCCTTTTTCTGAGTATGATTTATGAAAGTGTTCTTCTTATTCTGACAATTCTAACTAGTACAACATTAGATGGTTCTTATGTTATCCCTGTCTTCTCTTTTTCAGCTGTTAATGATAGCTACAGTCTTTACCGGATTGGAGGGTTTACAATCTGGAGTTGGTACTTATTAGGCTTACTCGTAGTTCAAGTGTTTATTATTGTTGTAATTCAATGGTTCCAGTTTCTAAGAAAACACCCTGAGGGTTTCATTACTATAGTATTCAGAAATTTTAGTCGTATTCTACTAATTATTATGTTCCTTGGCGCACTCTATCAAGTGCTAGTTGGTGATAGCTATGCAATACTACGAATCATCAGTTTACTAATATTAACGTTGTATTTGGAACTTTCTTGCTTGAAAATACGTTTAGAAAGAAGAACCTGGAACAGGAGTAGTTCCAATGAGACAAATGAAACAATAACCAGAGACCAAAATTCTACAAATACAAACGAAAGGAGCATTCCTGGAGAAACGTGACTCTAATTCAGAGCCCTAATTCTTTCTTGATTAGGGTTTTTAAGATTTCTTTTTCTACCTTTTGTTTATTGGGTATCGATTTGTCTCCCAAGACCTTTTTTCCGACCTCTAGTAGCTGATCTTTTGCGATATCTTTCGCTCCTGTTTCTACAACGATTTCTTTTACAGCTGTTTGTAGTGCTGTACTCATTGCCTCTTTAACTACCCCTTTTGCTGCACCTTTAGCCAATCCACCAATTTTTTTCATAATATCCGCTCATTATTGTCTATACTATGTATTTCCCAATCTTGAATCCAATTACTTGTCGTATCAGTATATTCAGTTAAAAAAGTTCTCTCTTGGTCTATATTGCAGTTGTGTATCTCTCCTTAATTCTCCGTATACCTCAGATAGACGGAGTTTCAGGTGTCAATAATGATCAAAAAGAAAAATAGTTTTTAAAATTGGTATTGATAAATAATTAGTTATTTAGATATAAGTTAATCGGCTGTCATGATGTTCTAGCTGAATAAACTCGATATTTCTTGGGATATGGTCTTCAGGTTCATAATGGCCTTCATAAAATTCGTGAGGGAAGAGGGCATTTAATCCCCAATTGGCAATCTTAAAAACGGGATGTTTTGTATGAAATATTAGATTCGAAATGCGTGTAGTTTGTCTTCTAGTCTCCATCTCATTTACTTCCCCGGTTGAATGTATATATTCATGAAGTAGTAAATGGAATAGAAATGCCTTATAATGATCTTTAGGAGTTTCTTCGCGCATAATTTGAAGTACATTTCGATTTAGGTAAATTTCATTTGTACCTACTCTATGATATCCACCCACAAACCCTTGTGGATGGAATCCAAGGTCTTCTAATCCTAATAAGATACCTACTCGTGATTTTCGTTTAACGAAACTTACTATTCTTCGGATTATATCGAATAGCTCAGAATAGTTGTTTGGGTCTACCTGTTCATATTCTTCATAGAATGCTTGACGTTGTCTCTTGTCCACAGTTCTTACCTATATAGCCGTGAAGCTTTAACTTTTAATATGACTTGCTTTCGGCCCTCGCAGAAGCTCAGAATTCGATTGTTTTTGATAATCGTAATCAGCATTTATACTAGCATTTAGATAAAAAAAAAGGAATGAGAGTCGAATTAACAATAATTAATTCCTATAATACTCATTCATTATCGATAGAATAAATAGTTTCGATTCCTTTGGGTTTAAATTGGGTTGATAGGGATCCAAAGTTGCTTATCACGTTATCTTTTTCCGATCGTTCGCGTAGCTCTTTAATAGTATGTAAATGAGAGGATTGAAGGTATGATACTGCAATTAAGGAAGCACCTACCAGAACACTTGCGAGTAAGATCAAAAAAAGGCCAATTGTCCAAAAGATAAGGAGAGTAATACTAAAAAGATCCAACGAAAATCCTGCGACCTGAATACCCTCCGATGATGTAGCTTGGCCTGCAAAACTTTCCGTTATATCAACAGCAAGAGCACCAAGAGAAATAATACCAGAAAAACCAATTATGATACCTAAACCATCACGTAAAATCTTTCCAAGCGGTTTTACAGCAACTAGATCGCCCTGAGGACTCGATTGGATCCGTTTAAATCCACCTTCATTAAAACTCCAAATAACTGGAATGTAGAATAAAAGGACAAGTAGGACAATGGGTGATAAAATTGGACTCCAGATGAGAGCCGTTACTTTATCATCAAAGGGAGAATTTTGTACAAAAACGATAGTGAAAATTGCAGCCAATGCGGTCGGAAAGAATAAAATATCGTAAGCTCTCTGACGATACAGCTCTCCTATCGTAGATCGAACACTTGATAAATTAATAATATTAACGAAACTTTCCTCGATGTAATTTTCTCCATCAAAATCAAAAACAGGAATTAGACTGATTAATCTTCCTGTTTTACCGTTCAACATTTTTAGTACCATATATGTCCAGTAACGTCCCCCTATCAAACGAACTATACGGAATATAATCAAAATGAATGCAGTTAGTATGCACACACCACCTCCAACCGCTACTGTTAAGAGCAGTAAATTGCCTACAAACAAAAATTCTGTAAGAAAGTTCTCTCGGATAGCAATGAATATTTGCTTAATCCATTCAAGGACTGGCCTATTCCGAACGATGTAGTAATTTCCCAAAAAACTGTCAGCACGATCAGAACCTGTTGCTGTTCCATCTTCACTTTGTGAGAAAATTGGAAAAGCTTTCTGAGGTTGGTAATGGGGAATTATCTTATGACCTTCAAGATCTACCCAAATTGCTTCCTTGAAACCAATGTCAACATTATAGATAGTGATATTATTACTAAGGGGGTCATGATAAGAGAAATGAAGTATTTCTGCTTCTGCAAAGAAAAAAACCCATCCATTTTCCCTTTGTTCTTCAAGTCGATAAGGTCTAAAATCTGGAATACGATTTTGAGAATCATCTAAAACATATAATTTACCCTCTTGTTCTTGGATGGTAACATCGGGATACCAGTCCCCATTTTCTTCATTAAAATAATTCCACTGTTCCCAAGGACCCATATCTTCCCGAATATCCCTGATAAGTTGATTTTCTTGAATATTATAAGGGGTACTCGGTAGTATAGCGGCGGTTGTAATGAACATCGCCCCTAGAGTAGCTACTATAGCTGAAAAAATCCAAATCACACAAAAAAATAGAACTTTAGTCTTAAATCGCATTTTTGAAAGTCGATAAACCATTTTTGAAAACCTCTTAAGAACAGTAGATTTTGTATAATATTCTCTGGAAGAACCAATATTTTTAATGTTCTTGAATACCCAGAGCTAGATAATGAAGAAATTAGTATCGAGGCTAAATTAAGGGATTTTGTTAGAAAGAAATTGAGTTAAAACAGTCTGGCCACCCTGTTTCTTCAAATTAGAAACTTTTACGCCAATTAAACGAACTTTCTTCTCTGATGATCGGAATTCGTCTAATAAAGAATTGGTTTTTTTCAGAATAGCTGATTCATTACTTAAATGGGTAGTAAAACTGGAACTACGCGTATAGGTAATATAACCCTCAAAACGGATCTTTATACTAACTGTTCTGGTTAAGAGATTATGTTCTTGGAGTCTATTTACTAGTTTTGTTGTAATCTCTCTCACCCTAGTATTAATGATTCTCCAGTCATTTTGATCGGTTCTGAAAGTCCGTTCTGAACTAATAGATTTTCTTTCTCCACGAAAATAACCCACCGGACGGTAATTTTTGCCATGGACTACCGTTTGCAAATGTAATCCATAATCTCCCAGTAGAAGGAATATTTTTTCTCTAGAGGTTTGTGCAATATCACCTATTGTCTTCAAACCCTTTTTAATTAGCGCTTGTTCTGTTTTCTTACCTACGCCTATTATTTTTCGCACTGGTAATGAATATAACTTGTCAGAAATATCAGCATTACTAATAATTGCTACTCCATTCGGTTTGTTGAGATCTGAGGCAATTTTAGCAATAGATTTCGTCTCTGAAATCCCCACAGAGATTGGTAAGGAAACCTCTCTCTGTATCCGTAATTGTATATCGCGAGCTATTCCTTCGGGAGTATCCCCATATTTCTCCCACTCCTCTGTTATATCAAGATAAGCCTCATCTAAACCTGCACTTTGGAAGATGGGACTATATTCTTTTAGAATATTCATGACTTTTTCTGATTCGGTGTGGTAATTTGCAAACGCCACTTCTCGTCCTGAGCAGATATATATTCCGTCTGGACATTGTTTATATGCAGTGGAAATAGGCATACCAGAATGTAACCCAAACTTACGCGCTTCATATGAACATGTGGAAACAACTCCCCTGCCTTTTCCTGCCTGGGGATCAGAACCAATAATTACTGGATAATTCTTTAAAAAAGGGTTAATTTTAATGTGAACAGCAGCAAAAAAGGCATCAAGATCTACATGTGCTATTACGTGTTCCCACAATCGGAAAACCTTCAATTAAAACAAGAAATTTACCTTTTTATAAATCTAAGAAAAGCTCCAATTTAAGTAGTTCATACTCGAAAAGTGTTTTCCTTGATTTTTATCTCCTTAAACAAGAGATTATTAAATGTACATTAATGAGATTTAGAAAAAATTCATTGCACTGTGTTTTCCTTACTGTGTTTTGTCAATACCGAATCATACTCCGATTATTGGAATTTCTTTTAAGATGGAGAGCTCATGTTTTACTAAGGGGTCATAATTACAGAGAATTGCACATAAGTTTACCCCAGCTTTTTTTGCTTTTACTAGAGCAGCATAAAATTGGGGATCCATCTCTCGATGAGGAGTAAAATTCTTTGCATCGTTCCGTTTCGTAATAAAAACGATTTCGGCTTGATATCCAGTGGATAATGCCTCAGTTAATTCCTTTATATGGCGTGTGCCTCTTATTGTTGGGGCATCTGGAAACATTGCAATATGATCTTTTACTAAGGTGGCACTTTTTACCTCGATGAGTGTTTTTTGTGGTTTTGAAGGATTTGAATGGTTTTCCATGAGAAAATCAATTCTTGAATTTTGAAAAGTAAACTCTGGTCTTATAAGTTTAAAATTCCTATACCGAGTAATCGTTTTAAATTCTTCTTTAAAAAGCCGATTACTTAGTTGTGAATCGATATTGACCCATGTAGAGCCATATTTTACTCCAATCAATGAATAGCGAGTCTTTCGCTTTGGATTATCATGTTGTTCTAGAACAATTTCCGCATTCGGAATTAATAACTCACGCAAACGTCCAGGATCAGGAACATGGGCTAATTCTTCTTGTTGAGAATCAGCTATTCTAACTTGGGCAAGAAATCGATTTGGTCGGGTAAGAAATTGCCCTAAAACAATCTGTTGAGAACACTGCATTCCTTACTACCCTTCAGATAAGAGATTTTAAGTTCTTAATTCCGTTAAATAAAACATTAACAAAAATATTTCATGTTACACTGAATTACACTTCTTGTTTGAGTATTTGTCATCACTTCAATGGGAAATATTATTTAGGCAGTGTCCTATGAAAATATTCAATTAATGATTTCAGACGATTTTCACTGAATTGCAAAGGAATACAGAAGTAAGCTACTGATTGCTTCACAGAACTCGTAAAGTGAGCAAAATGGCCGACCATATGAAAAAAATCGATCCTAAGGTAATCGAAAAGTTCAAGGCGATATTACAAAAGTCTGTTTCCCTTGCAGAAGATGGTGCATATTCAAAAGCCATATTACTTTTGGAAGAGACCCTCAAAGAGGCTGCCAAATTAGATTATGTCCAACCAGAAATCGATGTACAGAATGCATTAGGGATTCTCCATTGGAAGAACAATGCATTCGAGAAATTCCTTGAAATCACTGCTACCTCCCTTGCAAATGCGCGAGTACACAAATACAAGAAGGGGACGGCTGAGGCCTTGCTGAATTTAGCATGGGTTTTAGCTATGGAGAGAAAAGACTTCATCAAGGCATTTGATTTTACTGAAGAAGCTTTGGAAGTAACTCAAGATATTGGCTATATTAAGGGGATTGCTACAAGCTTATACATCATTTCCGCAGCATATAAACATAAAAAAATGGAAGAAAAAGCCACATATTATCTTGATAAATCCCTTCAGATATCTATGTCCCTAACTGGAGAATCCGATCTGTTAATCCCAAGTAAAGAAGGACTTACAGATAGCGAGAAAGATCAATTGAAAGATGCTCTTGATCTAATTTAAATTTTTAATTTTTAGAGCGATTTCAGTTTGAAGAGTGGATATTCCTCATTTTGCAGATCTGAATTTATATAGTGAGTTTAATAAATAAGGTGGGGTAGTATAGAAATTACTACACAAATCACCAGCTAGAAAGGTTTTGTCTGGAAATTCAATTTGATTTGATGAATCTAATCGTTTAGAGGATTAATAATGGCACGCATTCTCTTAGTTGATGATGAGAGAGATCTACTCATGATCTATTCCAAATTATTAATGATGGAAGGTCATGATGTAATTGATAGTGCCAGTAACGGAAAGGAAGCTATTGAAAAGTTTTCAGAGTTGCCTATAAAACCTGATATCATAATCATGGATTATCGTATGCCCGTACTTGATGGACTTGTAGCAATGAAGGAAATATTGAAAAAAACTCCTCAAGCTAAAGTTTTATTCGTTTCTGCAGAAAAGAGAGTTGAAAAAGAGGCACTTGAATCAGGAGCTATTGGTTTTTTTACGAAACCCACAAGCATACGCAACTTATTGGCTGAAATAGATCGAATCCAAGAGTTACAAACGGAAAAACTCAAATCGGTGCCTCGAGAGGAACGACCAATCGAAAATTAATGATTCAGGATTAGATCTCATGTTCTAAGTTTGTATCGGCCTTATTTTGATATAAAAAGGGAAATACAATCTGTTATTTTAAAAAAAAAAGGGGGTTTAAAGGATTTTATGATATTTAATTAGATTAACCTTTATTTGGTTGCGGCTAATTTAACATCATTTTCCTTAACGGTCTTACGACCAGAGTGACGAGCAATTTCGACTGCGTATTTAGCTAAACTCATGCTATAGTCAGTTAAAACTTCGTTAAGACGAGAAATTGCGCCTGCGGATACACGGCGGGCACCAGCATTACGAATAAGCTTCTCTACGCGAGCACTTGCAAATCCTGCCATTTTTATTTTCACCTTTTCTCAAAAATTTGTCGAAGATATATCGACATATACCATGAAATTCCTTATCTTTATAAACTTAATCGTTTATTTTGGGATTTAATTTAACCTAAGATGTGTACTTTCCATATATGAGATCTTCATGAAATGAAGTTCAGTTCAGGTATTGGATAGTATAGTAGATGTGCACATCTCACAGACTTGTTTTTGTTATAAGAAATCATTTCTCAAATCCCCCGAATAGGGTTGAATTTACCAAAAAGAGATAGGTTTTGTGTAGAACATTCAATATTAATGAATGTCTTACTTACTGTTCCAATATTGTTTTTAGATGTGATATCCAGGACTTTGTATACTTTTTTGGAAATTTTTTCTGGAGCTCGGATAATATTTCATTGAAGGGTACCATAGGATCACTTTTCATCCTATTGTAGACGTACTGAAGAGTTTCATAAAAAAGACCTGTCCCTATTGTTTTGTACTGCGATTCTATTAACGGTGTCTGCCAATCTTCAAGGATTCGTGTCTTTATCAACTCTCTATATTCGGGATTAATCTCGAAACCAATCCCTTTTCTCCCAGTTATGCGACAAACCTTCAAAGTTGTTCCTGATCCTAGAAAAGGGTCGAGAACTGTTTCCCCGATAGCAGTATGCATTTTTATTAGACGGTATGGAATTTCTTCTGGAAACGGTGCAGAATGGCCAAACCTGTTGACCCCTTTTGAGTCAATTTTGATGACAGGTGCGATATCATCCCAAATTCCTCGTACGGCGAAATGCCTCCACTCATCTTTGGATATGATGCTTTCTTGCATAACCGAAGGTGGTACCTTCCGTGTTTTCCCCTTCTTCACGAATACAAAAATCTGCTCAAAGCTTGTGTTTGATGCAATATTTGTAGGTTTAGGGTAACTACCCCAGGAAACATTAGAAATATAAGGAGCTTTATCCCAGTAATGCATTCCAGATAAATAGAAATGGTTTTCACGGAAAAATTTTTCGATATCAAACATGATATTTAATATGATTCGTCGTCCAAACCCAGAATGTTTACTATCTATTGGTAATGGTTGAACATTGATAGCTATTTTTCCATTTGGCTGAAGAATCCGCTCACACTCCTTCCATACTTTATTCAGTGAGTTGATATATTCTTTATAACTTTGACCAAACCCTATCTGCTCATTGCCATAATCTCTTACATTCCAATAGGGAGGAGAGGTAACAACGAGAGTAACAGAATTAGAATCCACACTTTCCATTTTTTCAGCAGATTGGAAGTAAATTTCTTGATCTTCTACGACCAGCTTAGATGGGGATTGGTTCAAAATTAATCATCCTCAAGGTTTACATTCAATCGATAAACATCAGAACTAAATTTTGATTGTCGCCAGTAAATAGATTCATGTTTTGTTACATCGTAAGACCAATCATCCCGAATGCTCGAATCAACAGCGATATCGACAATTTCTCCGATAAACATTTCATGGTCACCTGTAGTAATGATATCTACAAGTTTACATTCTAAATTAATTTTACACTCCTTTATACGAGGAGCTGCTATCATATTCGATGCTTCCAAGGTTAATCCTGCTTCTAGGATTTTATTCGGTTTATCACGACCAGAAATACGTCCTACATAGTGAGTTTCTTCAATTAGATCATAATTTGGAATATTTACGACAAAACACATTCCTTCCTTAATTGTTTCATAAGAAAATCGTTTTTCTGCAATGAGAATGCCAATTAAAGGAGGATCTGCAGATAAAGGAGTTGACCATGCGACCGCTAAAGCATTTGGTTTGGAAAGAGTTCCTGATGACACAATAATTGTAAATCGTGGATACATAAAACGATATGCAGTCGTTAAATCAATTTCTGATGTTTTCACTTGATTGTCACCTCAATTTAGGAGAATCGACTTGAGATTTATCTTTTTCTGAGCCTTCTAAGTAGATCGAGATTAGTTTTATCATTGATGTGGTCATCTTTCGGAGTTTCTAGGATCATTGAAATCTTCTTAAATCTAGCATGTTGCATTAATTCCTGAAAACATTGAATTCCAATGTTTCCCTTTCCTATGTGTTCATGGTGATCAATTCCTGAGTTCAATTGTCCTTTTGAATCATTTAAATGAATAACTCGTACCTTTTCTTTTCCTAAAAGTGAGTCTATTGTGTCGAATACCTCGTGCAGTACTTCAGGTCTCGAAATATCGTATCCAGAAGCGTAAGCATGAGCGGTGTCAAAACAAATACCTACATGCTGAGGTTCTTTAACTGTGTTGATAACTTCAACAATATCGTCGACAGATTTTCCCCATTTTCTTCTTTTTGCCGTCGAATTTTCCAATAGGACCATAGTAGAACTATTTCGGACTTCCATAGCTTTATCTATCGCCCCAGCAACTCTTTTAACAGCAAATTCTCGTGTTTCTTCCTTAGGGCTCCCAAGATGTGTTATCACGTATGGTGCTTTTAGAAGATCAGATTTAGTAATTTCCTCTTGGAGGACTTTGATTGATTTGAAATATAGATCATCGTCTGGAGAGGAGAGATTAGGAAGGTATGGCATATGGATTGCTGTATCATAATAATTAGCCTCCTTGGCTTTATGAATAAAAGCTCTCACTCGATTTTCATTAAGAGCTGTCTTCCCAGGTTCCCAACGTCTTGGTGGACGGGTGAATATTTGAAGGCATTCGCACGTGCTTTTTAATCCACGATCAATTGCCTGATCTACTCCTTTTGCAATAGATTTATGCGCTCCAATTCGGGGTAGTATATTTTCATCGACTGATACCATGATTCAACTCCTGGAGGTATTAAATACCTTTAACTCCCATCCTCCAGAAGAGTTATTAGTGTTTATTCGCTACAATCAGATAATGAAAGAACAATCCCAATTTAAAACCAATTTTCCAATTAGATACGAATATTTAGCGTTGATAATTGCTACTATTGCAGTTTCTGGAGCTTCGATTTTTATCGTGAAATGTGAATCTCCTCCCATTCTTATTGCGTTTTGGAGATTATTTCTGGTTGTTATCCTTCTTACACCATTATTACTTTTCTCAGGAATACGAGAACAATTTCGGGTCGTTTTCACCAGTAATCATATGTTTTTTTTCATTCTCGCAGGATTCTTCTTATCTCTCCACTTTTTTTCATGGATGCAAAGCTTAGAGTATATTACAGTTGCAGCCTCTGTTATTGTTGTTAATTCCTCTCCACTTTGGGTAATTTTCCTCTCTTTCGTTTTACTTCGCGAAACAATTACTCGCTACCAAGTGTTCGGGCTGGTTTTATGCTTTATTGGAATTATTCTAATAGCTACAGGTGGAGATCCAGACCAAATTTTCGGTACCTTTCAAGAAGGAGTAGTCTTGGCATTATTTGGTGCAATTATGGTAGCTTGTTACTTCATTATTGGTAAACAAATGCGGACTCGGTTTGAGGTCTCAAATATTGCTTATACGTATTTTGTAAATGGGTTTTGTACGATTTTTCTGTTTCTCTATTCTCTTGGATTATCAGAGAAAGTGTGGATCTTTCCAGCGTTTGATATGGTGTGGTTTCTTGCTCTAGCGATAGGTCCAAGTTTGTTAGGTCATGCTCTCTACACTTATTCAATGAAAAAGATATCTGCTCAAGTTGTATCTTTGACCGTATTGGGTGAAGCCGCAGGGGCTTCAGTCCTCGGATTTATTTTTCTTTCGCAATCCTTACCTTTAACCACCATTCTCGGGGGAATTTTCATTGGTGTAGGTATAGTGTTAGCTGTTGTAACAGAGGAAACCTAATCAGGAAATGATAACCTCAATCATTATTCTTGATCCAAATTGACTCCCCTTTACGAGGTTTCGGTTTGAATCGTATGTAGAGAGTCGCCCCTATCAGTCCTCCGACCGAAACAACCCCGAAAATAGCCACAGGATCAATAACTGTCGGTATTGGGACGGAAGTTGTAGTAATCTTAGTCCCATTTGCAGGAGTACTCATATAACCCATGGAAAGTTCCAAGAGTTCAGGTAGAATTGCTTCAGGTACCATTTCAGGTTGAAATTGGTAGTTGATTAACTTGTATTGTCCATTATCAACAATAAATCCCTTGGTGTCGTAAGAAGAAAATTGAGGATCAATATCGATAAGGATCGCTGTAGCTCCAGGCCGAAGGGTGACTAATTCTCCATCAGCTCCTCTAGTAGCGCGTAGTGTCTCAGAACTACCTAGAGTAAATAGAGGAAGGTCTTTTAAGAACAGAGATCCTTGTAATAAAGTAGCAGGAGCTCTAAAATTTCTTACTGACTCTGCTTGAAACGTTTCAATATACTCATTTTGATATATAGCTCCTTGGTTACTAAAATCAAAGATGGTATATGAAGACATAAAGATGATACCAGGTGAGCGATCTTCACCAAGATCCATATTGAAATATCGTTTTATTTCTTTGAATTCGTTATAATTGATGTGAGAGTTACTGAGTGGAGAAATTTCGGGATTTCCGATCCATAAAATGGAAGTATACTTAGCAAGTTCCTCTGCAGTTATTTCAGCCTCAGTAAAGGATGATGTTCGCATTATTTCATATTCTTCTGTGAATCCAAGTGAATCTAAAGCTTCCAATACACATACTTCTGCATCACGACCTAAATCATCATCTATTACAAGAATTGAGCCGTTTCTATTATCGACTTCGACTGTTCTAAATGAGGAATAGCCAATATATGGATCACTGGCATTATCTGCTGCTCGAGCTCTAATCAAGTGGCTTCCTTCTCGTTCTAAAGAAGAATCCCAAACGAAGGTAAAGCCATCAGTTGTTAATGGATCTGGTGAGGCATCTTCCCAAGGACCATTATCAATTGAAACTTGGGCTGAAGTAATACTGGAGTCGTCTAAATGGCTAACTGTAAAAGTTATGTCATATTCTCCTTTAATGGGTTCAGCAGGGTCAGGTAAACTAACTACGGGGATATTACTTTCGTTAGTTATTCTGATGTAATAAGACTTATTGGTATATGTGTCTAATATTTGAGCTGCCCATCCCACACCAGAAACAAATGTTCCAATATCGCCAGATGCTAGGGAAAAAGGAGCATCATCTTTGTTTTCCTCCGTTTCTGGATGAGCATCAATTACGTTCCAAGGAGGATATTCTGCATCAACTTGGGTATATGTTCGGGGGCCTACTTGAATCTCTGCTACGACCATTCCGAATTTGGGAAGTAATTTATCATAATCCAAATCTTCACGGATGCTGATGGTCCATCCTTTACCATGATTAGGATCCGCATATCCAGTTGAGTTCCATCCTACTTCTAGCCACATAATTCCTTGGGGAGACTCTACACCTATAGGAGTAACTGTTGCATATGTATCCGTTGAATAATCTGCAATCTGTAATCTGTAATCTGAAGTAAGGAATTGTGCGGAATTTTCTTGGGAGAGTTTGCTATAATACTTATTCCAGATTGAAAAATGGCTATCTCCGCGGCCCATCATGCCGTAAGGTCCAGCAAAAGTGTGTTCGTAAAAGCGATAATCGTATAAATCTGGGAAAAGCAAGGCGTGTCCTAATTCATGAGATGGTGTGGCATAATCGACATATTCATGATTCATTGAGTACGCTACCCATCCTGATTCAGTACTTACATACCATTGATGACTCCATAGGTCATTAGAATTTCCCGAATATTCTTGTCCATCTCCAGAATGGATAACAACAAAAAGATCATACAGATTTGGGTTTTTCCCCGCTTCCATTGAGCGATTGTGTGCTTCTTCTGCTAGCAGGTTGGGAGCTACATCCTGTCCAGGGGGTATTCGTGTCCCCTCTCCATAATATGCGAGTGGTTCATCTGCTTGATACCACCCAAGGACATCTCCTGTTAAATCCACAGAACCATATGATACATTCAGGTAGTATTGACGTATGCTGAATGGTTCCTGAGAGAAAAACAAGTCATTAAAGTGTTGAACAGTATGAGTCGGATGGTGTGGATCATCAGATAATTCCATCAAGACAACTAGAACGGTTAGAGTAATATCCGCATTAATTTCGTTTGGAATCGCTTCTTGGGAGGAAATGAATGCAGATCCACTAATATGTGAGTTGCTAATCATCATAGAAATTGGGAAACAGAGTAGAATTATCATTAATTGAATTGTGGGAACTTTGGGCATAGAGTACACCTATATTCGTCGATTAGTACATAGATAAATGATTTTTTAAAATAATTTGGGAAGGATCATATTGAAATAGAAGTAGACTAAGAAACTCATGAAATATTAGTAGGGAAAATCATGGTAGATCAGAAGATTATAACCCAGATTACAGAATTACTACTTGCTAGGATAACTTCTGAAGATCAGGAGATTGGGAGATTATTAGTCCAAGACAAATATGATTTCATGGATTCTCGAATTTCTTATTGGGCAATTAAAGAGAAACTCCGTGATTTAAAAGAGACCACTGTTACAGATTTAGAAAATTATTCACATCTTGAAATTAAACTGACGTTTGCACCTCGTGCTTTTTTTGAAGACGTTCTTATAGGAAAAAATGTTCCCTTCTGGCAAGTAGCAACAGTTATGAGACTCCTACAGTCAAGTGATATTGTTTACGACCCGCGAGGTAAGATAGATGAGTGGAAAGCCCAAGCTGATAATGTTAGTTGGTCCTCTGAGATTATTGAGTTAAAAAAAGATACTACAAGGATGTTGTTAGATAGAGTAAAAAATCGTATTCAAGAAGATATGATTGCTGATGCCCTCATCTGGTTAATTAAGGCTGCCGAGGAGGCAATTTGCGTCCCATTAATGACACAAAACGCATTTATTTTAGGAACTGCTCCATTTTTACTTGATTCAATAAGAAATGCTGATGTAACTCTTTATGATTTTTTCCATTCTCTTTTGAGGATCTCACAATTTAATCCTGATTTGTTGCTCAAAGCACGTCAAGAATTGGAACTTTTAGCAGATCGTTTATACCAGCAACACCTACGTACTGATAGAGAGATGTGGATCTTGTCAGCTTTCGTTTCAATAAATGAATCAGAACGACGGCTTAACCAAAGTTTGAGTTCAAAAACAGTGGATGATGCAATGTCTCCGTCGAGTCGATTATTTGAAACTGCGATAGGGGAACTCTGGCAAGCTTATTTCTTGGTGGCTCAAAGCCCTAGAACGGAAGTGAAATTAGATCCATGGGTAGTTGCATCGTTTTGGAAATGGTTTGGTGGAGACGAGATAAATGAAGAATGGTTAACAGAAAAAATGGGGTTTATTCGCTCATTGGTTAATGCTTAGGTTTCATTTTTGAACCAATCCCAAGTATACTGAATTCCTTCCTTCAATGATATCCTTGGTGTCCAATTTAGTTCAGTTTTCGCTTTTGTAATATCCAAAGCGATTTTCTTTACATCTCCAGGTCGTGGTTCTTTGTATTCTTTTTTATATGGAAGAGATGTGACTTCTCCAATTGTGTCTACCAAATCCTCCAATGTTATCTGAATGCCAGTTCCCGCATTATATGTGTCATTTTTCTTCGAATCCATAGCCGCCATACAAATAGAAGCGATATCTTTGACATACACATAATCTCGAGTATCAGAGCCATCACCAAAAATTTCTAAAGGTTCTTGGTTCAAAATTCGTCCTAAGAAGATCGAAATTACTCCTGCTTCTCCTAGTGGATCTTGTCTCGGTCCATAGATATTCGCTGGACGGATAATGGCATAGGAAAGACCATGATTTGTTGAATACCATCTAAGATACTTTTCTCCAACTAATTTGCTTAGTCCATACGGAGAAATAGGTGCTTCAGGTGTCGTTTCTGAAGCCGGAATTTTAGGAGGTTCACCATAAATGGCTCCCCCGGTAGAGACATATACAATTCGCTTTACAGAACTTTTTAGGAGAGCGTTTAACAGATTAATAAATCCGTTTATATTTATGGATGCATCAAATAATGGATCTCGAACAGAATGAGATACTGATATTTGTGCTGCTAAATGATAGACAGATTCAACCCCATCAAGAGCTGTTTGGAGATCCTTTGTATCTACAATGTCACCATCAACAAGGGTTATTTGTTCTTGAAATTGGTTAAGATTATTCTTTTTTCCAGTAGAAAAGTTATCCAAACAAACAATTTCATGCCCTTCTACCAATAATTCCTCTATTAAGTGGCTGCCTACAAAGCCAGCTCCTCCAGTTACAAGAATTTTCATCATTCAACCTCAAAAACGTAATCATTGAGAATTATCACACTGGTCTTCAAGTTAATACTCCCATTTAATTGAATTCTTGTATTTTCTTCCCGAAATAAATGATAGACTAGAGATCTAAATTTCAGAAATTGATTCATAAGAGTTAGAAGAATACCTTCCTATCAAGTATCTAGGGAAAAAACTATCCAGGAATGCTCAAACTCGTTATCACAGAAAAGGATGGGTAATTTATGAAGATTGGAGTAAGTGAAGGATCGGTAATAGTATGGAATGACACTGAAATTAAAAAATTTGCTACCATTGATAATCTATTACCCTGTATTAAAGATAAACATCTTTTAGAAAATACAGGGAGCATCACGTTATCTGAAGTTCCGAAATTAGACTTGCCTTATATACCTCCAAAGATCATTTGCCTGACAAGAAATTATTCAGCTCATGCGCTAGAGATGGGAATTGATCCTGAGGAATTACCCCCGTTTCCCCCACTGTTTTTAAAACCGCCTTCCTCTGTTATTGGACATGGGGATAAAATCATAATTCCTAAACAAACCCAAGAAGTACACCATGAGGTTGAGTTAGCAATTATCATTGGGAAATATGGAAAGGATATTCCTCTAGAAGAGGCATATGAGCATGTCTTTGGATATACAATTCTGTTAGATATCACAGCTCGTGATATTCAGTCGAAAGCAAAAGAAAAGAGACATCCGTGGTTTGTGTCAAAAGGATTTGATACATTTTGTCCAATAGGTCCTGCAATTACCTTTTCAGACGAAATTAAGGATCCTCATTCACTTTCTATAATGTTGAAAGTAAATGATAAAGTACGTCAAAATGGGAACACGCGAAATATGATCCACAAGGTTGACCGCATCATTGAGTACTGCAGTAGTATAACCACGCTCGAACCGGGCGATATAATTGCTACTGGTACACCTGAAGGAGTAGCGCAGTTTAATCACGGAGATACAATACACGCTTCTATAGAAAAGATCGGAACTTTAACCGTAGGAGTCGAATAATTGACTACTTTGGATACATTTCTTACGTATTTACCAGAAGAAATTACTCTTAAATCAGGTCATCAACAAACCCCTGATACGCTGTTTCTGACCTATTCTGGAGAAGATTTTATCAAAATTTTGAATCATCCAATCAGTGAGAAGTTTCGATTTCGCTTTTTGGAAGAGAAAGAAGCCCCAAATCTGTTAATTCATCTTTTCTTTACCAATGAATATGGCAATTTACACTTGACATTTCAACTAGACAATCTTTCAGATGATTTCAATTCGCAATTAGTGGAATTCTTCCCTTCCGCCACTTTATATCTAAGTGATTCCGAATAACGTACTTTATCACAATTTACGCTTTGGATTTATCAATATGAGTCTGAATTAGGTTCAACAAATCGTCTGCACTAAACGGTTTTGCAATATAGGCATCAGCACCTACTTTCTCTCCTTCCTTTCGATCTTTATTCCCTACTTTTGCCGTGAATAAAAGGACAGGAATATCCTTAAGATTTGGATTATCTTTTATCCATTTACATACTTTTAATCCGTCCATTTTGGGCATAAGAACATCTAATAAAACTAAATTTGGCTTTTCTTCTTGTGATTTCAAAAAATCAATAGCTTCTTGGCCATTGTTCGCAGAAAAGACTTTGTAGCCCTCAAACTCTAAAACCATTCTAGCTAATTCGACTGTATCCTCTTCATCGTCTACAACTAGAATAGAATCACCCTTCATGAAAATACACCTAAAGTTGAAACTGATTTGTGCTTTTAAGTCACAAACTTTCTTGGATATATTGAGAAGCTACACACAGACGGATTTGTGCAGTCCTCAGGTATCGAATACAATCCAGCTTTATATTCATAGGCTTTTAGAACTACAAAAAGTGGATGATTCCACTAATATCTTAACAAAATAACCGTTGTTTTCGCTAGATGATGAGAGGATTTCATAATACTATGGAAACGAGAGCAATAACCATCATGAAACCGAATATAATTTGCAAATTAACGGTATTTATTCGTTTTACAATTCTAGCACCGACCTGAGCCCCTATTACGATACCTATGATCAGAAAAATCGCTAAATCTGGATGTGTATGCCCGTATGCAAGCTTAACTCCTGCCCCACCAATACTTGTAAAAATCATTATGAACATAGAGGTAGCCACTGCCTTGTGCATGGGTATGTCTCCAACTGTAACAAGAATTGGCACCATAACCACTCCTCCACCAATTCCTAATAATCCTGAAGAAAATCCTGCAACTAAACCAAGTACAATTGTGGAAATCGCACGTTTTCTCTCTCCCTGCAGAAGTAAATCTCCAGAAATGACTTCTTCTTCTAACAAAGTCTTTTTTTTCTCTTTTGGATAAGCAATCATTTTAATGGCAACTGGAATTAAACAAATTGCAAAAATTATCTTAAAGAGTTGTGGATCTTCAACCCCTAATATTGAGCTTATTTCACTTCCTGTTATTGACCCTAAAACTGTAAAAACAGCAATTAGTAATCCAGAACGATATTGTATTAATCCTCCCTGACGAGAATAAGCAAGAGTTGAGGATAATGCCGTAAAAATTATCATGAAAAGAGCAGTGCCAACAGCGTATGGTGGCTCGATTCTTCCAATTATTAAAGCGGGAGTAGTAATAAATCCTCCTCCAACACCTAAAGCAGCAGATATTATACCAACAAAGAATGAAAAAATAATCGCAAAGATGGCCTGAATAGGATCTGTTATGATTGGTTCACCGATAAACTGAAGAAGGGTCATAGAAATCGTCTCTAAGATTTAAGCTTTCAATCCTTGAAATAATAGCAAAATACTATGTACCAACAAGTCCGTACTATTTATTTAATAGGATTCATTATTTTTCTCAGAATTATAATAGTGAATAATTGGTATTCTTTTAATCCGTTGTAGTTTCTGTTCTTACTCATCTAGGATATATTGTAGATACGATATGACAGAATGCAAGTATATTTTGTATATTCATATTTTCCATGCATAACCCTGATTCTTAAAAGAAATTACCGTTAGATTTTTAATAGAGCTCCAAGGAAATTGAACTTTAGCTAAGGTCTCTACTATGAGTATCGCCGAAATTTATGGTACAAAGGGCAAGCTACTGGAAGGTAAGCGTATCCTAATAGGCGTTACAGGTTCTATAGCAGCAATAGAAATCCCACATCTGGTACGCGAGATACTCCGTTATTCTGGGAAACCGATTGTTGTCCTCTCGAAAGAAGCTCAAAGATTTGTTACTGCTGATTCAATAACATGGTCAATGGGAGAAGAACCATATTCCGAAATTTCTGGACATTCTGAACATATTAAATGGAGTGTGGATCCAGAAAATCGTGTTGATCTTTATTTACTCTGTCCTGCTACAGCAAATACAATTTCTAAGCTTGCCTCAGGTATAGCTGATGGGCCAGTCCCTTTAACAGCATTAGCATGTATTGGAGCTGACATTCCTTGTTTGATAGTACCTGCGGCTCATAATGTGTTACTTGACAATCCAATCACCCAGAAAAATATAGATTATCTCAAACAATTAAATGTCCAGTTTCTATCAAGTGATAAAGAAGAGAAAAAGTACAAATTTCCTCCTATGGATAAACTAATGAATCGAATTTTTGAAATACTTACTGAACCTCAACCTCTAGAAGGTAAAAAGTTCGTTGTAACAGGTGGAGCGACTCGAGAATATTTTGATGATGTGAGATTTTTATCAAATCCCTCCAGTGGTTTATCTGCCTTATACGTGGTAAAAGCAATTCAAAATCTTGGAGCAGAAGTGTCCTTTATACTGGGAGAAGGAAATACATTAGATAGTAATCTCATCCCACCAGCTGTAACTGTTGTGAGATCCACATCTGATATGTATGATATGATTAGGAAACAACTGACAAATGGTAAAGTAGATGGATTAATTTCTGTTGCTGCAGTTTCGGATTATCAACCAATCTCACAAAAAGGAAAGATTCCCTCTCGCCAAGATGGGTTGTTTATTGAGCTCAAGCCCACTATAAAAATAGTTAAAACAATTAGAAGTGAATTTCCCTCATTATTCATTGTTACTTATAAAGCAGAGGTTGGAGTTAGTGTGGATGAGTTAATATCCAGGGCTACTCACTTTTTAAATGAAAATCAGGTCAATCTTGTTTGTGCAAATTGGGTTGGTGAATCAGATAAGGGATTTGTATCTAAATCTAATGAAATATTTGTTATAAGAGATCAACTCGAAGCCATTGAATTAAAGGGGTCAAAAGAGTCTATTGGAAGTGATCTTGCCAATATAATTGCAGAAGAGTTTGAAAGGAGGAAAAGTACCTAATGAATATATCTGTGATTGGTGCAGGAAGCATTGGTTCCTTATTTGCAGGGAGAGTGGCGTTTTCGGGCTTTGATGTAGACGTAGTGGGGAGAAAGGATCATGTGAAAACAATCCAGGAGAAAGGACTTACAATCTTAGAAGATGATTCAAATATTGTCTCATTTTTCCCTGCTGACACAGAATTCCATCCAAGTAAACACAATTCGGATGCTCTTTTCGTAACCACTAAAGCTTACGATAATCAAACAGTTGCTAAATCCTTATCTAATAATATAGGTAGAGAAACTCCAATATTTATAATTCAAAACGGGATGGGAAATGAAGAAGTGTTCAAGGAAACATTGCCTGAGAATCCAATTTACCGCGCTGTTACCACAGAAGCGGCAGAACTGTTACAACCAGCAGTAGTTAAACATGTCGCATTTGGAAAGACTTCTTTTGGAATTGTTTCTGGAGAAGGAAACGGATTTAGCCGTCAGGTGGAAAAAATTCTATCCTCATCGGGTTTCGATATAAAAGAAACTCAGAATATTCAACGAAAAATGTGGTATAAGCTTCTAGCAAACGCTGCAATCTGCCCTCTTGGAACAATACTTCACGCAAAGAATGGGGAAATTTTAAATAGACCCTCCTTTGTACGAATCTTTGATGCCATTCTAGAAGAGGGTATGGTACTGGCCAAACATCTTCTTCCAAATGAAGATTTTTCTAGCTCTCCTGACTTTATAAAAGAAGTTATTAATAAGACAAAAGATAATAAGTGTAGTATGCTTCAAGATATTGAACGAGGGCGACGAACAGAGATTGATTACATTAATGGATATATTGCCAATGCAAGTCGAGTTCATGGAATGAACGCTCCTGTTAATTTAGCTATTACAGATATTATTAGGCATCTTGAGCGAAATCATCCATAGACTGGGTTAATAATACGATGTGTACAGAATTCTGGGTTGCATCCCATATAACAGGCCTCTTTGAAATAAATGACCAGTATACCAATTCTCTTGAGATTGGATCAAGAGGTGCTGGACTATCCATACAAAGGGGTGTAACAACGTCTATACAGGAATCTGAAAGTCCTTCTGTTAAAGTAAAATTCAATGGAAACTTACAACCCATATCTAATGCTATAATAACCCTAAAGGTAATTGATTTACTACTCTCAAAAAAAGACCAGATGAATTTTTGTATAAATCATAAATTTGATGTTCCCCTGAGTAGTGGTTTTGGAGCTTCTGCTGCGGGTGCATTGGGAACTGCTTTTTGTATCAATAAATATTTTAACCTTGGATTCAGTGATCTTAAACTATTTCAAGTTGCACATGAGGCTGAAATCCTAACACGATCAGGATT
The DNA here is from genome assembly GCA_016840035.1 of Candidatus Hodarchaeota archaeon. Lineage (GTDB taxonomy): Archaea > Asgardarchaeota > Heimdallarchaeia > Hodarchaeales > Hodarchaeaceae > Hodarchaeum. The sequence continues at coordinate 47,219 of JAEOTC010000076.1, read as the reverse complement.
GGGTGATGTGATTGGATTATATCAAGGAGGATTGGAAATTCGTACTAAAGAGGGAGCTCCAGGTTACGGGAAGACCATTGGTATGCAGAAAAATGATGATTGGAAAATCGCTACTATTTCCTTTGGAACACTTTCAACTGCATCAGTTATTACTAATCCAAAAAGGCGGGAATTGATTAATACAGCAAGTTCTAAACTGATAGATAGTCTAATTGAAAATCCAGAATTTGATCTATTTATTCAATATATTGCGGAATTCTCTCGAAAAGTGCAATTATGGTCTCCACAGGTTCAATCCCTCGTCGATAATCTACCACCAGGTGTGATTGGTGGTCAGATAATGCTTGGAGACGGATTATTGCTATTTTATCATAGGAAAGAAGAGCTAGAAGAAGTCGCTCAGATGTCAAATTCAATTCAACCAGAGGAGATTTGTGAGCAGACATTATTGAGGTTAAACTGATGCCAGATCATGAAATACCGAAAGATCATCCAAGATATTTATCATTAACCATTCGAGAAGCTATCATAAAAGGAATGCATCAAAAAGTGGTTGCTGAAGCCGGATTAATAGCTCATGGAAGAGGCGAAGCATTTGATTATTTACTAGGTGAAAGATCACCCCCTTTTGCGATGCGACAACAGGAATTTGCCGTTTTGACAATGCTTCAAGCTGAGAATCCAATAATTTCTGTTAATGGTAATCTTGCAGCAATGTGCCCCGAGGAAACGGTCGTTCTTGGTAAGCTTCTTAACGCTCCACTCGAGATTAATTTATTTTATCGGTCACAGGAAAGGGAACAAGCCATTAAGAAGACATTAATTGATGCGGGGGCTGATATAATCTTAGGTCTGGATCCAGACTATCAAGATACCATTGAAGAATTATCTCATCTTAGACGTATAGTCGATTCTCGGGGTATATCGACTTCAGATTGTGTTTTTGTTCCATTGGAAGATGGAGACCGCGCTCAAGCCTTGAAACGCTTAGGTAAATCGGTAGTGACTGTCGACCTTAACCCATTATCTAGGACATCGTTAACAGCTACCGTTTCCATTACTAATAATATCATACGTTCTGTTCCTGAGATGATCAAGATTACTAAGGACATGACCCTACTCTCTAAAACAGAGTTAAAGAAGAGATTAGAACAGTATAATAATGAAAAACTGTTACAGGAGGCGCTGCTGTTTATGTCTGAGCGATTAAAAGCTCTTGCTACAAGTGATCTAATGTTAAAGTGAGGTGACAAATTGAAAAAGAAAACTGTAATAGATATAATGGATTTGTATGAATCTGATGCAAAAATTACAATGTTAACTGCGTATGATTATGTGATGGCTTCTATTCTTGACGAAGCAGGTACTGATATCTTACTTCCAGGAGATACTGCTGGAATGGTGGTTTATGGTCAAAAGACTACTCTTAAAGTCACTCTTGAAGATTCAATTCGAAACACGCAGGCTGTATCAAGAGGAGCGAAGTCTGCAATGGTAGTGGGAGACCTCCCATTTGGTACATTTCAAGTTTCTCGTGAAGAAGCAATAAAAAATTCGATAAAATTAGTACAATTAGGGAATGCTGAAGCTATCAAACTAGAAGGGGGAAGCGAACGAGTTTCCGCGATTGAGGGTATACTTGACGCGGGGATTCCCGTAATGGGGCATTTAGGATTAACTCCCCAATCTTATCACAAATTCGGCGGATTCAAAGTTCAAGGGAGATCAGAAGAAACCGCAAACAAGCTAGTGGAGGAAGCTCGTATATTAGAGGAAGCAGGTATTTTTTCGTTAGTATTAGAAGCAATACCATGGGAAGTGGCCAAGGAAATAACTGAAGCTATCTCTATCCCAACGATCGGGATTGGAGCTGGTCCTCATTGTTCAGGCCAGGTGCTTGTAACTTATGATATGCTAGGTTACTTTGACTTCAAGGCGAAGTTTGTTAAGAGATATGCGAATCTTAAAGAACAAATTTTGTCCGCAGTTAAGGAATATAACAAAGAGGTTCGCGAGGGTACTTTTCCTGATCTTAGCTATAGCTATGAAATGCCCAAGTAGATTTTCAAGATAGGATAAGTTCATTTTCGTCATAATCGGTGATCTCTCTCTGTTTGATCCTATATAAGAATCATAGGAGTTTTTATAAACCCTAGATTTCTCTATAGTATTGATTGTGTAATGCATACCGATTTAAAACTTGATTTTAGGGAAACAGCTAGGCCTCAAAGTACAACACACAGTCTTCTGTTATCTGAATTAAAACGACTTAGGAAAAAGTTAAAGATCATTCCTTTTCCTTTTTGTGAATTAGATTGCACATGGATATCAATTTGTACCGAAAATCAACCGCAGGAATGTATTCTAAGCATGTTTCATTTTGTTAATCAGGAATTAAGTACACAAGGATCAAGATATGACTCTGCTCGGTACGTTTGGGATTGATAATGAGAGAATTTGGGAGTTAATCCGATTTTTCATTGTTTGATGTACGGAGTAGTCGCTGATTACTCAAAACATATTTTGGTCCAAATCCCTCAATTCCTTTCATTGGCCCTTCAAGCCCTTTAGGATTACCTGTTTTAGTATATAAAACATCAGTTGTAAGAATTGAATTTAATACTTCTTCCGGACTATTTCCAAATGAATCTAATAAAATTTCTCCCTTCTTTTGGCCAGTGTTATACAATCCTTGAAGAAAGAAAAGCTGATCATCTCTTAGAGTACGTTTTTTTGGAGACTTACGTGCGATTAGTGGATCAGTCTTCTCCTCCTGAGTCCATGATGCAATTCGATTTAATAGAATCGCTGTTTCACTTTTTCGTGTTGTGGGTACAACAGGAACTTGTCTCCGCAAAAAAATATATGTTAACGCGCCAAAAACATGCTTTTTTCTTTTTTTCCATTCAGTACGCTCGAAAGCTAATTCTAGATTTTCTAAAATTAATACAGGCTGCTCATAGGTGTCAATTAACCGATCTATTTGTTCAAACAGGCGATTATCCATAATTGAAGAAATTAAATCTACCCCTGTTTTTCGTTCACAAGCAACAGTTTCAGAAAGGACGTAATCCGCAATATCCAACTGCTCTTCCTTTATCTCCATGCCTAGTTTTTTTAATCTCTTTTTGATTTCTGGAGGTTCTCGATGATCGACAATTATATGTAGAGGTGTACTCATTTTCTTCAATATCCCTTCAGGAGAATCTATTGGACGTATTTATTCTTCTTTATTCTTCCACGCACTAGATTTTTCTCTGTGAGCGTATTAATGATATTGGCGAGGTCAGATCGAGATACTTCTGTTTCTTGGCTAATTTCTGAAAGAGAAATTGACTTTCTGGTTAAATTTGAGGGATTTTTCAAAAATCTGTTGACAATTTCGATCGCACGACGATTTGTCCAGACTTGCTTTTCATTTACAGACAAATAAATTGCTGGATCCTTTTTTATAATGTCGGCGATTGCTTTGATTGCTTTTTGATTCTCGATAACTTCTAAGATTTCATGGAGGGTGATTAAAGGGAACTCTGCTTTATGGGTGATAATTTGCTTATATTCGTTCCTAACACCGTCAAGAGTAATGAATTCTCCAAGGTTATTGTGAATTCCTGAAATTTTAAGAATTTCAATAATAATTTGTTGTAAAATCTCAATAGGTAAATTCAGTTTAAACCCAAGTACACTATAATTTACACGGGTCTTGTTTTGAAACTCTGTTTGTACATCCCTTAAAACATCATTTGTAAAGAAGTAGACGGAATTATTATCAGTCCTACCCTGGTAATTCTGATTTAAATACTCAAGGATCACAGGTTTTACATTTAATTCCAAAGCATTACTCTCCAAAAACCCATCTAGAGGTAAATATCTCTTCTCCTTGATTTCCTGCTGAATAAGGGGGTAAAGACTTTCTAGTGATATTAACTGTCCCCCTGAAGATTGATATGTGCTTATTTCAAGAACTTTTTGTAAGCTTTCCAGAAAGACTGGAAATTTCATGTCTATAGGCTCGAGTAGATGCCTAACAATTTCTTCATCAATTCTAACCGAATTTTCTTCAATCTCCTTGAACTCATCTGCAGTGATATAAACTTGAATGTCATTTAACCACTTTCCAGCAGAATGTCGTTCAATAATCCTCCTCAATACAGCATGATCAACATTAGGTTCCCCTAAGCTATGTAAGAATGGTTTTATGCCAATAATATGATATTTTGAAAGAGATTCTTGAACCTTTTGACCGATAAATTTGAGAGTAAGAAATTCGCCTTGATTATTAATCCATCCCTCATCGGAGGGAATCAAACCTTTTGTAAATTCCTCTGTAACGATTTCTAGAGGTTGATTCACTTTGTCACTTATTGTTTTGAGGGGTAATTGGCCGCTAGCTTTGAATTCTTCGGAAATCTCCATAAACGTTTGTCTACTGACATATAAATTCATGAAAACACATTGAATAGTATCAATGGATCCTAATATTTCTTTAATAACCTCAAGTTCTATTGTATCAAAAGGAGACTCTTTCTTTATACTTTTAAGATCAAGAGAATTTCTTTCTTGAACTTCCTTGATTAGAATGTTCTTTAATCCTAATTCAGTGTAAAATTTGTCTTCTTGTTGGGGAAAGAGTCTAAGATCAAGGAAATTGCTAAGAATAATACGTACTGCAATTGGTGAGGCCCCCCATTCTTCAGATAAAGTATGTATTGAGAATTGCTCGCGCCCCTGAAGCTGATCTGTAAGAGAAAGTATCGTAGTAGCCATTTGAGTTGTTAGAGTTTTTATCACTCCACTAAAGTCCTGCTTTGTAGTTGACGTTGCATGCTGAAGAAGAGCAACATAATCCAATTTAGCTTGATTCAAGATGACGGAAAGCACATCAGCTTCATTCTTCTTTAAAAAAGCGGCTGCAGTTTGACGAACATAATCATTCTCGTCAATTAAATTTCCAATAAAGGGAATTATTAATTCTTTCCCTCCTAAATGCTCCAATGCCGAACTAGCTTGATTTCTAGTCCAATCATCAAACTCTTGATTTCTCATTATTTCAACAAGAGTGCCTACTGCTTCAACAGTCTGCATTTTCCCTAAAGCATAAATAACAGTCCTACGTAATCCACCTTTCTCCTTTCTAAGGAGTTCCAATAATCTCTGTTCAACTCCCTTTATATCCCGTGCTATTACAATATCTAAAGCGATTTTCCGTACTGCTTCACTTGGATCTTGTAAGCTAGCTATAGCTTGAGTAGTAATAGTATTGTGATTTGTCGTATTTAACCATTCTAAACTTAAGGACCGTATACTTGGACTTGAATCTTCCAACCCACGCTTAATGAGTCCCTCAATTTGCTTTGGTTGAAGTTTTCGCATTAAAGTTGAGAAAATGGTTTCACGGATTCCATCATGAGGATCATTTATCATGGTTAGAAATGATTTAATGATCATCCGGGAACGAAAATTTTCGGGGTTATCAGTTAAGAATTTACTCAGATTATTAACAGCAGTCCACTTTATTTCCGTATCTTTACTCTTAATATCCTTTAAATCCCAAATTACCGATTCTTCAGTCATTCCAGCTAATCTCCATTCACTACCAGTTTAAGTCTGTTCACTACTTATGATCCTTTGCATCCCATATTAACTCGTAAATTGCCCTTATTCGAATTCTATCCGTTATACCGATTTAGGATTTCTAATAAATGCTGATAGCAACTGTACTGTGTGATAAATATCCTTAAGTAATAATAAGGATGTTGGTGAATGAATATATCGACACGGTACAGAAACAACGGAGGATGGAATACCTGCTCGTGTTTTATGGATGATTCCAGCATTAGTTCCCCCGAAAATTGGCTTTTTCATGTGGTATGGAATATTTTCGTATTTTGCATTCTCAATTAACCGTTTATTGACTTTAGCATGCGCAATCATCGAACGATCTGCGATAGAAATCGCTGGCCCTCGACCAATATAAGCTGGACATTCGGAATCCCGAATTCCTGGAACATCAGCCGCGGTTGTATTTTCAATTGCTACAGCCATTGTTGGATCTAATGAAAAAGCAGCGGGACCCGCGCCTCGTCCTCCTACTTCCTCTCCCATAGTAAAGCTGAAAAGCAGTGAATCATTATGATTTCGTTTTGAAAATTCTTTGATGATATGAATCAGGACATTCACTCCCGTTCTATCATCAAAAGCTTTCCCTCTAATCATACCATTGGGAAATTCAAGAAATGGATCATATAAGGTTCCTACGGAACCAATATCAATTCCTGCTTCTTTAATCTGTTCTGATGACATTCCTGTATCAATATACATCTCAGATATTTTTGCCGCTGTTTCTCGTTCCTTCTGTGTTGTTAGATGAGGAGGTTTAGAACCCGTTATTCCGTCATATATCTGGTTATTTTTTCCAATGATCTTCACTGATTGTCCAAGTAAAATTCGAGTATCCCATCCTCCGATAGGTACAAAACGTAAAAATCCCTTTGGTTCAATATAACTAATCATAAATCCAATTTCATCCACATGCGCATCAAGAAGAATCCTTTCCGTAGGATTTTCTCCTTCTTTTACAGCTAGTAATGAACCTAAGGGATCAATCCAAACTTTATCAACTAAGCTCTCAATTTTGGATTGAATATATTCAACTACAGGCAATTCAAATCCTGAGACTCCAATAATTTCAGAAAGTTCGCGTTGGGTTTGTTTTAATGAATTTAAGTCAACATCGGTCATGATAATCCCAAATTTGAAGTAAAATTGTGTTTTTATTTCCTCTTGAAAGGAACTAGGATACATTGAAGGAGTTAGACTAATGTGATTGTAAGTATTGCTAATGTGAGGAACTTCAAAGATTAATCTTACCAATCTTTAAGTACATAGGTAGCGTCCCAACCCTTTGCTTCTTGAATAACCTTCCCCTTTTGAGTAATTAAACTTAGAATCTTGAGATATAATGTTATATCATCCGTAGACAAGGTAGATAACGATTCATCAAGCTCTTTTATAGTTTTGGCTCCCTTCAATAGTTCTTTTAGGATTGAGACTGCATCAGAAATTAAGGCATACCGATACGGCTTTTCAGCAATAGGTTTTCCTTTGGGATCCAAAAACCATTTGCCATCATTGGTTTTCACCCTACCAAAGGAGCAAAGAAAGGTTAAAAACCCTAATGAATAATATGTATCACTGATGCACAGGTCAGTTCCTGGAGAAATTTCATATGGTGTTTGTTCCTCATCACGGCCGAGATATTCTAGCTTGTCCATTATTTGGGGGAATGTATTGAACGGAAATTCACTGAATGGGGGTTGTTGAAAAAAAGAAGCATTTTCCATCTGGGTACACCTTTAAATCTTAGTTAGTTCACATATAAGGTGATAGGAACCTTGTTTATCGTTCTAATTTATGCTGATCGATCTCATTACTTGAGGGTTTTGTTAAAGATATCAAAATTATCCTATTAGTTCCGATATTTTTTAAGTCTCAAGGCTAATGAGGGATTATTTCCTTAATCTGCTTGACTGTTTCTGAAACATTTACCACAAGATCTTCTAATCCATATGAGGGGTGACCATCAACGGCAAGCAGTAATCCTTCACTTATTTTATACGCCACTAAATGAGTTGACTCCGAAGCTACAACTAGATATCGGAGATTTGTCATGTATGTTCCAACATTTAGTATACGAATAGCAGCAGCCATACGTGGTTGGTCCATCTTATATTCTAAGAGTATATCACCAGTGAAAGATAAAATCATTGCACCACGCGCCCCCGTTTCCTCTTTAGAAACTAATTTTTTTAGGTAAAACAGTGCCGCATTTTTTGAAGATTTAAGCATCTGTCGTGTTTCCCCAGTAAATACTTCATCCACACAATCATTGAAACTTGAAAACATTTCCGTGTCGACAATATCTATTGATTCTAATTTTGCCCCGTAGTCAGAAAAAAATAAACTCGCAATAGTGGACAATTTAAATTGGATATCTAGCGGAGATACTAATGGGGAGACTAAAACTGCAAAAATTAGCCCATTTTTCTCAATAAAAGAAAACCGAATATCAGTCATATCAACAACGCGGAGGTCACTTAATGAAGTTGTTTTAGCAAAGGAAAACATTGCGGTTAGAAATGCCACCACTAGATGTGCATCGGGAGCAGTAGAGCTTCGTTCGTATGATCGTGTGAAGAGTGTTGTACCTTGATCCTTCTCAAAAATAAAAAATGCTTTCACAGCTTTAAATTCAGTTAAAGGGGACATGTTCTCACTTCAGGAATTTTTTTGGTTTTACGTTAAGGATTTCTGTGGTTAACACTCGGAAAGCCTTGTTAACGTTCCTGCCGGTCTTCGCGGAGGTCTCAATGAAATCAAAGACGTGCATACTATCAATTATTTTCTTTAATTGTGTTTTTGGAATATCTCGTTCCTTAACTAGGTCAGCCTTATTTCCAATAAGGATTCCAAGATGGTTGGGCGATGCTTTGAGAGCCTGAAGTTGCCAACGATTCTGAATATGGGCGAGAGTCTCCTTTCTTGTTAAATCAAATACATAGAAAGCACCTAATGCCCCTTTCAAATATAGATGTGAATAGGAGACATGTCGGGCCTGTCCTGCGATATCCCAGACCTGTAGAGAAACAGTTCGCTTAATATCATCTTCATCAATGAATTCAATTGTTTTAGTTAGAAAATCAACGCCTAAGCTAACTGAATATTCATCCTTGAATTTATTTTCTATAAATCTCAAAATTAACGAAGTTTTACCTACAGCTCCGTCCCCAAGTAAGAGTATTTTTAATACATGCTTAATTTCTTTATTTGTCATGATTTTCCGCCTAAAACTTGCGTTCTTATCCGAGTTCGACATTTTTAAGTTTTATACTTGGAGGCATGGTAGGATGAAGATACTTTTAATCCCCATTTCTTTACTTGTTAATCTTAAAATATCGTATGATGATAGAATACAATTTAATCTCATAAATTCTTTCAAATATAAGGTAACTGAAATAAATACAAATTCGTATTCCTGACCAAAACAGACTGATACTGAAATAGATGTTTTTTCCCTTGTTTTATGAAGAATGAAACTGGAGATTCACTCAAAATGGATAACTCTGATACCTCTGGAACGGAAAAATGGATAGAGGTTGTTTTGCGAGAGCTCCAAGAAGCAAGTACAACTGAGATTGTTGATCGTGTAAGTATGTTTAATCAAGACTGTGCTGATAGAATTCCAATGGTATTAACTCAAATGCGAGTCGAGGGGAAGGTTTCCTATCGAGTAGTTACAATGGTGGATGGAAAAAGGAAAAATATTGTATGGCGATTGGAATCACTAGGAAAAGTTCGATGACCTGTTTAAATTCGGATGATTTGGCCTTCGAGTGGAATCAATAGGCCCTTTTGGCCAATTAGTCTGTGAACCTCTGTAACCATTTCTGCACCAAGATGAATTACGGCAGTTTTTTCTGCAAGATTATAAAGTTTAAGCACTTCTTGCCAATTTAAATGGGTTTCAAATTGGCTTTGGTAGAAATTACATTCCAATATCGCTAGCTGTGTGTCAGAAATTAACGGGATAAGGTTCTCAGTCCAACCAGTATCACCTGTATAAGCAATCGTAACCGAACGCGATTGTATTCTATATCCTTGTGCCTCTGGTGTATGGTTCATTGAAAAAGCTTTTATTTTAATACCGTTGTTCTCATAAGGTGTATCAGGGGTAATTTCTGTATATTCAATAGGGAAGGGACGAGTTTTTGATGATTCTCGTTCATAAAGTACGGTAAAAAGATCATTCACAATTTTCTCTATTCCTGGAGGGCCAATGATCTTCAAAGGATGTGTTCTTTGGTGTTGAAACGTCAATTCTAGGAGTAAATAGGGGATCCCCCCAAAATGATCTCCATGAAAATGAGAAATGACTATCCAATCAACTTGAGTAGTTTCTCTGCCAGATGCTTTGAGTGCTTGAAGTGTATGAGGACCGCAATCTAACAATATCGTTTTTACTTCCAACTCTAGGAGAATTGATGCGCTCTTATACCCCCCTGATCCAAATGCATCTCCTCTTCCTAGGAATACTACATTGGTGTTAAGGTCCTTCTCGGGAATGACTCTTGTCCCAACATTTTCTCCTTGTAATGCTTTATCAAATTCCTCGAATCCAATAACCCAGCTAGTAACGTTTTCATGAGCTAAACCAATTAAATTTCTTAGTTTCCCTTCCATTGCATCAGTTACATCAAATTTTGACTGAGTACCCTCTTGCTGAAAGTGGATTTCATTATTCTCCGAATTATAGTAACGATTTGTTCGAGGGCCAACTTCAATCCTTCGAATCAGCTGAGAGTCTGGCAATGATGGATCTTTAGAATAGATCCCAGTCATTTTTCCTGGAACTTGTGTCAAAAAGATCGCTTTATCAATTTGCAGGTAAGAAAAACTACGTGCTAGTGCATTTGGGATTAAATCTCCAGAAAAAACCTTCCATTCTCCAGGTAGATCCGCGTGTGTTCCTTGAGCAAACCCTACATCTCCAAAAAAGATTGGAACAGAATCTGTGTTCGTAATCATTGTTTCAAGGGTGGAAAGATCAGCTGCATCAATTCGGGGAGAGGATGTTCGATCAGTAGGATATCCAAGCATGATTTGATGTGAGGAGAAGGAGATTGCGTTTATTCCAAATTGTATCCCTAAACCAGCAATGAGATGATTCTGAATGGAAACAGCGAGCTTGATAATCGGATAAACGTATTCTAAGTCTGTTTCCGATTTCAACAAGTGTAATACAAGAGAATGTCCAATGGATCCAGCTCCATGTACTATAATAACTTTTGACATGGGATTACTCTTTATATATATGTTAAGAGTTCTAAAAATTTCTTTCAACGTACTCGTATTTAAGAGATGGGCTATTGTGGTAGTTAAATCTTCTAAGGACGCTGTTCCTCCTCGAAATTGATCTATCACAGATAAATATTTATTGATACGGTCCTCATCTTGTTTATACGTTATTAAACTTCCACCTAGTTTTACTAGAATTACGTTCTTCTGATTCATAATTTGCGTACACACCTGGTCATTAGGTATTATGAAGATGTAAATAGTGATTCCAAGAGCTTTAGTGTATATTGAATGTCTGATAAATTAATTGTTTCAAAGTTTGTGTGTGTATATCTACACGGTATAGAAACAGTTAGGGTAGGATGCCCGTTCATAAAGAAATACATTCCGTCAGTGTTATAATTTTTGAATACGGCCTTCTGGACGGGAATATTCTTCTCTTTTGCTAATTTCGCCAGTGAAGTTAACAATGAATGTGAATAGTGAATGGAAAAGTCCTTTACGACAAGGATGGGTCCAGAACTCAACTTAGTTGGTAGAAAGTCGTTTTTAGATGATGGAATATCTCCTGTCAATCCCACATCCAAATTAATTACTCCATCAAACTTACCTTTTTCAGCTACAGCTGCAGCAGCAGCTCCCTTCATACCAATTTCTTCTTGAACTGTAGAAATTAACGTGAGATTTGGTTTGTTTTTCTTCTTCATTAAGTTTTCTGCTAAAATGGTTTGAATTGTGGATCCTACTCGGTTATCCATGGAGGGACCAACGACATTATTTTGAATTTGAACTAAGGGGGAATTAAAAACTGCAGGGGTACCAATATCAATGCCTAAATTTGTAACCTCTTCACTTGATTTTACTCCCAAGTCGATAAACATCTCATCAAATAGGATTGGTTTTTTCTTTCCCTCAATTCCTGCTAAATGCCCACTTCTTAAACCAAAATATCCAAGGACTTCTTCTGAGTTATCAGTAAGAAATCTAACCGTTGATCCTGCAAGAAAACGTGCATCTGGTGTGGTTGCTGCGGTGTTAAATGCCATCTTTAAGAAACCGTCTGTTAGGATCTGTTGCACTAGAAATCCAATGGTATCTGCATGGGATACGATTGCCCAATGAGGCCCTTCACCGGAAATATGGCCATAAAGATTTCCTATCCTATCTATTTCAGTTTTCAGATTGAATTTTTCCCATTTATCAGCTAAAAATTGCTGCACTTGCTCTTCTCTCCCAACTGGGCCAGGAATAACAACGAGTTCCGAAAGTAAGTTGTACATTTTGTTTATGGTCACTTTTACAGGCACCTATATAATAATCTGTATCAATTACAGTTTTTCCAAAAAGATTTTCATCCCTTTAGGTTCAATAGTTATTGATTTCTTCTCTTACAATAATGCTGTGAACCTGAATAAAGAATTTAATCTCTTTATCCTCCTTAGATATTTATAACATTAACAGTCGACTTCTTAGTAAACAAGGAAAACTCGCCCTAAAAATCACTAAACTTTCTAGGATACAATTAAAATGAATATAAAAAGATTTTTTCTAATCTTGATCCCCAGTACGTTCACATGGTGCTTAGCTGCGACATTATTGCTAATTTACTCTTTTGATATATTGGATTATGTTGAACAATCGGAAGATAACCCTTTCATGGGTTTTGGAATTATTATTCTCGGGGTCCTTCTTCTTCTTGTCATCCTAGTACTGTATTTTACAGGCCATTACCTTGATTCACACCCAGAGTTCCTAAAGAAAGGTGTTGTAATCGGGATGCTGGGTGCGTCAATAACTTCAATTCTATTTATCGTTTTTATTAATTCTACTATATTGTTTTCCCTCTCTCTCGTAGGTTTGGCCTTTTCCTTTGCCATTCTTCTTACTAGTAGCGGCACAATCTTCGCAGGTTTGACTGACACAACTGCTCGTGGAAAAACATATTCAGCATCGATATTCATGTTTATAATCTTAGTACTCATCTGTATTGTAGTTGGTGACGAAATCTCCTCTAATTTTGCTACTTCGGATCCACTTAGTAATAGCTGGGCTGTAATAATTCCTGGAATTGGTATATTAGGACTTATATTAACTGTTATCTTCTTCGTTCTCTCACGAGACTTGAAATATTGGATTCCGGATGCTTGGCCCACCAAATTTACAAAAATTGTAGGACGAAGGTCTGTTCAAGCATACTTGAGTACTCACTTCTTATTGTATTGTATGCTAGGTATATCCATCGCTATTTTCCCTTTAATTGGATCTGTTCTAAATATTTCGGAAACTTATGAGATTCCCGCACTTGGGGAATTAGAATTTACCATTGACAAGCTTTTCTGGGTTTTGGTGTTAATTGGCGATTTAATACTAGTCATACCCGCTGGAATCATAGCTGATCGAATAGGAAGGAAGAATCTTATGGTCCTTGCTTTGTACGGTATCGTTTTATCTGCCATGATCCTTGGATTAGAACATTCAGAGCTAAGTTTCGCAATTTCTGCATTGACAATTGGATTCTCATTTGCTCTAATTCATCCGACTTTGGACTCTTCTTTGTGGGCTGATCTTTCTCCGCGGGATGGATTAGGTCGCTACTTTGCGTTAGGTTTTATTTCACTCGCATTTGGACTTGGGGCGGGATATGGTGTAGGGCATTGGTTATTGGTCCCTCTCTTAGAAAATCTAGATTATGTAACATACGTTCTTATCATATTGGCATTTTTTGCTGCTTTCCCCCTATTTTGGACAACTGATAGCTATGAACCACTGGATTTTACCCTACTAATGGTAATTGAAGAAGGGGGATTACCATTATTTGATTATGCCTTTCAAAAGGAACTTGATACGGATATTGAACTTACACTCTTGTCAGGAGCTTTAACTGCAGTCTCCTCATTCATGTCTGAAATGATGAGAGAAAAAGGAGACCTAAATTTAGTTAGGCACGGTAATCACTTTATAATAACCGATAAGGATAGTAGTAGTGGAATTTCTGCAGTAATTTTCAGTAATAAGCACGATTTAGAATTAAAGAAAGCCTTACACGAATTTCAAACAAAGTTTTGTGCCCAGTACGGCAAATATCTTGCAACTTGGAATGGAGCACGAAGTGTCTTTGATGGAGCGGTAGATATCGCAGAAGAGGTCTTTGGCCACTTGTCCCCCTCCAAAAATATTGATATCTAAGGGATACATAATGGCTGCCTGGGTTCTCTTTCAGATCGTCTTACTCGCATCAGTTATCTTTGTAGGTGTATTTTACTTCGATTTATTTTATAATGACTTGTTTTTCAATAATTTGTTCTTGTCTTTAATATCTGCTATAACATTAACCTTATTTACTGGTTTGTTTGTTCTAGCAGCTATACATAAGTCAGCTAGAATGCTCATGAAAAATGAGGAAGGTATTTTAACTGGCCGTGACCAAATACTTTGGGGTGTGGGTATGACTGCGGCCGATACAGCATATTATTTTGTAAATAAGATGTTTATCAACCAGATGTTCCCCTCATTATTCTATAAATTATTTGGTGCAAAAATAGGAAAAGGAGCAGCAATTTATACACGAATCTGGGATGTAGAATTAATGGAGATCGGGGAGAACACCTCAATCGGAACTGGGTGTATTATTGGCGCCCATGCTATTTCACAGGGGGAACTTTTTCGTAAGAGAATAATCATTGGTAAAAATTGTACAATAGGAGCAGGAACCATAATATTACCTGGAGTTACGATTCAAGATAATGTTATTGTAGCTAGTAACTCCGTGATCCCTGCAAATAGAGTGCTTAAACCAAATTCGATTTACGCTGGGAGTCCAGTTAAGCGAATTCGAGATTGGCAAGGAGAGAGTGTTTGGAAGATAGAGGAAAAACAAAACTAGTTTTTCAATTTTTTAATCATGAAATTATGAGGAACTTAATTTCTTAATAGTTTCTAGAGAACTTTGAACCTCTTCTTCTGTATTGTAACAGTGTGGGGAAACCCTAATACCATTTTCACGGTATGAGACCGCGATGGGTTTGTCTAACTTTCGTAATTGAGTCACAATCTTCTCTGCGTTAGGACATGAAAAATTAATAATTCCACTTCTTTGTTTAATCTCGGCCACGGGAGAATTTAAGTCAAAATTGGGAGAGTCTGCAACGAAATCGATAATAATATTGGTTAAGTTTAGTAGATGCTTAAATATATTCTCAATGCCGATATCTAGAAGAAATTTTACAGCTACAGAAAGAAGATATGAATTAGGACCTAGAGAAGCTTGAAAACGCTTGGCAGAAGGGCCAGGTCTATAGTAGTGATGCGATAGGTTCATTGGGGAAGAATCTGACATACTCCCAATAAAAGAGGGTTGCAAAGTGTCTGTTAAATCCTTGCGAACATAGAGAAATCCAGTTCCCATCGGGGCCAATAACCATTTATATCCTCCTGCAGCCAAATAATCAATATTAGTCTTTTGAACATCCAGAGGAACTGCTCCCAAAGACTGAATACCATCAACGATTATTTCTCCTCCTACTTCATGCACAAGATTAGCCAATTCCTCAAGATCAATACGAAAACCATTGCTAAACTGAACATGTGAGATTGCCACTAACCTAGTTGTGTGATCTAAAGCTGCTTGAAATTTTTCTAAGGGTAAAACCCCATTTATGTGAGGTATTGTCTTTACTTTGAGATCGAATTTACGAGCTAAAGCTTGGTACGTATAAGAATTTGATGTATATTCCAAATAATTCAGAATAATAGAATCTCCCTTCTTCCAGGGAATTGCCTCAGCTATTGCAGCTAACCCATAACTCGTATTATAAGTAAATGATATCTCATCTCTAGGAAATTTTGCATTGATTAGTCTTCCCAGAACATCACGGTCTTTATTTATATCTTCATACATTTTGTTTAAAGGCGAGAAATACATATCACCATAAGATTTGTGATGTACCATCCATTTTTGAACCTCTTGTGTTACAGGATTCGGTGAAGGGCCGATAGCAGCGTGATTGAGATAAACGGCCTTATCTACTACTGGAAAATGGTCTCGAATATATGATTTCAACTGTTTTACCTCTTATTCTCAATATTGATAGGATGCAATCTTCAATTTTGTGGTTACTTGATCAATCATTTTCTGATGAGATCAGACTATCTAACTACAAAAATCTGTTTAAATCACATAAATTGTGCTTAGATTAAAAATCTGTTATTGAATAGGGAGGATTGGCCATAATTAAGTGTTTATTATACTGTACACGAATTAATAGTCTTTTTTTTTAAGGAGTATAAAAACTACCAAAAGATATATTAGATTACCATCTAAAGTTTGGTGGTTATCTTCTCTGGTTCGAAAGAAGCCTAGAAAGAAGATATACGACCACGGTAGATAAACTCGATACAATAATATTAACGATTAATGACTTTCTACTACATTTGGCAATAGTAGAATGAATTTCATGGAAACATGAGAAGAGTGGTGTGCCTGGGAGTCAAATAGGGACTCTGGGGAGGGAGGACCCAGGATCATTTAGGGTCTTTAGACTTGGTGTCAGTCGAATGAGTAGTCAATAGGCGTGAAATTGCCTTTAAGTAATCCAATACATCCATTAAGGACTGTGATTTTGCATCTTCTATCTCTGATTGATCCTGAATTTGATCCTGAATTTGTACGTACTTCTGATATATAGCTAGGTAGTCTTCTTGCTTTAATATTCGGGATTGAAGCCCGATCAATCCATGATTCTCTGAATAAGTACGTAATAATTTTAAATTGTTGGTAGCTTGTCCAAATTTTCCTTCCGATATATCAATAATTGATGAAATTAAATTCATCTCTGCCCACAACAATGAATTCTCTTGAGTTAGAGAGTTGAGGCTTGATAGTCTTGTTTTAACTTGGTTCATGAAATTGATGTCATCAGATTCGATATAAAGAAATGTTTTTACCTTTATTATGCCTAAAAGACCTTGAGAATAAACTTCGTAAATATCATCAAATATTAGCGATTCTAAATAATTTTCTTCAGCTCTAGAGTAATCCTTGAAGTTGAAATAGATATGTCCTAATGTGATATAGTATCTGCCTTTATCTAATCGTGTTTTACGTTTCCAAATTAGCTCATGTGCGTTTTTTAGCAACTTCTCTATATCAGGAGTCATGAAATTATGAATTTGAGATAAGACTTCCGCTTTTGCGAGAAGAATGATCGGGGGTGTGTTCCCAAACTTCTCAAACGCATCTATACTCTTGGAATAGTACACATTAGCTGATTTAAAGTTATTCAGCACAGATTCAAGCCATCCCATTGATCCAAATGTATATCCCTGCCCAGTGAAATTGTTTTCTTTGATATTACAATCAAGACTTGATTCGAAAGCTTTTTTAGCCTTGAAGTTTTCTCCTAAGAGTGTATAAACCATTCCCAATGTGTTATATGCGAATCCTAATTGATATAAGTAAGGAAATTTCCTACTAATATCAATAGATTCCTCGAGAACCTGAATAGCCCGAGGATAATTTCCTGTAAATCGTGAGACAGACCCTAAGGAATTTAAAATTTGTGCTCTCCACCCATCAGGATCAGGACTTAAAGCCAACGCCTTTTCCAACAATGTTTGAGCGGTAGCGAAATCACTGAACGGGTATCTAACAAGATTTGCACAATTAAGTAATAGGTTTTTATGATCATTAACGTTCCATCCCTCCCTGAAAGCTGCAAGACTAGAGTTCATATGTGTGATCATCTCATCATATTTGCTTTCAGACCGGGAGAGAAGGGCAAAAAGAAAATATAAAAGTGATGAGGTATAATTCTCTGTTTTGTCAGGGGAATATTCAAATGTGAGCTTTTTGATTTCTCCAAACCAGTTACTCGTCTGGATACTTGAAATCAGATTCCAAGCATAATCTAAGTGGTGATTCCACACTTTTTCTAACGGATTAGTAAAGAAACATTCAATTATCTCAAAATAATAGGTAAAATAATCTGATTTTCTATCTAATTTAAGCAAGCATTGAAGTATCCTTAATCTGTAATAGAAAGATCTTGGAATATCGTGGCCACTCAAATCTTTGGCTTTGGAAAACTCCTCGTGAGCTTTTTCATAGTTTTCTATTGAATATAAACAGGAGGCATATCTACCTCTTAGACTACTAAGCTGATTGTCAGTCAATGAAAGATTCACTTGCAGATTTTGAGCTTCTTCAAGAATTGAAATTGCTTGGGAATAATTTCGTCTGAAATGATGGATTTCTGCTTCTATGCGAAGTTTCCAAAACAAATCCTCATCTTTTTGGTCAGAATCTAGTGATAGAAGTTTCTTTTGTATGTCGTTAACCCGGTGTATATTCCTATTGGCTATGGCTTTTCTTAAATCTAAAAAGAGCTGTTCTTGCATAGATTTTACCATTTATTGTTCGATTAAAGGATAATTTAATTGAAGTTGTATGATTCTGTAACGAAAAATCCCGCTAATATAGATTTGCACCCCCTCTCTAAAATAAATTCTGTATCGGTAAGAAGAATATCAGCTCGAGTCTTCTAATTTTGATATTATAGTGCAACTTGGACAAAGAACTTGGTGGGAGACCATCTGGCACCG
This sequence comes from Candidatus Hodarchaeota archaeon, assembly GCA_016840035.1. Classification (GTDB taxonomy): domain Archaea; phylum Asgardarchaeota; class Heimdallarchaeia; order Hodarchaeales; family Hodarchaeaceae; genus Hodarchaeum. Next base: position 28,766 of record JAEOTC010000076.1, on the reverse strand, counting down.
ATTACAGGGATAAATTTGTCTTTGATTGTCGGTTTTTGTGAAGCGATATCTAGTTTTCAGGATATTATAAAGAAATGATCCTTGGGGATCGCGAGTTTTTAATTTTGAAATGAATGATGATATGTCTGATCTTAAAGACCGATCTGCATATGGGCAAGAGCTTGAAATTATGGGGATATCCATAATCCGAATATACTCATTAATCAGATCTTCTGATACACGGACTAAAGGTTTAATGCGTTGAGGAAGTTTTTGTGTGGGTTTCTCTTCCAGTTGTGAACTTTGTTTATTTCTTTGAAGCGAAATTCCTCGAATAATATTCAATATCGATGTAGCAGTCTCATCCTCTAGTGTTGTGCCGAGAGCGATAAAATCAACTCCAAATTGAATTCCTAGATTGAAAAGAGCGTGTTTACGAAGGATTCCACAGATAGTACATGGGGTATAACCGAGACCTTTTACATCATTCAGATTTACGAGATCTGGAAGGTTGTAATCATAGATATCTGAGTATTTTACATAATGGACCGGAAGATCTGGATATTTTTTATGGATAAACTCAAGCATTAACTGCCTTTCTTGGTGAATTTCTGGGATTTCTTCTTCAAGAATGAATACACTTATCGAAGGAATTTTCATCTCACTTCGATAGGTGTATAAAACATTAAGCAGTGCTAGACTATCTTTTCCTCCCGAGACTGCAACAGCAATTGGATGGCCACGGACTTTACGGGGCACTCTTTTTAATACTTTACTCTCAATATATTTGACAAAACAAGAGGAACAAAAGTGGCGAGAATAAGGATTGAACGGGTCAAAATATACTGCCATGGATCCACAATTACATGTACTCATTTAATTTCATCTATATGATCAGGTTGCCAGTACTCATCATCTCTAAATAGTAAACTATTTAGTTCAGCCGGTAAAACCGTCATCACATTCAAAAAGAGGGAAATGATTCGTGAAAAATTAAACTTCTCGAGCAGGATTGTTAGTGGAGGGGAACTTAAGAATATCTATGCTATTGTTCACATGATAAAATTTTTTGGAAGTGAAGTGATTACCAGTACCTAACCATCCATTGGATCTTGAAGCTAAACCAGCAATTGGAATGATACATCTTCCTTCCTTTGAAAGTTCTTATTCTCCTGATTTCAAATTTGATGAAGCCTTCAGTATCAGTCTTGCGGATGCACTTACTTTGAAGCAGGCAGGATTTGATGCCATACTTATAGAAAATTTTCATGACATCCCTTTTGCTAAAACACGAATTTCTGATTCTAAATTCCTATTAATGAGTAAAATCGTCACTAAAATAATTGATGCGGTACCTGCAATCGCTGTTGGGGTGAATATCCTTCGAAATGCTTGTTTACAAGCATTAACTATCGCAACTATGAATTCTGCGAGTTTTATACGCTGTAATATCTGGGAAGGAGCTTATGTCACTGATCAGGGAATTATTGAGGGATTAGCTGAAGAAGTGGTTCGTGAAAAACAGTTACTTAACTCTGGGGTGCTCATATTAGCAGATGTTGGAGTAAAACACGCTACTCCACTAGGCCAATTCTCTTTAGAGGAAGCTACAAGAAACGCGTTATCCCGCGGAGGTGCTGATGCTGTTATATTGTCTGGAAGAGAAACTGGATCACTTCTTTCACTCGATTCATTGACCCAATTCGTGGACAAAACCAAGTATAAACCAATACTAGGAAGCGGGGTAACTGTAGAAAATGTTGATACAGTATTTCCTCATATTTCAGGTGTAATTATAGGAAGTTCCTTAAAATACGACACTTCAAATCTACATTCACCTATTGATCTGGAAAAAGCTACCGATTTTATGTCTAAATGGAATTCTTTCAAAGAAATATAGTACAGAAGGCGGATTACGTGATTCAGAAACTTTCACTCGCTCATTATTCTGATGTGCTAGAATTATGGGAAAAAGTCGGATTGAATCCCCGGGTGGATGGACGTGATCATCCTGATCTCATGAAAGACCAATTAAAGACTGGGAATGTAATATTACTTGGAAAGTATGAGAATAATCGTTTGATAGGTGTCGTATTAGTATCTCACGATGAACGTAAAGGCTGGATTAATAGATTAGCCGTAAATCCAGCTGATCAAAACCAGGGGATAGGGAAAGAATTGTTATTAGCTGCAGAGGAATATCTACTTACCGAAAAAAGGATCGAAGTCTTTGGTGCATTGATTTTTAAGGATAATATTACGAGTAAGCATTGTTTTGAGAGTAATGGATATGAAAACTGGGAAGAAGTCTGCTACTTTTCCAAACGACTAAGACCAGAATCGTAATATTGAATATCTACAGAATTTTTCAATTCTTTTTTGTCATTTTTCGCGAAAATATGAATAGAGACACTATAATCAACAGTAAAGCATTATCCACTCCTGTAGAACCTGCAGAAGTAGTATTTGTGGTTGTTGGATTTGTAGAGCTAGTATTTTCGGTGGATTCCTGGGAAGTCGTATCAGTAGTACTCGTGCTCGGAGGATTATATAGCGGGAATAAGGTCCGATTTTCACTTTCATGCAATGCGAGATCATCTAATTCTCTGAAGTATGAAAATACAGTATCACGATAATGTATTCCAGTATCAGATGCATTAAAGACACTTTGATAATTGACATACCAAGGATAATCGCAGATAATTCCCGTATAATTCTTTGAAGGATCTAGAGGGGTGAATACTCCATTCTCCTGAATATAATAATCATCCCCAATCTGTTTCAATCCAGAACGGGCATACCCAGAGAAGTAAGTATATTGTGCTAGATCTTCACCTGTGATATTAAAGATCATTAAGTTATTTTCAAAAGGAATAACTGACACTATATCGGCAATAGAAATATTTCCTTGCCTGAAATAATCCCGAAATCCCCCTCCACGATTTGTTATCCCAAAATTGTATGTATAATTAAAATAATGAATGAATGCATCAGTTACAAGTGCACTTATACCAGAATTTGTTGAAGAGTCATAAATATCTTCACTGGTGTAAGTAATAATTTCACCTGCGTTTATTTGAGCATCCCATTGATCCACAGTTGTCTGAATGCCAGTATCAGGAGTTACGCCCCCATCGGTATTATCAATAAGCTCCCCTGTGCTAGCAAAAACTTCTCCTGTACTGCGGTTGACTGATAATTCGATCTTAACATACTGTCTGGATTTATGAGCAGCCATTGCAACAATTGATTCTCCTACATCTGTAACAGTTGCAGTTCCACCATGACCACCTAAGAAAACACTGATATCAAGATCAGAGACGTCAGAGGCTAAGGAGGATAACTCACTGGGAGTGCAATGAGCGAGTACAATGACCAGTTCTGCTCCTGCCGCACGCATAACAGGTATATGAGCTCTTAATGCGGCTTCATAATCTCCAAAATCGAAGTTACTCGTTACTTTTGGATGGGCAGAAGTATAGGTTGATTGAGTTGTGAGTCCAATGATCCCCACATTGACTCCTGAATGGTTTTGAAGAGTCCAAGGAACGGAAAAGTTCGCTAAATCCATGGTACCCACATTATAAATATTGGAGGAAAGAATGGGAAAATTAGCTTGAGTTTTTCGTTTATATATCCATTCTACGCCGTAGTCAAATTCATGATTACCAATACAAGCCGCATCAAATCCCATGGCATTCATTACGTCAATTACTGCTTCACCTTTGCTTAAAGTCGCGGTTGCAGGACCAGTATTTTGATCTCCTCCTGAGAGAAGTAAAAATGAGGAATTCTCTTCATTGGGGTCAAATCCTTCCTGTTGGAAGTATCCCATATACGAAGCAACTCCTCCAATGCCATCACGTGGATTAAGCCATCCATGAAGATCATTGATGTGTAAAATGGTGAGATTGACAGAATCAGATACACTAGATGACATATTTATGCTGGAGAGTACATCAGTACTTTCAACCATACCAACATTTCCTGAAAAAGTACCAAAAAAAAGACTAATATTGAAACAAAGAAATATTATTACTAAGACGGTTTTTAATCTAGTTGGATAAGCAGTAAAACCTCTAGAGATTACATTATTCAATCTCGGAACCATAACTTCTCACTTAGTCTTTTGATAACAACTCTTGGTTTTATACATTTATATATTACTGATTATGATGTACAGATGAAGAGAATGACGGAGTCAGGTAGTCAGAAAGTTTGTTTTTTTAGCAGAATTCCATTATTAGGAAATCTAAAGATGAATTAATAATCTTCTAACCTTGAAGTATTCAATTTCCACATCTGAAGATCGAAAGAGTACGTATTTAGACTGAGAATAAACTATAGTGAAGTAGATATATCCGAATTATCTGCCCATAATTCAACAAAAACAAACCCATTCTGGAATGAAGGAGATAACTTGGCATCTCCTTCTTCCTATTCTCCATTACTTCAAGACATTACTACTTTTGAGATTTCATTAGGAAATCTGCTTTTTATCGACTTCATTTTTGATGATGGTCGATTGAATTCAGATCATTCTCGGTTTTATTTAATGAATGAAAAATATTCCACTGATCTCCCCTAATTGGTGTAATATTAGGAAATAAATCGAATATAAGTAAAAAGGCATTACTAAAGAATCTAGTTACACCATCAGATGATTAAAAAATTGAAAGGCTAATATTTATCTCTGAAATATTACTCTACAAATTTTAGACGAAACACTAAATCCTTACCGTTCCAGCTGGTAAAAAAGAATGAAAATAATAGAAATTGTAGATGATGCAGGTGACGAATTTTCTGTTATGAATATCCCCATTCCTTTTTACATTCGCTGCAAATTAAATGAAGGGCTTACTAAATATCGCGTGAAAATTTTAGATGAGACAAAACATGTACGTAGCCAATATACTGGGGCTTCTAATCGTGATTTTTTGGAAGTTCACGTACCAGTTATTCCTCTACGGGATTATGGCAAACTCTTTATTCACATCGAATTAGACAATGATTTATTAGATGATCGAATTACTCACGAGACCACAATTTCTTATGTTGACCAAGAAACCTATGAATCAATTACAGGTAAGACACGAAAGGAACCTGCGGTTCATGAACCTGGTGCTATAACAAATTTGCCACAACCGATTATGCAAGATACTTCGCATCAGCTTTCTTCCCAGGAATTACGCTATCTCACTCTTGGTGAAGAAAAGACCGAAGAAGAAATCCAAGAAAATGTGAACGAAGAATCCTCCTCTTCCCCTTCCTTAGAGGAGTCGACTGAATCTGAACAACAAACTAATTCTGTTGATTCTCCTGTGGAATTATCCCCCGATGAGCTTTCCTACTTAACACAAAACCCTGAAATACTTCAAGAAGATGGTTCGAATCCATTTCAGGACGAAATTAAGGAATTATCCGAAATTCGTATGGAAGAAGAAGAATAAAGGTATAATCCTCCCCCTAATTACCCCTGAAGAAAAATTTACAGAGAGGTATACGTATGCCGTTGGATAATAATATTGGTGTATTGGTTTTCATGCTCATATATGGAATTATTTCGGGGGGTTCTGCAATCATTATGAAAATCGGTATTTTCAGATCTGGAGGGATTAAACTAAATGATTTCTTTCGAGATGTTCTTCCAGCTGCGTGGAATTTACTCACCACACGTATGTGGTTTATTGGGGGAATAGCAGCGTTAACAGGTTTTATTGTTTATACTGTTGCGCTAAGTATTTATGATGTATCCATTGTTAAACCGTTGGTAAATACTAATTTATTATTTACATTTATATTTGCTGCAGTTGTATTTAAGGAACGGTTATCAGTCATTGAATGGGTAGGGGTTGGAACACTAATAATAGGCATTCTTCTGATTGCTTTGACCCCTAGTATTGAGTCAAATAGCGAAATTAACGAACCTCTACTATTATTATTATTCCCCGTAACCATTGGACTTATCGTAATGATGATAATTATACTCTTTGTGACAAAAACAGGGGGACCAGCAGAATTTATACTGCCAATCTTTGCTGGATCGTTTTTTGGAGTGGGGACTTTTTTCACAAAAAGCTTATTAATCGGGCTTAATAATGATTTCCAAGGAATACTTTCGAGGAATGGATTAATCATTTACTCTTTGTGTATGCTTATTGTCACTTACGGTTTTGCAACAATCGCTCAACAATTAGCATTTGAGCGGGGACGTTTATCTATAGTATCACCGATTACAAATGCCCTATCAGTCACTATTGCCTTTATTGGCGCATATTTTGTATTTTATGAGGAATTAATCTTCCAAGTGGCCGGAGAACTATCCATTCAATCTTTCAACAAAATTTTTGGTTTACTTGGTATTCTTATCGCATTATTCATTCTTAGACGGGAAATCAATCCTTTGAATGATCTCTCCCCCTCTAGATGATTGATAAACGAATCCTCTTAAGAGTTATACAAGATTAAATATTGTTCATTTGGCTTTGGGAATTTTCTGGAATTTATACACCATTTTTTCCTCCCCTATCTGGCCTATTATAAAATCAATTTACAATGTAATATTAGGCGTGGTATGAGACCTTGACTCAATACTGTAGTAATTGTGGTTCTGAGATTCTCTCTGTAGATTCAGTTTTTTGTGAACAATGTGGTGCTAAACTCCCTGCATTCAGTTCGAAAAATCTTCATGAAAGAAATGTTATCTCGGGAAGACACAAACATAGTAAATCATCCTCCCCTCCTCAGTTTTATTCCTCCCCCTATAGACATGCATCTTCACGAAAACCTGTTTTTTTTGGATTTATGGCGATAGTAGTCATTCTTGCTCTTTCTGGAGCTCTTTTTGTTGCTCTAATATCAAATGATATGTCATACGAACATCTAGGAGGTACTTTTGCACTGTATGAGAGACTTGACCTCCCAAATATGACTGAAGTTGAGTTCATTATTGATAACTCCGTTGGTTATATCCAGATAGATTTTGTAGAAAACCAATCAGAACCTCTTATTTTCATTGAATTAGAAGTATTTGGTCCTTCTGGCAAGTCGATTGGTGATGCAAATATGTTTGAAACACAAGAATTTGGAAATCGGACCTTATTCATGTTTGACTCCTTTAATGACTATTCAAATGATCATTTTAACTATGATATCTTTATTCAAGTTTCAACTTTATTAGTAGCGTCTTTTGATGTGCAGGTGATAACTGGGGGAATTGGTTTTCAAGCGGGAGGAAATAACAAAATAGAAAAGCTCTCTCTCGAAACTACAACAGGTAGTATATATGCGTCGTTAGAAGATACTTATTTTCCTGGCATGAATCCAAAGAACAGTCTAAAAACCGTCACAGGAAATATTGATACTCAGTTTAATAATTTAATCTGCGATAATGACATATATTGGAATATTGAAACTGTTTCAGGTAGTATCTATGCACATTTCGATCAGGTAGTTATTCCTCAACATAATTCAACATATCACTTGGATCTTGCAGCAGTTACGGGGCAGATCAACTATAACTTTAATTTCAACGATTCAGGAGATATCGGATATTATCTGAATTCACAGGTTACTACTGGACAAACAATTATTTCTGGGTTTTCAGAATCAATTAATCTGCCATATTTTAGTCCAAATTTTAGTATAGCGAGTTTAAAGTATATTACTAATCTCGAAACCACTACAGGATCTATATCGATATTCAAAGGATAGGATCTGGTTTCTAAAAGAAGTTCTGAACATATTTCTGAGACCCCTAAGAAATTTCCTTTGTGTCTCTGAATCAAAAGATTTCGCAAATATCCTGAAGGGGAGAATTGGAGAGGTAAGATAATTAAAAATAAAAAATCCGTTTGTCATTAGAAGTGATTTACATGACAGTATTACAAGATCCTCTTATTCAGACCCTAGATTATATTTATGAATTCTTGAGCGATTCCCGCCCAATTCTGGAGTTTGTGATTTTCAGAATAATTATCATTCTTTTTTTCTGGCTTCTTTGGGGCATTTTACTGGATAGAGCAAAGTCAAAGTTAACTCCCACTCAACATAACGCACTTAAAATACTAGGACGAGTTACTATATTACTCCTAGGATTGTTATGGTTAGGTGGGAATGAATTATTCGTTGGAGCAGCTGCATTACTCGGAACAGCTATTGGCTTTGCCTCAAAGGACACAATTGGGAATTTCATTAGTGGATTGTATTTACTAATAACCAATCCCTTTAGTGTAGGAGATTACGTAATTCTTCCAAACTTTAAAACAGAGGGAATTGTGGAAGAAATTTCAATCAATTATACAAGCATTCTCACTCCAGAGGGTGTTCATATGCTAATTACCAATCAAAAGCTCCTAGGAACAATGATCAAGAATACAGAAATAAGAATCCCATCAGAATCAATAGATAAAGGTACAATAACATGGAAAGATCATGAAGGTGATAAATTCGATAGTGTTGATGACGTTGTTGATATCCTGAAAGGAATGAGAACAAAATTTGCTAATCAGGATGACCAGAAATACTTTCTATATCCTTTAGAGGTCAATGTAAGTGCCGATAAATATTCCTTTACTCAGGTGAGAAATGCGTTGGAAGCCACATCCAAAGAGTTCAGTGCGCGTGTTGTGACCGAGATCAGCTGGTTTATGAAAACCAGGTCGCTATTTCAGCTCAATCTGATTGTAGCTAATCCATATATCATTTTTGATTTAAAAAGTGATATGCTCGGGTTTTTTGAGGAGAAAATTGACGAATCTACAGCATAAAATCTTCTTTAATCACTCGAATACCTAGAGGTGCCATTCTTTAGTGAATGTCTTAAAAAAGCTCTTCTCCTATGTGCTTACACAAAAAGCTCTTGCCACTATTGTGATAGTGTCAATTCTTATTTCTCAGATAGCCGAGCTAGCCATTCCATTATTAATCGGATTAACCATTGACAATATCTTGGTATCACTAGAAACTGGTGATTTTAAGGCCTCATTAGTCCTTTCGGGGGTCGGATTAATTGTCATTGCCAGTCTTATCAGAAATCTTTCCCATTTCTTAGGTAGATACTCAGGGTACTTACAGGGAGAAGCAATAATACGAAAAATTCGAACAGATCTTTTTATCAAATATGAAACATCTTCTATGAGATTCTTCGATCGACATAGGACAGGTGATCTTATGTCGCGTGCAACAACAGATCTCGAGCCAATCGGAGAATTCCTAGTATGGGGAGAACGTATTTTATTACAGGCATTTTTGACTTATACCGGAATTTATCTCATACTTTTATCTATTGACCCTATACTGTTTATTCTAGTAGCTATTGTAACCCCAAGTCTTCTACTCCTTTCATATTGGATTTCGAGGATCCTAGGGCCTCTATTCTTTGAGTTGAGAGAAAAATATGGCGAATTAACCGCAGTAATCACTGAAAATATCTCAGGTGCGCAAATTGTCAGAGCTTTCCGTGCTGAAACTCGTGAAAAAAGAAAGTTTGACGAACAGAATCAAGGCTATATGGAGCTCAGAGCATATGCTTTTAAGATCAGATCTCTCTTCCTTCCATCAATAGTGTTGGTTGTTAATCTCTTAGTAACAATTCTCATCTATGCAGGAGGAGCAGCAGCTATTCAAGAACGAATAACAGTTGGTATACTTATTTCACTTTTTACTTATTTTACGATGCTAGCTCTTCCTACACGGTTTTTAGCATTTTCTTTAATCACTTATCAGCGTGTAGTAGCAGCAGGAAACCGAGTGTTCTCTTTAATTGACGATAGTTCATTTACAGAGCAAGAAATGCTAGGATATGGTGTTCCTGCAAATGAAACTCCTGATGTGTGTTTTGATCGAGTAAGTTTCAAATTCACAGAACGTCCGATACTCTCCAATATATCTTTAACAATTAGATCAGGAGAGAAAATTGCTTTATTAGGATCAACTGGATCAGGGAAGAGTACGCTTATTTCCTTGATACCCAGGTTCCAAGATGTAACCTCCGGGAAGGTAACTATTCGGTATGCAGAAAATAGCTATGATATACAGGATCTTGATTTATCTACCTGGAGAAAACAAGTCGGTTTTGTACATCAAGAGCCATTTCTCTTTGGTAGGACTATAGCAGAGAACTTATCATTTGAACTCGGTGATATTCCATCTGAGGAGCTTAACAAGGTTTTAGCTATTACTCAACTATCTGAATTTGTGAATTCACTTCCAGAAGGGGTTGATACACTTGTAGGAGAACGAGGTGTAACTCTTTCAGGTGGACAGAAACAGAGGTTGGCCATTGCTAGGATGCTACTTCGACGAAATCCTATAATGATATTAGATGATGCTACATCATCCCTCGATATCTATACAGAAGCTCTATTCCTAGATGCGTTCGATAAGATGTTAAAGGATTCTCCTCTCAAACATACGGTTATATTCATAACTCAACGTCTCAGTACATTAAAAAATGTTGATAGAATCATTATTTTAAATCGTGGGGCGATAATTGAACAGGGCACTCACGAAGAATTGATGAAAACAGGTGAAATCTACCCTTTACTGTGGAAAACTCAAGAGAATGGACAAATCGACATAAAGATAACATTGGAGAAAATCATCAAGGAGAGAGATGAATAATATGGCAGAAAGGCAAGATCAACGAGATTTATTGCACCACGAGTATTCCGATTTTGAGTTATTCAAAAGATTACTCGGGTATACAGTGCCCCATCGAAAGATTTTCTCTATTGCATTAGTGGGTATGCTATTATCTACACTCTTGACTATCGTACAACCATTATTATTGAAATCTGTTATTGATGATTACGTTCTTGTGCCAGATTTAAGGGGGTTAGGATCTATTGCCATAATTTACTTCTCAGTAACCGTATTTTCATTTTTGTTGGCCGTAATTACGAGTTATATCACTACCATAACAGGATTAAAGATAATTACACAGATTCGTGAAGAAGCCTTTTACCAATTACAAGAGCTCAGTATGGATTACTATGACAAAGAAGCAACTGGACGTATCGTGTCTAGGGTGACTAATGATGTCGAGAGATTACTAAATTTACTTTCTACTGGGATAATTGATGCCGTTGTAAATTTCATGTTTCTAGGATTCTTGTTTGTTATCCTGTTTTCACTCGATGTTGCTTTAACCTTAACTGTCATCGTATTTTTCCCCTTCCTTGCGGTGGCAATTGTTTATTTCCGAATTAAATCAAGAGCTGCATGGCAACGGACAAGACGCACATTAGCAAAAGTAACAGGTTATTATCAAGAGGCGATAAGTGGAATAACTGTCACGAAAGCCCTTTCAGCCGAAGACTTTGTCACTGATGAATTTAATACACTTAATCTTGATAATTACCAGGCACGAATTCGTGCATTAATCCTTTTTGCAATAATGTTCCCTCTCATGGATTTATTATTAACAATAGGAACAGCCTTGGTTCTTTCTGTAGGCGGATATTCTGTGGGTCAGGAATTGATATCTCCAGGAACGTTGGTTGCTTTCCTATCGTATATTACACGATTATCAACACCAATCATGGTGTTATCAAACTTTTATAATAATTTATTAAGTTCTATGGCTGCTATAGAGAGAATCTTTGATATTTTAGATAGTAAACCTCAAGTAATTTCCAGAGATAATAAGTTTCTATCAGAGGTTTCAGGTAAACTGGAATTTGAGAATGTAACCTTTCGATATCTATCGACCTCAGAACCAGTCTTAACAGATTTTTCTCTTTTGATTCCTCCTCAACAGACTTTTGCACTAGTAGGTCATACTGGAGCAGGAAAAACCACTCTTGCTAGTTTGTTATTGCGATTCTATGACTTTGAGGATGGATCTATAACACTAGATGATGTCGACATACGAGAATGTAATATAGAAAATTATCGTCAAAATATTGCTATCATTCCTCAAGATAGTTTTTTATTCAGTGACAGTATTAAGAATAATCTACTATATGGGAATCCTAACGCTTCTGATGAAGAAATTGAGCGAGCTCTTCTTAAAGTAGGTGCATATGACTTCACAATGAGTAAAGGACTAGACTTCGAAGTTGGAGAGAGGGGTTCTCGACTATCAATGGGAGAACGCCAACTCATATGTTTTGCTCGAGCTCTTCTAGCTAATCCAAGGATACTGATTCTCGATGAAGCTACATCCTCCGTTGATGCTCATACCGAGCTTGTAATTCAACAAAGTATGAAAAACATTCTACAAAACAGAACTGCTCTTGTAATTGCTCATCGATTGAGTACCATTCGATTTGTTGATAAAATTGTTGTTTTAGATCAAGGGAAAATCGTAGAGATGGGAAACTTTCAAGAATTAATGTCTCAAGGAGGAATTTTTACCGATTTATATGAGAAGCAGTTTGCTGGACAGGATATCTAAGCGATTTCTCTAAGAGGATAAATTCTTCAATAATACATTATTGAGATATTATCTCACCAATGTTATAATATAGGTGATATTTGTCAACTACAATCTGAGTCGAAAGCCAGGCCATATGTATATCGGTAAGAAGAACGTGTAGGATGCGATTTTCCTGAGAATAGGCATATTTACTGACACATTTGTACCCAATATTAATGGTGTGACAATCTCAATCATAAATGAGATTAAAACATTGAGTAAGGAAGGTCATGAATTCGTTCTTGTTACTCCCAAATTGAAGGAACGCACTCCCTACAAAATGAAGGGTGTACCCATCGTAAGAATTAGAAGTTTTCCCATCCCAAATTATCCAGGGTACAATCTGGCATTAATAGATTCAGAATTCAATAGGGCAATGAAGAAGTACGATCTTGATATTATTCACTCACATGGTCCCTTTTCAGCTGGTTGGTATGCATTATTCGCTGCTAAGTCGTTGAAAAAATGTCCTCTCGTAAATACTTATCATACGGATCTGGTAAAGTATTCTGGACATCTGGTTGGGGGTTTTCAAGCAGAAAAATTTAGTAAAGGTTTTGCGGGAGCCGTATGGTGGTTTATAAATCGCTACTACAACCAATCAGATGTAGTGGTAACACCATCAAAAACATTGCAGCATGATCTTATAGCACATGGACTGAAACCACCCGTTTATTCACTACCAAATATGATTTCTGAGGTATTCTTCAACGCAAAAATTTCAAAAACGGAATTAGAAGAATTTGACTCCTCTCTAAGACAAAAGTATTCCATTCCTGAGAATAATCGCATTATTACTTACTGTGGTAGAGTTTCTTTTGAGAAAAAGCTAGAAATAGTCCTTGATGGCTATAAAGATATCGAGAAGCGCCACAAAGATGTTACTCTTCTCATCATTGGTGATGGACCTCATCTAAAGGCATATAAGAAGCAAGCAGAAAATCTAGATTTGAAAAATGTGGTCTTTACAGGATTCGTGGCCCATTCAAAACTTCCGCATTATTACCAAGTCGGAGAGTTCATGGTAACTCCTAGTGATACAGAAACACAAGGATTAACTGTAATAGAATCAATGAGCCAATCACGACCGGTAATTGGTGTTAATGAGGGTGGAGTAAAAGATTACATTGAGCATAAGAAGAATGGCCTCCTGGTGGAGTCGAATAATGTTGAGGCATTTCAAGAAGCAATCCTTTACTGCTTAGATAATCCATCTGAGATTCTCAAAATGGGTAAAATTGCAAAAACTTCTGCTCTAAAATGCTCTCCAGAGGGATTCACGTCAAAGCTCAAAAGAGCATTTGATATTGCTTTTGAACGTCATGATGGATAATCTCATTTCCACGAAAAGAAATTTGTTTGTAGAAACTAAGATCTGTCAAGATACGAATATTGATTAATCCCTCTGACTTCTGCAAAAAATGTTCTGGGTTTTTGATTTTCCATTTAGATTTTCCATTAACACACGGAAAAATAACTGTACGGGATTTGTTCTACCTCATGAGTGTCGATAAAGCTTTGAATGTCTCACAAAATGGAAGCTCAGAGTTAGAAAAAAAACCATCAGAGAGAAGGGAGAAAATACCAATCTACACAACAAGTATTGCGTGGGCGGCTGGAAGATCATCAATTTTTACTTATCTTTCGTATTTCGGAGTCGTCATTGGAGCAAGTCCTTTAGAGCTATCTATTTTGACATCAGTAAGGAATTTAGGATCTAATTTATTTCAATCTATATGGGGGTGGCTTGCTGATTTGAAAGGACGTAAACTAGTCATGACCATTGGATTAGCAACATTAGCTTTAACCATAATTCTTACTCCTTTTGTTACCAATCCTTTTGAACTCGTTTTGATCTCTATGGTGATGACTTCGTTAGGATTCAGTTTTATTCCAGCATGGATTGCTTTTCTTGGAGATTATACCTCTGAAGAAAAACGAGCCTCATTTATTGGATTTATCAATTCTATTGGGACCTGGAGTTCTCTTTTTGTAATTCTTGGATTAGGTTGGTGGATGGACAGTACATCACTTCCATTCCCATCAGAAGCGATATTCTATGCAGAAAGTAAACCAGTTTTTTTCATACCCTTTATAACTGGCGGGGTTATTTTTGCAATTGCTTTAGTCAGTGAATTATTTTTAAAAGAGAAATATTCCATTCGAAAAAAGACTTTCATAGAACAAGAACTCCATCTTCCCACAAAAGACTTAATACGTCGAAATGAACCATTTCGTCGATTACTCCCGATTAATAGTTTCTTCAAATTTTGTATGAGCATGTTGTGGCCTCTTTTACCTTATGTAACCCTCAAATTAGCCAATACATGGCTAGTAGTAGCAATTTTATGGGCTGTTTTTAATTTACCGAGAGGATTTGGGCAATCGGTTGGGGGAATTCTTGCAGATCGATATGGAAAGAAAATTGTGATCATTTTTTCACGATTTGGATATGCACTCGTACCTTTTGGTTATGCCGCTGGATTAGTGACAGGAAACGTGTGGTTTTTACTCCTAGTCAATATTCCAGGTGGATTGGCATTTGGTGCAGAAGATACCGCAATTTCCTCTTATTCACTGGATTGTTCAACTGCTGAAACACGCGCTCGTTATTATTCAATATTACTAACTTTAGAGGGAGTATTGGCATTTACAGGTTCCTTGGCTGCGGGATTTTTAGTAGAAATTCTTCTGATAATCTTTAGTATCACAGATAAAGACCCTGAGTTCGAATCAGTATTAATAGCGGTTCTCCTTCTAATCACAATTCTGAGAATAATCGGAGCAACATTGCATAAGTACATTTATAGTAATCCACTTGATTTTGATCTAGAAAAACAGCTTAATAAGGTAGATTAACCAGAGAACGATGATCCTTATTTTAACTTCCTCTTGTTAAGAATCTAATTTCATTCTCGGAATTGTGTAACATCTCCATAATATGTTGTCTATTAATTGGGAAGGGGAGTATCTAACCTAACTCAATATGTTTATCATTACACACCTAATAGGAGGCATAGTAAATTGAGTATCTTATCACGATTATTTGCCCGTAGTCGGAAAAGTCGACTTACAATTGGAATATTAGGAGCACCTAATGCAGGAAAAACAACTTTAGCTAATCGGATCTCAAATGAATGCGGAAACGGTGAACCTCTCGGGGTTGTAAGCCCTGTTCCTCACGAAACTCGTGAATGCAGTGCTCTAGAACATTGTGTTATTAGTGACCAGAATGGTTCTCTCGATTTAACGATTGTTGACACCCCCGGTATTGCTACCTCAATAGACTACCGTGAATTTCAACAACACGGACTAACAAGACAAGATAGTATTCAACGAGCAAAAGAAGCAACTCGTGGAGTAATTAAGGCGATTCAAAGCTTAGATAAAATGGATGCAGCCATAGTAGTTGTTGATGCAGCTCGTGCCCCATTTGATCAAATAAATTGGACAGTAATAGGAAATCTTGAAGCTAGAAGGATACCCATTATCGTAGCCGCTAATAAATCTGATTTAGCTGATGCTGATCCAGAACTTGTCAAAGAAACTTTTCAGAGTGATATTATCCCAATCTCTGCAAAAGACGGATCAGGAATGAATGAATTGTATGGAAGTATCCTATCGGTTTCAGGAATGTGAGGTGCAAAAAGTGGACTTACGTATCAATTTCGTGACAGAAAACACCACACGGAAGATGAACTCCACCCAAAAATGTGACTTCATCATTTCAAAGCTAAAAGAAGAAGCAGCTGTAATAATTGAAGGCGGTTTGAGTCCTGAAGAAGAAGCAGCCTTAATAGAAGAAGCTATGACTCAAATCGATCATCAAGAGTTCTTGGGATATAAAATTCTGAATCCTGCACCCCTTAGAATGAGAGAAGGCCTATTTAGTCACAAAAACGTCAAGATGACTGTCGTTGCTCCCCATAATTATGAACACTTATCAATTGCTCTTGTCTAATTTGAAGGTGGATAAATGAGTTTAACTAGTGGAGAGGTTAATTTAACGCGGTATCGATGCGCAAAATGCGATCGGACTCCAGAAAAAGCGAATGAGCTCTTCACTGGTTGTACCTGTGGTCATCGACTCTTTCGGTTACGAATGCAACCCGAAACACCCAAGGTTTCTTCACTTACTCCTGATAAAACGCTGTATTCAAAAGAAGATATGGAGTTCCTCACCATCAGAGAGAGGCAAATTGGGATTTACGATATTAACGTAGACACCTTGTTAAAACGAAAAACTAAGAAAGAAAAGTCTCCCGTGGTAGCAGGAAATAATGGCGTGTATTCCATCCGTCTTGATTCTTCTACCAAAAAGTAAATCATGGAACAAATTCATTCGAATTAGTTTGGGTGGAGAAAATTATTTTTTATCTCGCTGTATAGTAATATTTTCTTCATGTAATTCTCCTAATGAGTAAAATATGAATGGATGAAAAAGGAAAATAAACAACTCGGATATTATTGTCTAACGAGTTTTACTTCCCCACTAACTTCGTTGAATGCTAAAACACCTAACCCATGTAGCAATCTAAGATGAGATCGGATTATTATTGGGGCAATTTGTAACTCTGTGGCTATCGTTTCTCTTGCAAGAACTTTTCTCTTTGGATTTTCAAAATAATCTACAATGAACATTGTAATTTTACCTAGTTCAGTCTCCTGGAGAACCGTACGAATGAGAATGTCTTGTGCGTGTGTACTAGATGATTCTCGAGTCAAATCTTCACTCACTTGCCCATATCGATCTTCAGTTCGTTTTATTTCCTCTTGAAGCTGATTTTGGATAGCTATATGACCGGCTTCGATGCTCTCTATCTCCTGTTCCGTATCTTGAAGCAGTTGTTGCATTTTAGCAATTTGCTGGAGATAGGACTCATCGGTTGATTCTTTCTGATTAATAATCGCAGTCATTTCTTCGATTTGTTTTTCTAAATCTGCTTTCTCGGCAATTAAAACTTCAGATTTTGCCTTCTCCGTTTGAAGATCAGATTTGACATTACAGAGAACATCTTGACTTTCTTGTAGTTGTTTTTCAAGATTAGTAGAATCACCAAAAGCTTCATTGAGTTTTGATTGTGATTTGTTTTTCATGCGCTCAATTTCTTCACGTAAATCATTGATGATAATATCTTTTTCATCAAGGTCGAGAGAGGGTTTTTTGTCTTCATTGCCTTCGTTCATCGGAACTTTTTCCTCTTGCATGAAAAACCACTAAGATTGATTGTGAGAATTTAATCTGGACAAGTCTCGTTAGTTAATAATTTAGATCTTTTGATATTTTTAAATCATAGGGTTTCAAACCCATAAGAACTCTTTTTTCCAAGAATTTAAGAAAACTCTTAAAAACCTCTAATTTAAGCCCTCCATGTAAGAGGATAAAGGACGAATGAATCTCTGGGGGAAGAATGAAGAAACTCTGTGAATCATCAAGCCTTATTTCTATACAATACCAATTTAGGTGATAACACTGATTATACAAAAAAATAAAACATTACATGACGAACCAAGGCCTGAAGCTGATGTACAGGAGTGTCAATTCTGTGGGAAACCAGCCATGTGCAACGCGTATACATGTTATAAGAAAAAACACGCAGACAGTGGGGATGAATATGACTGCTCTACCTGTGAAGAGCGTTTGTGTCAACGCCACTGGAGGATCTACTTCAGAAAGAATTTTTGATTGATAAGTAATGAATCTCTTTTGTTTATCAACGTAGAATTTTTAACCTTAGAGGATTTTTTATCCTTCAAGAGATTTGATAGAAGGAGTAAGAATATCAATCACAGATTAAACGCGGTCTTGTCGGAGTTTACCATGGATGACTGAATGGAGTGCTATTGTCCTCGCAGGAGGAATCGGATCGCGATTAAGACCCTTAACTCATAATATTCCCAAACCACTAGTTCCTGTTGCCAATAAGCCAATGATTGATTATAACTTGGAATTATTGCGAAAAGCTGGAATAACTGGTAAGATAGCAATTATTACTAGATATATGCGGGAAGAAATCATTCAATATTTTAAGGAAAATGATCATTTCAGTGATTTAGATATAGTATTACCCGTATTTGATCCCTTAGATACCGCGGATGCAGTTCGCAAATCCGCAAATTATATCGATACTGATAATTTTATTGTTTCAATGGCTGATATTGTAACCAACATTCCTCTGCAAGATTTCATGGCTTTCCATCAGGAGAAGAATGGAATTGCTAGTATAACTTTGAAAGATGTAGCTCAACCAAGAGCTTTTGGAGTTATTATGTTAAATCAGGATTCGCGAATTTTGCTCTTCCTCGAAAAGCCTATTCCTCAAGAATTAAGTTTAGCAACATTGACGTTTTCCAAAAAGGAAACAATTCGACTTCAATCCAATTTAGTAAATACAGGAATCTATGCGTTCAAACATGATGTATTAGGGATTTTAGAATCCTTGGATGATCTGATGGACTTTGGAAAAGATGTTTTTCCTTATTTAGCTCGTGAATATGGCATTTATGGATGGGCTGAGAATCTTTCATATTACTGGATGGACGCAGGAAATCCCCAGACTTACTTATACACAAATTGGGATGTCTTACGAAGGTGGGCTTTTCCTTATTTTCCTAGGGCTACTTCCGAGGAAAATAATGTCTGGATAAACCATAAATATCCATCCCTACCCAGTGGTACTGTTATAGAACCTCCTGCAGCATTGGGTGACGAAATTACTCTTGGATCAAATACAACCATCAGAGGGCATAGTGTTATCGGGGATCGTGTTTCAATTGGGAATAACTGTGAAATTGAAGCTTCTGTCATTTGGGATGATGTAGTTATCGAGGAAAACGTAAAGATGAAAAATACTGTTGTATGTAATGGTGTGTTAATCCCAGCAGGTTCTCAGCTTAGTGAAGGAACTGTAATTGGCCCAAATTTTACAACTGATGAAATTATTATCTCTGAGATAGATCAGACATTTACAAAGGATTGAGAAGGAAGTTAAACTGATGTTAAAGGAACTTGAACAATTTACAAAAGGCGGTCGAATAACTGCATTTTCTAACACCGAATTAACTCCAGAACTTGCTGCTCTTATAGGTGGAGCAATGGGTACATCGTTAAATTCCAATGCCGTCGTTATGATTGGTCGAGATTATCGACGGGATACTCGTATGCTTAAACGTTCATTTTCTGGAGGACTTCTTTCCGCAGGGATCGAACTAATTGATCTTCATGGTATTCCCACAAGTATCTTACAATTTGCAGTACGAAGATATGGTGCCGATGCTGGAGTGATGCTTACTCGAAGTCATAATCTTGCAGGGATGGTATCAATCAAGCTCTTTGACGCGACAGGTATCGAATACCAAAGTCAACAAGTCGATAAAATCGTTGAAATTGCAAAATCAGGAAACCTTAGAAGAGCAGCAGCTCCTGATGTAGGTTGGATAAGTGTTGCGGACGCTATGAAGGTCTATGACAGGGCATTGGCTGGATTCTTCAACTCGAGTAAAGAAGCAATGAAAGAAGCAAATCTTCGTGTAGTTGTTGATTGTGCATGTGGTCCAGCATCCAGAATTATGCCTGATCTACTTAGTGAATTTGGCTGTCAAGTAATAACTTTGAATGCTCATCGACCTCGTAATCCTCTTTTTTTGCCAAATCCAAGCTCATTAGTTCGATTGAGAGAAATGGTAAGAGCAATTGGAGCAGATTTAGGCATTGCTTTGGATGCTGAAGCTCGTCATGCTATAATAATTGATAGTCAAGGACGAATTCGAACAGCGGAGGAAACCGCTTCTGTCAATCTTCATTCACGATATGATCCCAATTCCAACGCAACAGTCGTTGTAGGAAGCTCAGTCCACCCATCAGTATACTATGGATTAAATAAAAACATTGTCTTTTCTGGACATGGAGAACCCGGAGGATTAGGTCGGGCTGTACTTACTCACCGAGGAATATATGGTTTTAATGATACTGGCTTGTTTGTATTGCCTGTTTTTTCCCCAGGATCGGATGCTATTGTTGCATCATTTACTGTATTATCTCAGATGGCAAAAACTAAATTGAAATCAACTGATCTCTATAGAAATCATCAAGTGTTTACACAAAGATTAGCTGAAGTAACATTTCCATTAAACAGGATGTTTGAATTCTTTAAATCAGTTTTAAATAACCCTCCCTCAGAATTCCATGTAATCGATACATTCATTGGCATCAAACTTATCACCCAAGAGAATGAATGGATTCATCTTCATTTAGCAACAGAAGAGAACACTTTGACGGTAGAAGTATACGATCCAAAGGAAAATATTGACCGTCAGTCAGAATTAATCACATTTGCACGAACGATTGTGGATGAATTCCTTACAAAGTGAATTTGAAAGTCTCTTTACGAGACTAATCTGAAATCTGTTTTAACTAGAGCAAAGAGGAATAGGAGGGAGTTTGCATTCTCAGTTAATTAAGATATGATTAAATAGGAGTAGTGGTGATTCGTACTGAGGACACACTAATGCACCGAATTACTTAGTACTAAGTGTCCAAGTTGTGTACAACGTGCAATATCTTCCCAGAAAACGGATTCCAATTGTTATCGTCGGGTTAGAATTTGCAGGAAAATCATCTTTTGTGTTACGATTACAAACTGGTGAATTTGGCAAAACTCTTCCGACTACAGGACTCGATACCGAAATGTTGGAAATTCAAGGCACACTTTTTCAGCTGTTTGATCTGGGGGGTCAGGAAAGATTCCGAGAAATGTTTTGGGAAGAGTATGTAAAACTTTCACAAGGCATTGTCTTTATGATTGATGCGAGCGATCTCGAGAAGCTGGATGTTTCGGTGGAATGGCTGTGGAAATGCCTAGAATGGAATCCAGAGGCCCCTCTCATGATATTAGCAAATAAGGCGGATTTAACTCATATGGAACTGCCCAAGCTAATTGATAAGGTTAAGCTTCGGAACTTACCACATCAGAGTCCTACTAGATCATTTCAAATTTTCGAGATATCTGTTAAAACAGGCCTGAATATTTATCGGGCATTAAACTGGTTTTCTCAAAAAATAACGATTTCTATGTCGAAAAAATATATCAAAATTGAGGGAATTTATCTTTTTCTTCGTTCAGGTATGCCTATTGCTTCTCACTTATTTATGAACCAACCTAAATCAGCAATGGATAATGATATTGTGCCTGGATTTTTGAATGCAATTGATGAAATTGCCAGAGGTATGATGGGAGCTACTGAGGGATTAGATTCCTTAATTGCTGAGAATTATTCGATAGTAATAGTTAAGAAAAAAACACTTCTATGTGCGATAATTGTGGATAATAAATCAGATCTCTCCTTAGCTAGGATGGTAGCGGAATCGGTAGTGGATCATCTCGAGAAAACATTCCCCCAAGAGCTGAATAAATATCAAACAAATGGTAGATATTTATTTCCAAAGAATTTTTTAGTTTATTATCTTCAGCAAGAATTTCAGGATCAAGTTGGAATATCTACTTGAGAAATAACCATTCTTCAGATTTATACCTTTCTTCAGTCAATCTCTCTGAGAGTTGTTTTTCTTCTTCAGTTAATTTCCCCAATGAAAAAGTCGTAGGATGGCTTTCTAATAAATCTTGAATAATAAATTCTGCTAGGGAGGAAGGAGAAAACGTTGTTGTTTGTGTTTGTTCCTGTATCGTAGTAATCTTTTGATACACAGACTGTACCATTTGCGTTTTAGTCCTCCCTGGACGAGCTTTAAGAACAGAATACATTAATTCGGGATCATAATCAATGAGAATCGTTCCATGCTGGAGAATCACATTTCCTGATCTAGCTTGAGCATTCCCAGATATTTTCTTGCCTTTACTAAATACACTTGGGCAGTGAACCTGGTCATAATTCACTAGAATGCCAAGTTTGGCAAGGGGAGAGAATAAGAGGTTCACAATCTGATAGTAACTTGCTTCAATGGATTTATTCGATACATACTCGGTATTGGTTACGACAGAATATGTTAATTCTTTCGTTGAATCATGAAAAACGGCACCTCCACCAGAAATACGTCTTACCGCTTGAAACTGATGTTTCTTAACCATAGATAAATCTATTTCGTCATTTAGACATTGATGGTGACCAATTGATGCTGTGCTCGGGTACCAACTATATAACCGTAGGGTATTAATTTTATGATCTTTATATAGCTGGTAGATGGCTTCATCTATACCCATATTGAGATAGGCATCGTTTTGGGAATAGGGAATAATTCTCCAAGTTTGAGTCTTAAGATGTTCTTCCATGATGCATCAGGGTGTTAAATATGTGTAAAAGGAAGTAGTCTATGCGAATTGAAAAATGGTTCTGTACTAGTAAAAGAAATCAGTCATCTTTTACTAAAATCAATCGGTTTGTCTACCTTAATGTCAATTCCTTTAGTAGTTATTGCGAAAGGATGAACACGTTTACTGTGATTCATACCACGCATTTTCAGAATTTCAATGGCTCGTTCTCGTGAGGAGTTCACAAGCATATATTGGAGATTGATTACACCATACGATAAGAAATCCTCTGTAGAAAACTGTGGATTTTGGACATCAGTAACTGCATCATCAGTATTCTCATACACAGCTAATGTTGTACATTTCTCTTGCCACAAAATACCGATTACACGATGGAGTTCTTTACGGACTTCAAATAAATCTCGGAAGAGTAACGAGAATGTGTTTAATGGATCGATAACTAATCGGTTGACACCTAATCGTCTAACTTCGTCTATGATTTTCTGTGTAACATAATCAAGGGAGGCTTCCCGCAGTCGGCTAGCTTGTTGCATGATCCCCATTTCTGTTGAACTAAAATCTAGGACGGATAGTTCTCCCATATCTTGTAATCCCTGTAAATCCCATCCATAATTTCGCATAATGGCATTCAATGCGGGTAATGGTTCATTGAAAGTGACTAACAAACCTGGATCATGATACTTCAGAATTCCTTCAAGTAGAAACTGGATAGCAAGAGTTGTTTTTCCTACACCAGCTCCTCCTCGTAATGCAATAAACCAACCTGCAGGTAACCCACCACCTAAAATTTTATCGAAATTTGTGATCCCCGTTGGTTTTACATTTAACGATCCTTCGGACATGTGAATGAAACCTCTTCATAATCGGGTAGGAATAAATGGTTAAAAGCCTTCGTTAATCAACTAACTTTTCATAAGGATCTTTTGCTTCTTCCTCTTCATCTAGGCCGACAGAGTACACCTTTATCTTGACCATCTGACCGGCTAATTTTAGTAATTCAACATCTTTTTTCCGAATTTTTAGATGGTAACCATTGGCACAACGACTAACTTTCGTAGTAAATATTAATAGAGGATCGTCCTTTTTACTCATAATTACTCGGCTCTTTCACACCCGGTAATTGAATAATCATAGTACTCCTATAAATAGATTTATTTTCAAAGGAATGGATTGTGAAGAAGGATGAGGGATGGAAAAAAGTCTGGTATCGATAGGTGAAAAGTTTCCCAATGCCTCAATAATCTCAGTAATAATACATAGATAAAACCGAATTGCGTAAAAAGTAAAATTGTCACTTTTTTGCAATTTTACTTCTTCTAGCATCAATATGTGCAATAATCTGGAGAGCTAGCTGAGTGAACGCTTCCTGAACATTAGTTCCATCAAGAGCGGAGGTTTCATAATATGTGGCATTAAACTTCTCCGCTTTTTGAATACCTGCCTCGGGTTTAACTACTCTTGCTTCCTTCAAATCAACCTTATTGCCAAAGAGCATTAATGGAACGTCACCTGCCTTCTCAGTAAAATCAACATGCCATTTATTCAGTTTTTCAAGTGTTTCCGGTCGTGTTAAATCATATACCATGATTCCACCATGGGAGTGCAAGAAATACTGTGTGCGAATATTCCTAAAGCTATCTTGGCCTGACAAATCCCAGATCTGAATTGTCATACGTGTTTCGGCATCGAGCTGTAGTCGTTTGAGTAAAAAGTTACTACCAACCGTTGTTTTATAATCATGACTGAAAGCCTGCTCTACAAATCGCCTGATGACAGAGGTTTTACCTACGCCACCCTGTCCTAGTAATATGACTTTACAACTGTACATGACCATAAAAATGACCACATTAACGAGATTATAAACAGCTCATATCTCTGTCAGATGGTTAGTAATAAATAGCTATTCTAATAGCTAATGGTATTGAGAATTTAAAAAGGTGTTACTTCAGAAGAGAGTTCTAGTAGAATACCACTACTAATATTTTGTCTAATTTAATACCCGAAATTCCGATTTTTCAGTTTCCCAAAAATGACAATGCATGTTAGGATCAGAAGGAACAAGAGAGGAATAGAAATTCTCTCAAGATTCGAGAAATATTCCAATATTAACGGGTCTGTAGTTACTTCAAATTCTGACAATATATGAGTTTTATTAGCTAATCTCATATAGAAATGGGTAGACCAACCCGTTTTCCAATTCACTTTGAATTTCGTGAGTTCAACTCCCCCCCATGAGTAGATTGAATGAAACTCTCTAATGAACTCATTTCCTTCAACGTACTCACTAATCGTAAAATTATAAGATATTCCAACCTCAGATTCTTGTACTTCAAGATCTTTCCAATAGCTCTCATTATCGATAGTTTCTCTTACAATGACACCACCCAAAAAACCTACATATTGATTTACTTCTGTGGTGATTCCGTTAAATGATAACTGAATATCAACTAGTTGCCCTTCCTCTCCTGATTCTGGGAGATCGTGAATTACGGCTTTGATCTCTAATCCCCTTTTCACGGTGATATTGACCACTTCTGAGTCTGTGTTGACTATCGTAAGAAGTCGTGAGAAGGGATCTCCATTTCTATCTGTATCAAACCGATCGAAAAATTTTGTATAGGTATATGTTATGGAATCTCCCATTGTTACTTTCCATTCAAAATTTGAGGTGTCAAGACTATTAGAGGAAGATAACACAAAAGAAGGTGATAGTATTATACTTAAACAGATAAAAATGATTGATCTTCTCATTTTCATTCGTCCATCTTAGTACTACGAATTCTATTTATTATAATTTAGATGAAAACAAATCAGAAAGTCATTCTCAAAACTGGTAAAAGAACAACTTAGAACGCTCTACTTGAATTGGAAATTTGAACAAAAATGATTTCCAATATTTATTAATTGTAAGAAGGTCTTACATTGAGTTTTGAATCCATTAAATCACTAAAAAGTAGAATAGGTGAAGAAGTTTCAGTACGTGGCTGGTTACATCATGTTAGACGACAGGGAAAGCTCACTTTCCTTGTTATTCGTGATAACACTGGTTATATTCAATCGGTTATTAAACCTGCCAGTGGTGAAGCAGCTACAACTGTTGCGAAAAAATTAACACGTGAAACAGCCGTTACGGCAAAGGGAGTAGTGAAAGAAGATAAGCGAGCTCCTTATAATGGGTTAGAACTTCAGATTAATAATATTTCTCCAGTAATAGATTATGCATCACCTGAATTGGAACATGAAATACGTCCCGATTCAGGACCACAAGTATTGCTGAATAAACGGCATTTAGTACTTCGTGGTGAGCAAGCTTCTGATATCATGCGGTTTCGTGATTTGATGACCAGAAGTTTCAGAAAATTCTTCTTTTTACGAGATTTTGTGGAAGTAACACCTAGTACAATTGTCCAAACGCAGGTTGAAGGAGGATCCACTCTATTCAGCTTTGATTATTTTGAACAGGAAGCCTATCTAACTCAATCTAGTCAATTATATTTAGAAACGGTTTTAGCTAGCTTGGGGAACGTTTTTTGCGTCCTTCCTTCCTTTAGAGCTGAAAAATCACGAACAAGAAGGCATTTGACTGAATACACCCATATCGAGGCAGAAATGCCTTGGTATGATTTTGATGATCTGTTGAACTTTATGGAAGATATGATGATTCATGTCTATTCAAGTGCCAAAGAGTCCCCTACAGTAGCAAAATTCGATCAGAAGGTAGATATTCCTAAGAAACCTTTTGAAAGAGTATCATATGAGAAAGCGATTGACCTATTAAGAGAGTATGATATAAAAGGTGAATCAGGGACTTTTCTCGAATATGGAGAAGACCTAACGGAAGGACCTGAACGAATGTTGGTTGATGCTATAGGAAAACCTACCTTCTTAACTCACTTCCCCGTTGGAATGAAACCATTCTATATGAAACTTAATGATAACAACCCAAAGGTTATGAATGCCGCTGATCTGCTGATCCCCAATGTAGGAGAGATAATTGGCGCCTCTCAGAGGGAAGATGATTACGAATTATTACTCAATCGAATGAAAGAGGAAGGTTTGGATCCTAGTCCATACTATTGGTACTTAGATCAAAGAAAATATGGAACCGTTCCACATTCAGGATTTGGTCTCGGTCTTGAGAGATTTGTTCAAGCGATTCTTAACTTAGATCACATTCGCGAAGCATGTCTCTATCCACGATTAATTAATCGTGCCACTCCTTAACCTCAAAACTATCTAACATCTAATCTACAGGCAGAAGTTGGGTAATAATTTTCCCACAGGACTCGCATTTTTCAGGAGTCTTATTTCGATCCTTCACTTCAAAGACATTGTTGCAACTAGTACATTTCCATTGAGAGGGGATCACAATTTCCGATTCGATCTGTAGAATAATCGCAGTAAATTTATTCAATAATTGGTCAGCTTTGGAGGTTACACTCCCTATATCACTGGCTTTTCGTAACTCTTGAGGAGATTCAGAGTCCCTTAGAGGATCAATATCAAGTACAAGATTATCAATACTAGCTTGAATGTCAGCATAGTTAGAGAGAGCTTCAATCACATTTCTTTCAGTCATCCAAGCAATAATTGCTAGAATATGATCCATCAGTTCATAGGTATCTGTAATTGCAACTTCCTTGGATGGACTGTCTGGAAGCTTTTGGATGGTTGCCGAAAGCTGTTCAAACAAGGGTTTCAAATCGGGTTGGAGTTTAAACTGCGTGTACAAGCGAAATAGTGTAAGATAGTACGAGAACTGTTTATCTGGATCAGCTTTTGACATAATTGCAGTTGTTATATCTCGGATTTGATCAGGAGGACATTTATGAGGATGAGTTGCTTCTTCATTGGGTTTTTTCCAACGAGAGAGAATTCTGATTTGTTTTCCACGCGTATAGTCAAGGTCAACATATTCTCGAGATTTTTGGGATAAACACTCATGATAAGTGAAGTTAGATTTCTCGTCATCAGTAACTAGATGATCCGAATCAGCATAACAATAGCCGCATTCCTCAATCGACTCTTCTTCTGAACGATTGGTCTTTCCACAGGCAATACAATAAATGTACGTATACTCTGTGGTGAATTTACCAAATGTACCCGTACCAGATACTTCAGATTCATCTGCAGATTGACGCATCCGTGCAAACAACGAGTCTTCGTCGTCTAACATTGCTGTAAGAGAGGTACCTAGACCTTCAGCTGCTTCGGACCGTGCTTTTTCCTCCTCCTTCTTCCTCAAATACTCCTCTCGTTCCTCAGGTGCCATCTTCTCAATCATTTTCAGCTCTTTGACCCGATTTTGAATTCTCCCCCGATCTACAGGAGTAAGAGCTTCTAAAAAGTCAGGTGGGAGAGATGTTATTTCCTCCATGTTCATTTCTTCAAAATCTGTTCGTAGAGCGGCCATCGAACCTGATGGTACGGTACTTGTAGGAAGTACGGTACTTCCTGGAGGAGGGGGAGGCGGAGGTGCCCCACCAACCATAGGTCGGGGTGGTTGTGGAGCTGAACCTGATTGAATTTGAACTGATCGAAGATTTCGCTGAATAGATGACATAACTCGCTGTTCAAGTTCATCCAAAAAACCAGCTGTTTGTTTAAACTTAACCTCTTGTTCAGCTCGCAGTTTATCCTGTTTATCTAATGTCTTTTGAACTTCAGTAAGGAGATGTTCAGTCATTGCGTCTAAACGTGGAAATAGATATTGAAGAACGTCATACATGATCCATTGTTCAACCTCCCCGAATTTCTTAAAAGGTTCAGGGGATAATGCCCTGAGAGCAGGGTAAATTTCATTGTTATCCATATTTCTCTGAGCCCATGCCCATATGGTGGATTTTTTCTTCGGGGTTCCTAATAAATCCTTTGCAATCTGTTCAAAAGTTTGATTATCTAATCTACGCTGTATCAATTCTTTTTTTCGATCTTCTTTGCTCAATGAGTGCCATACAGCGTCAGAGGAAGCCATTCTAATCATTTCGTAGAATTCTTGTTTTTTCTCTCAGTATGGACAATAAACATTGTTCATATAAACATGTGGAAATTGTTCATATGGTAAGAAATGATCAATAATT